>NZ_JBIWLU010000014.1:0-184886 GCF_044766365.1 Streptomyces sp. NPDC102279 | reverse complement strand
GCACCGCCCGGGCGCGGGGGACCCCACCCCCCACACCCCGCCCGGGCGGGGGGCCGGGTACGGACGGTCCCGTACCCGGCGCCCGGCCGTGTGCGTCGGGGGCCGCGCGGACACGGTCCGCGCCGGGGACCTCCGGGTGCGGAATGCGGCCGCGCGCAGCAGCCTGGGACCATGGAGGCTGACGGCATGGAATTTCCCCGGACCGTGGTGCACCCGCCCGGCCTGGACGGATCGCGGCGGGTCACCGCGGGCGACCGGTTGCTCGGCATCGCGTACCACCTGGACGACGTGGTCGAGATCCTGCGCCAGGCGGACGTCGACCTCGACGCGATCGAGGTCGAGAAGACCGACATCATCCAGTGGCTGGGCGGCGGCCCCGACGACTGGCCCGGGCTCTCCGAGTACCCGGAGGACGGTGTCCCCGGACAGTGAGTCCCGACGCCCGCGGGAGCGCCCGGCGCGACAGGCGGGCCGTACCGGAAACACCCGGGCCTCGAAACGGGCGGCAAACGGACCCCGGACGTACACCAGCGGGCGTAGCGGGCCTACGGAACCCTCAAATCAAGCTCTGAACACCGCCCCGGGGGCTTCAACTCCCGCCGAATGAGGCACATTCTCGGCACACGGGGCCCGCCGGCACGGGGGCGGCGGGTCCCGCACGGGGGTACGGGGGTACGGGGGTACGGGGGTACGGGGGTACGGGGGTACGGGGAAGCACCATGAACGACAGCGCGGCGGCGGGGCCCGGGGCCTTCGACCGTCGCGCTGTCGTGCCGCGTCCCGCCGCTCCCCGGCCGCGGCCTCACCTGCTGCGGGGGCGGCTGGGGCTTCTGACGCGGCTCGGGACGACGGCTGCCGGATCGTCCAGGAACGGCAGGACGTGCCGCAGGAAGAGCCCCGGGCGTTCGTTGTACGGTTCGTGGCCGGTCGGCAGCAGCACGCTCGACGCGCGTGCGGGGAGCGCGCGTCGGGCACGGCGGCCGTCGAGGAACGCGGGGACGACCGGGTCGCGGCGCCCCCACAGCAGCAGGATCGGCAGGTCGAGGCCGGCCGGGTCGGCCAGCCCGAAGTCCGGGTCGGCGAGGCCGCGCCAGATGGCGCAGTGCACGGCCAGTCTGCGCTCCTCGTAGGGGAGTTGACGGGTGCGGGTGTACGTCTCCCGCGCGCTGGGCGTACCGAGGCGGCCGAGGTAGGCGCGGGCCAGCGGGACGACCAGCCGGCGGGCGCGGACGGGACGGCCCATCACCTCGCGGCAGAACCAGCGGGTGAGCGCGGTGTGCCGGGTGAAGCCCGCGGGGTCCACCAGGACGAGCGCGGTGACCGCCGCGGCGTGTGGACGCTGGGCGAGACGACAGGCGACGTAGCCGCCGACGCTGTTGCCGAGGACGGCGATCCGGCGTACTCCGTGTCGCTCCGCCAGTACGTCGAGCACCCGTTCCGCGACGGTCACCAGCCCCTCGGGAGTGACCCGTTCGGGGTCGCGCGCGGTCGAGCCGCCGTAGCCGGGCCAGTCGACGACATAGGTGCGGTGCCGGTCGGCGAGGGCGGGCAGCACGGCGTCGAAGTCCCGCCCGTCGCCGGGGTTGGCGTGCAGCAGGAGCAGGGCGGGTGCCTCGGACCGGCCGGGGACCCGCGCGGGCCGGGTGGGGCCGACGGGCTCCGCGAGGCAGCGTACGGCGATGTCGCCGAGGGGGGTGGAGACGGTCATCCGCATGGGCCGAGCATGCCGGAACGGTCCGCTCCTGGGAACAACGCGCGGGGGCGGCCCATCCCCCGGGATGGACCGCCCCTTTGTTCGCGGGTGTGCCGCGTCAGACCTTGAGGGTCCGGATCGAGGTGGGTGTGTGACCCGGCTCGGTCGCGACCTCCTCGAACTCCACGACGGCGCTGATGTCGTTGGTCTTGCTCATGGCGATGTTGGTGACGCGCTCCAGGATCGCCTCGACGACGACGGGGACCTGGAACTCGGCCGCGAGCTTCTTGGCCTGCTCGAAGGCGGCGCCCAGCTCGCTCGGGTCGGTGACCCGGATCGCCTTGCAGCCGAGGCCCTCGACGACCTTGACGTGGTCGACGCCGTAGACGCCCAGTTCGGGGGAGTTGATGTTCTCAAACTCCAGGTTGACCTGGAAGTTGATGTCCAGGCCGATCTGCGCCTGCCGGATCAGGCCCAGGTAGGCGTTGTTCACGAGGACATGGACGTAGGGGATCCGGTGCTGGGCGCCGACGGCCAGTTCCTCGATCATGAACTGGAAGTCGTAGTCGCCGGAGAGGGCGACGACCTGCGCGTCCGGGTCTGCCTTGGCGACACCGAGGGCGGCCGGGATCGTCCAGCCGAGCGGGCCCGCCTGGCCGCAGTTGATCCAGTGGCGCGGCCGGTAGACGTGCAGCATCTGGGCGCCGGCGATCTGCGAGAGGCCGATGGTGGAGACGTACCGGGTCTCCGGTCCGAAGGCCTTGTTCATCTCCTCGTAGACGCGCTGCGGCTTGATCGGGATGTCGTCGAAGTGCGTACGGCGCTGGAGCGTGGCCCGCTTCTCCTGCGCGGAGGCGGCCCAGACGGAGCGGTCGGGCAGCTTGCCGGCCGCCTTCAACTCCCTTGCCACCTCGACGAAGAGTTCCAGGGCGGCCTTGGCGTCGGAGGCGATGCCGAACTCCGGGGCGAAGATCTTGCCGATCTGGGTGGGCTCGATGTCGACGTGCACGAAGGTGCGGCCGGCGGTGTAGACGTCCAGTTTGCCGGTGTGTCGGTTGGCCCAGCGGTTGCCGATGCCGAGGACGAAGTCGGACTCCAGGAACGTCGCGTTGCCGTAGCGGTGCGAGGTCTGCAGGCCCACCATGCCGGCGTTCAGCTCGTGGTCGTCGGGCAGGATGCCCCAGCCCATGAGCGTCGGGACGACCGGGGTGCCGGTCAACTCGGCGAACTCGACGAGGAGTTCGGTGGCGTCGGCGTTGATGACACCGCCGCCGGCCACGATCAGGGGACGCTCGGACGCGTTCAGCAGCCCGATCGCCTTCTCGATCTGGGCGCGGGTCGCGGCCGGCTTGTAGGCCTGGAGCGGCTCGTAGGTGTCGGGGTCGAACTCGATCTCGGTGAGCTGGACGTCGATGGGCAGGTCGATGAGGACCGGCCCGGGACGCCCGGAGCGCATGAGGTGGAACGCCTGCTGGAAGACGCCGGGGACCTGCGCGGCCTCCAGCACCGTGACGGCCATCTTCGTGACGGGTTTGGCGATCGACGCGATGTCGACGGCCTGGAAGTCCTCCTTGTGGATCACCGCGGTCGGCGCCTGGCCGGTGATGCACAGGATCGGGATCGAGTCGCCGGTCGCGGAGTACAGGCCGGTGATCATGTCGGTGCCCGCCGGACCCGAGGTCCCGATGCAGACACCGATGTTGCCGGGGTGCGTACGGGTGTAGCCCTCGGCCATGTGGGAGGCGCCCTCGACGTGCCGGGCGAGGGTGTGGCTGATGCCGCCGGACGCCTTGAGCGCGGCGTAGAAGGGGTTGATCGCCGCACCCGGGACGCCGAACGCGTTGCTGACGCCCTCGCGCTTGAGGATCTCGACTGCCGCGCGGGCAGCGGTCATACGAGCCATGGAGTTCTCCTGCTTCGGATGTCGGATTCTCCCGCCCCCGTCGCGCCCCGCGGAGAGCTTTAGATTCCGTATTGCGGAAACTAACTTCTACTATCTGGAAGCAATGTAGGCGGAGGAGGAGAGAGCGTCAAGGGTGGGGCGCCCGGCCGGCCCCATCGCGGGGCGTCGGGCCGTTTCGCTGCCGAAGGCCGCCCGGCTGGAGGACGATGGGCACGCTGACCCGACGTGACGTCCTGGAGTGGGCCATGGCCGAGAGCGTGCCGGTGCGGTGTCCGGCCTGCCGCCGCGAGCACCGCTACGCGGCGCAGTCCTATCCCTGCGTGTGCGGGGTGCCCGTGGCGCCCTCGCTCGACGCCCTCGTGGAACCGACCGTCGTGACCGTGCGCGCGTGGGACGACGAGTGGGCCACCGTGCGCTGCGGGGCGTGCGCCCGCGAGACACAGTGGCCACACCCGGAACTGGGCTGCGACTGCGGGACGATGCTGCGGATCCCCGTCCGGGCGGCCGGAGCACTCCCTCCCGCCCGGGACACGGGACGCGCCGGGCACGACGGACATGCCGACGGCAGCGCGGAAGAACGTACGGGACACGACCTCCGGGGCGGCCTGCCGGTCGAGGGCGACAGCCGCCGGCCTCCGGGCCCGGGGCACCCCTCGGGGGCCGAGTGCCTCCCGGCCCCCGACCGAGCGGGCGACGGCACGCCGCCCGGCACGGGCGAGGACCGGCCCCGGGACGACGGCAGCGGCACATCGGCGGGTGTCGGTCCGGACGAGGACCGGGACCGTGCCGCCGCGGCCGTCGGGACGCGGCACGCCGGTGCCGGAGGGCGGGCCCCGTTCCGGCCGGTGACCGTCCGGACCGCCCGGGACGCGGTCACCGCCGCCGCGCTGTATCTGCGCTGGCTGGGCTATCCCGACGTCCGGCGCGCCGACCAGCGGCCGCCCTCGGGAATCGGGCTCGCCGCGCGCGGCATCCTGGCGCAGGTCGACCCCACCGTGCGCCCCGCCTCGCTGCGGGACGTGGAGTGCCTGTGGCTGACGGCGATGACGGAGTCGGCGGCCTGCGTGTACTTCTCCCTCGCGGGCTACGCCGAGGACGCCCTCGCGCGGGCCGACGCGCTCGGCGTACCGCTGTTCGTCCTGGACCTCACGGGCACCCCGCAGCCGGTGAACAGCCCGGCCGACGACCTCATCGCCGTCGCGGGCTGACCACCGGCGGGCCGCGCACGGACACCGGCACGCGTACCGGCACCCGGGCTCCTACCCGGCGTACGTCTCGCGCAGTTCGATCTTCCGCACCTTGCCCGACACCGTCATCGGGAACGACTCCAGGACCCGCAGCCGGCTGGGGATCTTGTAGTGCGCGAGCCGGCCCTCGCAGAAGGACCGCAGCTCCTCCAGCGTGAGCGGGTCCGCCGGGTCGCGCGGGATGACACAGGCGAGCACCTCCTCGCCGTAGCGCTCGTGCGGGACGCCGACCACCTGGACGTCGGCGATCTTCGGGTGGGCGTACAGGAACTCCTCGATCTCGCGCGGGTAGATGTTCTCGCCGCCGCGGATGATCATGTCCTTGATGCGGCCCACGATCTCGACGTAGCCGTCCTCGCGCATCGTCGCGAGGTCCCCGGTGTGCATCCAGCGCCCGCTGTCGACGGCCTCGGCGGTCCGCTCCGGCTCCTCCCAGTAGCCGAGCATGACGCTGTAGCCGCGGGTGCACAGCTCTCCGGCGCCGCCGCGCGGCAGGGTCACGCCGTCCACCGGGTCGACGACCTTGACCTCCAGGTGCGGCAGGACCCGTCCGACGGTGCCCGTGCGGTGCTCCAGGTCGTCGTCCCGGCGCGTCTGCAGGGATACCGGCGAGGTCTCGGTCATGCCGTAACAGATGGACACCTCCGCCATGTGCATCTCGGCGACCACCCGCTTCATCACCTCGACCGGGCACGGCGAGCCCGCCATGATCCCGGTGCGCAGGGTGGACAGGTCGTACGTGGCGAAGCCGGGGAGGTTCAGCTCCGCGATGAACATGGTGGGGACGCCGTAGAGCGAGGTGCACCGCTCCCGCTGTACGGCCTCCAGGGTCGCCGCCGGGTCGAACGACGGGGCCGGGATGACCAGGCACGCGCCGTGCGAGGTGGCGGCCAGGTTCCCCATCACCATGCCGAAGCAGTGGTAGAACGGCACCGGGACGCAGATCCGGTCCTGCTCGGTGTACGCGATCAACTCCCCCACGAAGTAACCGTTGTTGAGGATGTTGTGGTGGGAGAGCGTGGCGCCCTTGGGGAAGCCCGTGGTGCCCGAGGTGTACTGGATGTTGATGGGGTCGTCGCAGGACAACTCGGCCTCCCGGAGACGTAGTTCCTCCGCCAGGTCCGGTGTTCCGCGTCCGAGCAGCGCGTCCCAGCCCGGGTCGCCGATGTGGACGGTCTCCCGCAACTGCGGGCACCTGTCCCGCACTTCCTCGACCATCACCCGGTAGTCGCTGCCCTTGTGGCTGAGGGAGGCGAACAGCAGGGAGATCCCGGCCTGTCGCAGGACGTACTCGACCTCGTGGGTTCGGTACGCCGGGTTGATGTTCACCATGACCGCGCCGATGCGGGCGGTCGCGTACTGGACGAGCACCCACTCGGGGCAGTTGACGGCCCAGATGCCCACGCGGTCACCCTTGGCGATGCCGCCGGCGAGCAGCGCGTACGCCAGCTCGTCGACGGCGGCGCCGAACTGCGCGTACGTCCAGCGGCGTCCGGACGGCACGTCGACGAGCGCCTCGCGGTCCGGCCAGGCCGCGACCGCGCGGTCGAGGTTGGCACCGATCGTGTCGCCGAGCAGGGGTGTGCCGCTCGTCCCGTGCGTGTACGACGGTTCGCTCACCGGAAGTCCTCCTCGCGGTACTCGGCGTCCGAACCGGCGGCCGTGGCCTCGCGCAGCTCGATCCGGCGGATCTTGCCGGAGACGGTCTTGGGCAGCTCGCCGAACTCCAGGCGACGGATGCGCTTGTAGGGCGCGAGCACCGAACGGGCGTGTTCGAAGAGCACCTTGGCGGTGTCGGGTCCCGGCTCGTACCCGGCGGCGAGGACCACGTACGCCTTCGGGACGGCGAGGCGCAGCGGGTCGGGGGCCGGGACCACGGCGGCCTCGGCGACCGCCTCGTGCTCCAGGAGCGCGCTCTCCAGCTCGAACGGCGAGATCTTGTAGTCGGAGGCCTTGAACACGTCATCGGCGCGGCCGACGTAGGTGATGTAGCCGTCGGTGTCGCGGAAGCCGATGTCGCCGGTGCGGTAGTAGCCGCCCGCCATCGACTCGGCGGTTCGGTCCGGTTCGCCGTGGTAGCCGGTCATCACGCCCACCGGGTGCTCGGACAGGTCGAGGGAGATCTCGCCCTCGACGGCGCCGGGCGCTCCGGACACCGGGTCGAGGAGTTCGACGCGAAAGCCGGGGCTGGGCCGGCCCATCGAGCCGGTCTTGAGCCGCTGGCCGGGACTGTTGGACACCTGGACGGCGGTCTCGGTCTGTCCGAAGCCGTCCCGGATGGTGACGTCCCAGGAGCGCCGGACCTGCTCGATGACCTCGGGGTTCAGCGGCTCACCGGCGGCGACGGCCTCGCGCGGCGGGGTGCGCAGCTGGGTCAGGTCGGCCTGGATGAGCATCCGCCACACGGTGGGCGGGGCGCAGAAGGTGGTGACCTCGGCGCGGTCCATCTCCGCCATCAGGCGGCCCGCGTCGAAGCGGGTGTAGTTGTGCAGGAAGACGGTCGCCTCCGCGTTCCACGGAGCGAAGAGGTTCGACCAGGCGTGCTTGGCCCAGCCGGGCGACGAGATGTTCAGGTGCACGTCGCCGGGCCTGAGGCCGATCCAGTACATGGTGGACAGGTGGCCGATCGGGTACGAGACGTGGGTGTGCTCCACCAGCTTGGGCCGGGCGGTGGTGCCCGAGGTGAAGTAGAGCATCAGCGGGTCGTCCGCGTGGGTGGGCCCGTCGGGCTCGAAGGCCGCGTCGGCGGCGGCAGCGTCCTCGTACGACTGCCAGCCGGGGCGTGCGCCGCCGACGGTGACACGGGTGTAGCGGCCGGGCAAGGCGTCGAACTTCGCGGCGTCCTCGGTCCGTACGATCACGTGCCGCACCCGCCCGCGCTCGACCCGGTCGAGCAGGTCGGCGGGGCCGAGGAGCGGGGTGGCGGGGATGACGACGGCCCGCAGCTTCATCGCGGCGAGGGCGGTCTCCCACAGCTCGACCTGGTTGCCGAGCATGACGAGGATGCGGTCCTCGGCCCGCACGCCCCGCTCGCGCAGCCAGTTGGCGACCCGGTCGGAGCGCTCCGCCATCTCGGCGAAGGAGACCTGGACGCGGTCGCCGTTCTCCTCGACGATGTGCAGGGCGGTGCGGTCGTTGTCCCGCGCGATGACGTCGAACCAGTCGAGGGCCCAGTTGAACCGTTCCGGGCGGGGCCAGCGGAAGCCCTCGTAGGCCGTCGTGTAGTCCGCGCGGTGCTTCAGCAGGAAGTCCCGCGCGGCGCGGAACTCCTCCGTCGCACCCGTGGTCGCCGTCATGTTTCCTCCTCGTTGCAGGACCGCCGCCTACCATCGTGTATTCCGTGATGCAGGTCTCACCACCCCCGAACGGGGGTGCGCCGCGACGAAGGGGCGAGCAGGTGGCAGCAGACACAGCCGAGGCGGTGGAGGTGCGGGGCGCGCTGGTGCGGCTGCGCCGCGCGACGGGGCTGCCCGTCGCCTTCGGCGGCCTCGTCGACCCGGGCGGCCGGCTGATCCGCATCAGCGAACTCAGCGGCACGTCGACGGCGGCGCTGAGCGCCCTCGGGGTCTCCTCGGGCAACGGCCTGGGCGGCAAGGCGGTGGCCCTCGCCCGGCCCTGCGCGGTGACCGACTACTCGGCGTCCCGGCAGATCAGCCACGAGTACGACCTGGCGGTGGCGACGGAGGGCCTCTGTTCCGTCCTGGCGGTTCCGGTGGTCGTACGACGACGGGTGCGCGGTGTGCTCTACGGGGCCCTGCGCTCGCCGCAGCCCCTGGGTGACCGCACGCTCGGGGCGGCCGTGGCGGCGGCCCGGGACGTGGAGCAGGCGCTGGTCGTCCGGGACGAGGCGCGCGCGCTGCTCGGCGTCGTGCGCGCGCCCGGCCCGGCGACGGACGGGTCCCGCGGCCCGGGCGGCGCGGCGTGGGAGGAGGTGCGGGAGGCACACGGGGCGCTGCGGGCGCTGGCCCCGCGGATCGCCGACCCGCGACTGCGGGCCGAACTGCTCTCCGTGTGCGGCCGGTTGGCCGACGCCGCGGCACCGGCCGAGGAGGCCGCCCCGCGCGACGCGGGTCTCGCACCGCGCGAGCTGGACGTCCTCGCGTGTGTGGCGGCGGGCGCGACGAACGCGATCGCGGCCGCCCGGCTGGGAGTGCGTCCGGAGACGGTGAAGGGCTATCTGCGCTCCGCGATGCGCAAGCTCGGCGCCCACACCCGCCTGGAGGCGGTCGTCGCCGCGCGCCGGGCCGGGCTGCTGCCGTGACAGGACCGCGATTCCGTGACGGTGGCGCGCGTCCCGCCGTTGCGGGACGCTTCGTTCCGCGGGCGGTGACGCTCCCCGGTACGGGCGACGCTCCCCCGGTACGGCGGAACCGCCCTCTTGGGACCCGCCATTCAATCTGCCGTGCTCTGAAATGAGCTATGCGGAGCCGCTGTTATTTCCCTCACCACCCCGACTGTCCGAAATTCAAAGAGACATTGCCTAACATTGGCCCGGACACGACACGTGAGGGGAGCGGTGACCGTGCGAGGGGACTTCCAGGAACCTGCGAGATCGCGCCCCGACCTGGTCATCGGCCGGGAGGAACTCTTCACGGGCGCCCGCGAGCAGCTCTCCGGCGGGGGCAGTGTGCTCGTGCACGGCCCCGCGGGAATAGGAAAATCGACCGTCCTGCGGGCGCTGGCCGCCGAATGCGCCGAATCGGCCCGGACCGTGTTGCGCTGCTCGTCCACCGAGTCCGAATCCCATCTCCCCTTCCTCGCCCTGGCCGATCTCCTCGGTCTGGTCGTCGACGAGATCGCCGACCGGCTGCCCCCGCCGCAGCGCACCGCCCTGGAGTCGGCTCTCACCGGCCGCGGTGAGTCCACCCTCCAGCGCGACGGGCTCGCGCTGCGCCTCGCCGTCCTCTCCGCGTTCCGCGCGCTGGCCGCGCGCGGTCCGGTACTGATCGTCGCCGACGACCTCCAGTGGCTCGACCCCGCCAGCGCCGAACTCCTCGGCTTCGCCGCCCGCCGACTCGGCGGCATGCCCGTCCGCATGCTCTGCGCCGTCCGCACCGAGACCGAACCGCAGGCCCAGGAGCACGACCGCTATCTACGCGCGTCCCCGCCGGAGACCCTCGCCGTCCGGGTCACCCCGCTGTCCCGGACCCACGTGACCGAACTCCTCGGCCGGCGCGGCTACACGGGCCTGTCCCGCTCCACGGTGCGCGACATCCACCGCACCAGTGGCGGCAACCCGCTCTTCGCGCTCGAACTCGGCCGCGCCCTCGCCGAGTCCCCCACGCCGCCGAGCCCCGGCGAGCCGCTCCCCGTGCCGACCTCCCTGCGCGCGCTCGTCCTCAGCCGCCTGGAGATGCTCTCCCCCGAGGCCCGCCGCACCCTCCTCGTCGCGAGCGCCGGAGCCCGCCCGACCCTGGCCCTGCTGCACGCGGCGGGCCGGGTGAACGCCGAGGCGGAGACGGCCTCGGCCGCCGAGCTCGGGCTGCTCGCCACCGAACGCGAGACACCCGGTATCCGCTTCGCGCACCCCCTCGTCTCGGCCGCGCTCTACGCGGAGGCGGGTGCCCAGGAGCGGCGTGCGGCCCATGCCGCCCTGTCCGGCGCCGCCTCCGACCCCATCGAACGGGCCCGCCACCTCGCCCTGTCCACCACCGGCACCGACCCCGCCGTCGCCGCCCGGCTCGGTGAGGCGGCGACGGCCGCCCGGGACCGTGGCGCGCCCTCGGTCGCGGTCGGGCTCGGACTGCTCGCCGCCCGGCACACTCCGGCCGGAGCCCGTCCGGGCCCGGACGAACGGCGGCTGCAGGCGGCCGAGGACGCGCTGACGGCCGGGGAGACGGACCTCGCACGGGACATCGCACGGCAGGTGCTGGCGCGGGCCACCGCCCCCGCCGACCGGGTGCGGGCCTGGATGGTCGTCGTGGACTCCGCCGGACAGGCCATGGCCGAGATCGACGCCGTCTTCCCGCAGGCCCTCGCGGACGCCGGTGACGACCCCGGCCTCGTCGCCCTCGTCCGCTACCAACTCGCCTGGCGCGCCCTGCTCATGGACGGCGAGATGGCCACGGCCCGCGAGGAGGCCGCCCACGCCGCGCGGCTCGCGGCCCGCGCCGGAGACCGGCGCACCGAACTCCTCGCGCTCGGCTTCCAGGCACAGATGGAGACCCTGATGGGGCACCCGGACGCGCCCTCGACCATCCAGCGGGCGATGCGTGAACCACAGGACCCCCGGGTGGCATGCGACCACAACGGCGCCGGTGCCGCCCGCTTCCGCTGGCTGGTCATGGGAGACCGGCTCGCCGAGGCCCGTACGACCATCACCGCGCTGCTCCGCGAGGCGCAGCGGCGCGGCATGGTCGAGAGCGAACTGCACTTCCTGCGCGGGCTCGCCGAGACGGAACTGCGTTCCGGGCACTGCGGCCGAGCCCTCGACCTGTCCCGGGAGAGCCTCAGGCTGGCCCGCGACACGGGCATCGGCGAGGCCGCGACCGCGATGCTCACCTCACTCGCGGAGGCCGCGGGCGGCGACGTCGACCGGGCCCTCGCGCTCGCCCGGGAGGCCGTGGACCGGGCCGAGGAGGACGGCGACCTGGTCTATCTCTCCCGCGCCCTCGGCGCTCTGGGACACGCCCAACTGGTCGCGGGCGACGCTTCCGCGTGCGTCCAGTCCCTGCGCCGCGTAAGGGAGTTGGAGGAGGGGCTCGGCGTCGTGGACCCCGCGCGCGGACGCTGGCACGGGGACCTCGCCGAGGCCCTGGTCCGGATCGGCGAGGTCACGGAGGCGCAGGACGTCATCGACGTGACCCGACAGCGCGCCCTGCGGCTGGAACGCGAGAGCGTGCTCGCCGTGCTCGACCGCGCCGAGGCCCTGGTCCGTGCGGCTCGCGGCGAACAGGGCTCCTCCGAACGCCAGTTGGCCTCCGCGCAGGACCGCCTCGCCAAGCTCGGCCACGGTCTGGAGGAGGCCCGCGCCGCGTACGCCCTGGCCGGGCTGCGCGCCCTCCCCCACCCCCTCGGCTCCGCCCGGGCAGGGGGGACCGCGGCGCCGGGGCCCGCCTCCTACGACGAGGCGGCCCGCCTCTTCCGCCGGTGCCGCGCGCTGCCCTGGCTCCGGCAGGTCGAGACGGCCGCCGCCGCGCACCGCCCGGCCGCGCCGCCGCTCGCCCCGGCAGCCCTCGACACCCTCGCCACGACCGAGCGGCAGGTCGCCGCCCTCGTCATGGAGGGCGCCACCAACCGCGAGATCGCGGCGCGCCTGTTCATCAGCGTGAAGACCGTGGAGGCCACGCTCACCCGGGTCTACCGGAAACTGGGGATACGGTCGCGGGTCGACATCGTCCGGTTGGCGGCGGAACGCAGGGCCGACTGAGCGGATTTCCGGTCCGCCGTCATACGTGACACCGGGGCCCCGGATGCGCCCTTCGGGTGAACCGGCCGACGCCTGACGGGCGGTCGGGGCCGGGAGCGACCGGGCCGGGCGCGTGTCAAACCCCGCCCGGTCCGGCCAAGGGTTTTCCCTCCGCCGACCCCACTAGGGGGTTCCCTCCTTGGGGAAGAGTGACCGCACGCCCTAGCGTGTGGCCGTGCCGCTCGCTCGGGCACACGGCGTCCCCGCCATGGGCGCCGTGACTCACCCCCCACACCCGCGCGTCCCCCCACCGGCAACTTCCAAGGAGACCCATGTCCGGGCTCGACCGTGCCAAGAAGACCGCCGCCGTCTGCGTGGCGACCGCTGCCGCCGCCGCGACCGTGCTGCTCGGCGCCCCCTCCGCCGTGGCCGAACCCCAGCCCATCGTGGGCGGTACGACCACCACGACGACCGCCTATCCGTTCATGATGCAGATCACCGACGCCTCGCAGAACCAGTTCTGCGGCGGCACCCTGGTCGCCGCCAACAAGGTGGTGACCGCGGCGCACTGCATGGTCGGCGAGTCCACCGGCAGCATCCGCGTCGTGGGCGGGAGAACGTACCTCAACGGCACGAACGGCACCGTCAGCAAGGTCAGCAAGATCTGGATCAACCCCGACTACACCGACGCGACCAACGGCGACGACGTGGCCGTCCTGACCCTGTCGACGTCGATGTCGTACACCACGGCCAAGTACGTCTCCTCCTCGGACACCGGCGTGTACGCGACCGGCGCCTCGGCCCGCATCGTCGGCTGGGGCACCACCTCGGAGAACGGCGGTTCCTCCAACCAGCTGCGCACCGCCACCGTGCCGATCGTCTCCAGTTCCAGCTGCGCGAGCTCCTACGGCTCCGACTACGTGGCCTCCGACATGGTCTGCGCCGGATACACCTCGGGAGGCGTCGACACCTGCCAGGGCGACAGCGGCGGCCCGCTGCTCATCGGCGGTGTGCTGGCCGGCATCACCTCCTGGGGCGAGGGCTGCGCGGAGGCCGGCTACCCGGGTGTCTACACCCGTCTGACGACGTTCTCCAGCCTGGTGACCGCGCAAGTCAATTCGTAGTCCCCCAACACTTCCTGAGCATCCCTCAGGTAGCAGCAGGGGGGCGTTGCGGGCCTCCACGAGCGGCCCGCAACGCTCCCCATCCACCTCACGGCCCCCCAACACGTGCCGGCGGACAGCTTCCCCGCAGCGCCCCCTGTCCGCCGGCCCCTCACGTTCCGCGGTGCGGCGCCGGTCAGGGCCGGGCGACCGTCCCGAACCGCACGTCGTGCCCCTCCTCCGGGTGCATCACCGCGAGCATCCGCTCCCCCTCCGCGACGACCTCCGCCCGCTGCCCCTTGGTCAGCCTGCCGAAGGGTTCGACGACGAGGGCACTCTCCTCCAGCCGCCACAGACCGGCGAGGAAGCCGTCGACGAGCAGGGTGCAGTAGGCCTGGTTGCCCTGCCAGGCGCGCCCCTTCAGGTCGGCGGGCACGACCCGGGAGCGGTCGGCGTGGGAGAGCAGCAGATTGTCGAACTCGGGCAGGAAGCGCGGCGGGACGGGGGCCTCGGCGTCCGGACGCGAGGCGTCGGGAAGGTCGAAGAGTTCCACGCCGTTCTCGTCACGGAAGACCAGCAGCTCGGGCCGGAGCCTCTCGAAGGCCTCACGGAGCCGGGTCAGACCGGCCCACGTCTGCATGTCCTTGACCGAGGCGGGCCCGAAGGCGGCGAGGTAGCGCAGGACGGTCGCGTCGGGTGCCGGGGCGGGTTCCGCGGGACGGCCCAGCCAGTGCTCGGCGGTGGTGAGGGCGACCTGGCCGCTGCGCCCCCACAGGCCGCGCGGGGTGACCTGCACGAGCGGCAGGGTGCAGCGGGCGGCGACGGAGAGGGCGAACGGGTCGGCGTCCGGCCACTCGGTGAGCAGTGCCTCGCGCAGTTCCTTCATCGTGCGCGGCCCGGCCTCCACCAGTTCACGGCTGATCGCGGCGAGCCGGTCCAGGTCGACGCCCGTGAGCCCCTTGCGGAACTGGCCCAGCTCCCGGTCGCGGGCGGCCTGCACCAGGGGGCGCAGCGTGAGGGCGTCCTCGGCGGTGTGCGTGTGGATGGTGGAGCGCATGGTGACGATCCGGACGACCTCGCGCGCCTCCATCGCGCCTGCCAGCTCCTCGGGCCGGAAGCCCTGCAGCCGGGCGGCGAGCGCGTAGTACGGCGGCTTCACGTTCTGCGCCTGGAGGCCGAGGAGGTGCCCGACGGCGGCGGTCGCGGACAGCGGGGATCGGCGCAGCAGGAGCTGGCGGTCGAGGGTCGCCCGGTTGAGGGCGCGGGTGCCGAGCACGGGGGCCGTCGCGGTCGTCTTCGTCATGCTCCGCACGGTAGCGCCGCTCGCGGACACCTTCTGTCCGCAACTCTGCCGCGATCTCACCGCCGCCGGATGCTCCCAGGCCGTTTGCCCCGTATATCCTGCTGAGTGATCACACAGACGTACGGTCGACCCTGGAGGCAGCCGCGATGTCGGAGCGACGCGCCCGCTCAGCCTCGAAGAATCCGCGCCGTCAGCGGGACGGGAAGGACCCGGGCGACACCGCGGGGAGCGCCGGGGAGTCGAGGACGTCCGGGAGCCCCAAGGGCGCGAAGGAGACACGCAAGTCCGTCTGGCGCCGCGCCCTCGCCGCACCCTCGCCGGCGCCCACGCGGCCTGCGGCACCGGACGCCGAGCAGCCGGCTCTCGAGCCGTCCGAGGTCGCCAGCGTCGTGCAGGCCGCGCTGTACCGCGACGGTGTGCGGGTCGCGACCCCGGAGTCCCTCGCCGACACCTTCCGTGAGCTGCGCGAGCAGCCGGACGGCATGGCGTGGATCGGCCTGGCCCGTCCGACGGAGGCTGAACTCCTGTCGCTGGCGGCGGAGTTCGACCTGCATCCATTGGCGGTCGAGGACGCGATGGAGGCGCACCAGCGGCCGAAGCTGGAGCGCTACGGCGAGACGCTCTTCGTCGTCCTGAGCGCCGCCCGCTATCTCGACGCGGTCGAGGAGGTCGACTTCGGCGAGCTGCACGTTTTCGTGGGGCCGGACTTCGTGATCACCGTCCGGCACGGCGCGGCGCCGGACCTCTCCGCGGTGCGCCGCCGTATGGAGGGCAGCCCCGAACTGCTGCGCCTCGGACCGGAGGCCGTCCTGTACGCGATCCTCGACTCGGTGGTCGACGGCTATGTGCCGGTCGTCGCCGGAGTCCAGAACGACATCGACGAGATCGAGACCGAGGTGTTCCGCGGCGACCCGGCGGTGTCCCGCCGTATCTACGAACTCTCCCGCGAGATGGTCGAGTTCCAGCGCGCCACCCGCCCGCTCGTCGGCATGCTGCACGGCTTGATGGCCGGCTTCGCCAAGTACGGCACGGACGACGAACTCCAGCGCTACCTCCGCGACGTCGCCGACCACGTCACGCACACCAGCGAACGCGTCGACGGCTTCCGCCAGGCCCTCACGGACATCCTGACGGTCAACGCGACGCTGGTGACCCAGCAGCAGAACGCGGAGATGCGGGCGTTGGCGGAGGCGGGCTTCGAACAGAACGAGGAGATCAAGAAGATCTCGTCCTGGGCGGCCATCCTGTTCGCCCCGACCCTGGTCGGAACCATCTATGGCATGAACTTCGACCACATGCCGGAGTTGCACTGGGTGCTGGGATACCCCTTCGCGATCGTCCTGATGGCGGTCGTGTGCACCAGTCTGTACGTCATCTTCAAGCGGCGGGACTGGCTCTGAGCAGTCGTCCGGCCAGGTGCCGCCGCGAGGGTGTGGCGCCCGGGTCCCAGGCGTCGACGGGACCAGCGTCGCGTCCGTCCGGACGTCCGCCGCTCGACGACGGGACCGAAGGCACCCCCGTGAAGACGGCTGTGGCGTCGCCGTCGTACGCGGCGGGCAGCCCCGCACCACCGCACACCACCCCTCAGAGTTCGCCGCCGGCGCGGCGGCGGCACGTACCACGAACGTCAACGGATGAGTGAGAGCACAGTGTTCGACTACGAGAAGGACGGCGCGGCCATCTACCGCCAGTCCTTTGCCACCATCCGCGCGGAGGCGGACCTCTCGGCCCTGCCCGCCGATGTCAGCCAGGTCGCGGTCCGGATGATCCATGCCTGCGGGATGGTCGACCTCGTCGAGGACCTGGGTCATACGCCCGGGGTGGTGGCACGGGCCCGCGAGGCCCTGCGCGCCGGCGCGCCCATCCTCTGCGATGTCTCCATGGTGGCCAGCGGCGTGACCCGCAAGCGACTGCCCGCTGCCAACGACGTGCTCTGCACGCTCTCCGACCCGTCCGTCCCGGCGCTCGCCGCTCGGTTGGGCACGACCCGCAGTGCCGCCGCCATGGAGCTGTGGCGCGACCATCTCGACGGTGCCGTGGTCGCCATCGGCAACGCGCCCACCGCGCTCTTCCGGCTTCTGGAGATGATCGAGGAGGGAGCGCCTCGTCCGGCCGCCGTCATCGGTGTCCCCGTCGGCTTCGTCGGTGCGGCCGAGTCGAAGGACGCCCTGGCCGCGCATCCGTCCGGCCTGGAGCATCTCGTCGTACGCGGCCGTCGCGGCGGGAGTGCCATCGCCGCCGCCGCGCTCAATGCGATCGCGAGTGAGGAAGAGTGAGCGGCAGACTGTACTGCGTCGGGCTCGGCCCGGCGACCCGCCGCGGACGACCGTCCGGGCGGTCGAGGTCATCGCCGAGGCGGACGTGATCGCCTATCACGGCGTCCACCACGGCCGGCCCGCCGCCCACTCGGTCGCGGCGAAGCCCGCGCTGCCTTTCAGCCGGCGTCCCGGACAGTGCGCATGCCCCACTCATCCCTGAGCCATCGGAGCGCCTGTTCCGGCCCTGACACGACCTGCACGCCATCGGGTACCGGCGGCCTGCGCACCACGACCACGGGCAGCCCCGCTTCACGGGCGGCGGACAGTTTCGGCGCGGTGGCCGCTCCCCCGCTGTCCTTCGTCACGACGACGTCGATCCGGTGGCGGCGCAGCAGCTCGCGCTCCCCGTCGAGCGTGAACGGACCCCGGTCGAGCAGCACTTCCATGCGGGGTGGATGCGGAGAAGCGGGCGGGTCCACGGACCGTACGAGGAACCACAGGTCGTCCAGGGCCGCGAATGCCGCGAGCCCCATGCGCCCGGTGGTCAGGAACATCCGACGGCCGAGCGTGGGCAGCAGTTCCGCCGCGTCTTCCAGCGAGCCGGCCTCGTGCCAGGCGTCTCCCTCGACCGCAACCCAGCCTGGGCGCCGCAGGGCCAGCAGGGGAACACGGGCGGTGCCGGCGGCCTTCGCCGCGTTGGAACTGATCGTCCCGGCGAAAGGATGTGTGGCGTCGATGAGCGCGTCCACCTCGTGCTCGCGCAGCCACGCCGCCAGCCCCTCGGCCCCGCCGAAGCCGCCCACGCGCACCGCGCCGGGCGGCAGCCGGGGCGCGGCCACCCGTCCGGCCAAGGAGTTCGTCACGCGCAGCCCGAGCAGGCTGTCGGCCGCGTCGGGCGCCAGGAGTTCGGCGAGACGGCGGGCCTCGGTGGTTCCGCCCAGGATCAGCACGTGCACGAGAGTTCGGTTCCCTTCCTGAATGGGCCCACGGGCGGTCGCGGTGCTCGACGCGTTCTGCTTCCCGCCCTGGAACGAGGACGCGAAGGAGGTGGTGGAGTTCGTGGAGCGGCTCCCGGACAACGTACGTCGCCCCGGCTTCACCGCGTCCCTCGCCTCCACGGGTTCGGAGTTCGTCGGCCTCGCGACGGCCTGGACCACCCCTCCCCCTTCCCCCTTCCCCGCCAACCGCTGCTGTTCCCAAGCCGCCGCCGGCCCGGGCCCCGACCGCAGTGGGCGTGCGGAGCCCGCGAGATCGACGAGCCGGCTGTGCGTACCGACGCCCGGGGCACCGGTCTCGTCACTGCGTCACCCGGCTGTCGAAGCACTCCTTCCTGTCGTTCGCCGCCGGCAGGAAGCAGGCCCTGACGACCGTGCCGGGGAGCGTCGCCGTCATCGGCGTGTAGACGAAGGAATCGGTGTCGACGTCGTCCTTGATCTTGGCGCGCCGGACCGGGCTTCCCGCGCCGTCCGCGCTCATCTCGATCCGGTCGCCGACGCGGGCGCCCCAGGTCCGCGCCCAGCTCGCCCCGCACCATCGGTTGTACCGCACCTCCATCCAGGCGCCGGTGGACATGCGACGCCGGGCAAGGGTCTCGGGCTGCGCGCCACACCTCGTGACCATGGGGCTCAGACCCTCGCAGGCGGCTCCGCGGCAGTTCGGGTGGGTCGAGGACGAGGCCGCCGACGAGGGCTGCGTGGCGGAGCGCCGCGCATCGCCGTGGTCGCGGGTCACCACGAGGAGCACCACCGTCACTCCTCCGACGGCCAGGGCGCACACCGCCGCCAGGACGGCCATGAGGGTCACCGTCCGACGGCTGGACGGCGAGGAGCTCTGCCGCGTCGACAACCGGTCCGCGGGCGAGGCCACGTGAGCGGACACCGGCGTGGGCGACGGGACCGAAGGCCGTGGCGCCGTCTCCGGTTTCGGCGCCGTCTGCGGTTTCAGTGACGTCTGCGGTTTCGATGTCGTCTCCGACGGTCGTGCCGTCGCCGCCCGCGGTGCCTCCTTGGCCCGGCCGCTCCATCCGGACTCCGTGATCTCCCAGAGCGCGAGCACCCGTCCCTCCGGTTCACCGGCCAGCTGGCACAGTTCCCGTACCGCCTGTCGCGGCGGCAGTGTCCTGCCGTTGAGATAGCGCTCCCAGGACGACCTGCTGTACGCGGTCTTCGCCGCGAGGCCGGACAGGCTCAGGCCGGTGCGCTCTCGCAACGCCCGTAATTCGGCCGCCAGTCGGGCATGTTCGGGCGACGGTGTCATCCCCGGAGGGCCTTCCAGGTGTTCGGCCCGGCGATGCCGTCCACGTCGAGGTGCGCCTGCTTCTGGAGGCGCTCGACCGCGCCCATCGTGAGCGGGCCGAACATCCCGTCGATGCCGCCCGGGGAGATCCCCGCCCTGCGGAGCAGGCACTGCACCTCTGCCACCTGCGGTCCGGAGTCCCCGTACGCCACCGTGGCGTCGGTGGCTCGGCTGTTGCCCGCGTACCAGCGCCCGTCGATCCGCTCCAGGCGACAGCGGTACGCGGCCTTCGTGGCGGCCGGTGACGCCGCGGCGGTGGACGCGGCATGCCCGGCGGGCGCCGGTGCGCCGCCCTTCTCGTCACCCACGAACCGTACGGCCACGAATACCGCCGCCGACGCGGCGAGCACCAGGGCCACGCAGCCCGCGACGAGGACGATGCTCAGCGACCGCCGGGATATTCGGGGTCCTTCGGCGGCGCGCGTCGGCATCGTCCCCGGCTCCGGCGCGACTGCCTCCGGTCCTGCCGGGACCGGAGGGGCCGCGTCCGACGGGGCCGGCTCCATCACCGCCGGTTCCGTCACGCCCTGTTCCTGCGTGCTCTGTTCCCGCGTGGCCTGTTCCCGCGTGGCCTGTTCCTGCGTGCCCGACGGCTTGTCCCGCCACGCCTCGACGGCGACTTCGTGCAGCGCGAGCAGCCGGACGGCGTCGTCACCGCAGATCCGGGCCATGGCCTCCACCGCGTCACGTGGCGGCACCGACCGGCCGCTCAGATACCGCTCCCACGACTTCGCGCTGTACCCCGTCCGGGCCGCCAGCTGCCGCATGGTCAGCCCGTTGTGATCCTTCAGCCGACGTAAGCGCACCAGTAACTGCCGGACGCGCGGGTCGAGTTCCGCAGGCAGCGCTTTCCAACGCGACATGTTCCCCCACCAGGCGTTCATGATCAGTGGCCGTGGTCAGTGCCCCCTGTGCCGTCGCATTGTGCATCAGCGGACACCCTGTCGCACGGCAACGTGGTTGCTGCACCCAAGTGTCATCGCGCCACCGCCGCCGCCACCGTCCCACCGAGCCCTCTCCCGGGAACGCGTCCCCGCAGGTCAGCGCAGGGGACGTCCCGTCGGGACCTCACTTGCGGCGCAACGCTGGTGCCCCTCGCCCCCCACGCCGCACGCTCGTCTCGCCACCTGCACCACAGCCGTGGCAGGTGCGCCCGACGACCCGAGAGGGAAACGACGTATGCGATCGAAAGTCTTGGCCAGGACCCTGGTGGGTACCGCCGCAGTGATCGGACTCGCCGCCGGCGGCCTGGCGACCGCCGGACCCGGCTTCGCCGCACCCGCACAGGCCCCGCGGACCCAGTCCGTCTCCATTCTCGCGACGAACAACCTGGGTCTGAGCACCACGCAGGCCAAGTACGTCCAGTGCTTCATGCGCGACGCCCCGGCGAGCTACACGGGCAGCATCGACGGTCAGCTGGGCACCAACAGCTGGAAGGCGATGCAGCGCCACCTCCGGGCGTACTGGAGCTACACCGACAGCATCGACGGCGACCCCGGCCCGAACACCATCAAGGCGCTGCAGCGCATGCTCAAGTTCGGCTGGGGCTACAACGACGCCATCGACGGCGACCCGGGCGCGGACACCAAGGCCGCTTTCAAGCGGTTCGCCAACGACTTCGCGTCCCTCTACCCGTGCTGAACGGTCCGGCCGCCGTGTGAACCCACCCCGCGGCCCGCTTTCCCTCTCCGGGAAGGCGGGCCGCGGTACGGCGGTCGGGCACCGGCCCCGTGAACATCGCGGCGGGGCCGGAACGGGCTCGCTGAAGCAGGCCCACCCATCATCGAAGGAGATGTCCCACAACCATGGGAAGACTTGCGATCCACGCTCCCGCCGACAGCGAGAGCCTTCGCCGCCCGGGTCCCGTCCGCGGCGGCCCGGGGTGGCGGGTCCGGACCGGGACCTTCGCCGCCACCGCGGCGATGCTCTCGGCCGGCGTCCTGTTCGGTGCCGGTCCCGCGGCGGCCGCGCCGGCGGCGATCAAGCTGACCTCGTCGTCCTGCCCCACCGACATCGTGCAGGGCCAGACGAGCGGCTGTGTCACGGAGCTGCAGACGCTGCTCAACGCGCACGGCGCCGGTCTGCAGGTGGACGGTGAGTTCGGGGCGAACACCTACTACGCGGTGCGCGAGTACCAGGCCGCCACCGCGATCGCCGTGGACGGGCGGGTGGGCCCCCAGACCAAGAGCAAGCTGTACGCGACCGGGGGTTCGGCACCGGCGCCGGTCAACCTCATGTCCTCCTCGTGCCCGGCGAACGTCGTCAAGGGCGACAAGGGCGGTTGTGTCAGCGAACTGCAGCGGCTGCTCCGGCACCACGGCTACTCGGTCGAGGTGGACGGGGACTTCGGGGCGGGGACGGAGACCGCGGTCCGCAGCTTCCAGTCCGCCCACGGTCTGTCGGTCGACGGCCAGGTCGGCACGAACACCAAGCGGGAGCTGTACGACACCGACGAGTCGCCGTCGACGAGCCTGGACCTGAGGTCGGCGTCCTGCCCGGCGAACATCGTGGAGGGGCAGAGCGGCGGTTGTGTGTCGACGCTGCAGGCCCTGCTGAACGGCAAGGGCCAACACCTCGACGTGGACGGCGGGTTCGGCCCGCAGACGCTGGCGGCCGTGAAGTCCTTCCAGTCCGCGAGCGGTCTGTCGGCCGATGGTGAGGTGGGAGCGAACACCAAGGCCGCCCTGTACTCGAACATCGGCGGTGGCGGCGGCAACGGGGCACCGGCGCCGATCAACCTGAACTCCGGCTCGTGCCCGAGCGAGATCGTGAAGGGCCAGAAGAGCGGCTGCGTCACCGAGTTGCAGAGTCTGCTCAACCACCACGGCGCCGACCTCGCCGTCGACGGTGACTTCGGGTCGCTGACCGACAGCGCCGTGCGGGACTTCCAGGCCGAGAAGGGCCTCTCGGTCGACGGCCACGTGGGCTCGAACACCAAGGCCGCCCTGTACGGCGCGGTCACTCCGCCGTCGTCGCCCCCGCCCGGCGGCGGCTACAGCAAGATCCTCAGCGTGGCCGCGGCCGAGGAGGGCACGGTCGAAGGCAGCGCCCGGGCGAACAGCTACGGGTCGGCCGTGGGCCTGTCGCTGTCCACCGACGACTACGCCTGGTGCGCCACGTTCGTGAGCTGGGTCGGCAAGCAGACGGGAGCCACGACCTACCGCAACACCTATGTGTCCGGCTGGGTCAAGCAGGCGCGGGCCGGCAACTACCACCTGTCGGTGACGACCAGCCCGCAACCGGGCGACATCGTGGCCTACGACTGGAACGGCGGCAACGACTTCACCGGCGGTCACGAACACATAGGCATCGTGCGCACGGTGTCCGGCTCCAGCTTCACCGCCGTCGAGGGCAACACCGGCAATCCCAACGGCGGCAGCGACGGCGTCTACGTCAAGAGCCGTAGCACGAACAGCAATTACGACGTGCTCTTCATCCGGGTCCGCTGACCGGACGCCCCACCGACCGAACTGCCCCGGGGCAACGGGGGAACGGGGGACGGAGGGCAGGCCACGGGGGAAGGCCGGGGCCGGCGGTTCCACACCGCCGGCCCCGTACGCCTGCGTTCAGGCGTGGGACTCGATCGTCACCTTGACGTGTTTCATCAGGGGCTGGTCGCTCTGGAGGCTGTAGTCGCCGATCGCGCAGAGGACGTTCATCTCCGGCATGTAGCCGGCCGCGCAGCCGCGGGGGATGTCGTAGGGGATGGCCAGGTAGCCGTCGAGGCGGCGGTGGGTGCCGTCCTTGGCGGTGGCGACGATGTCGACCGGGTCGAACTCGGAGATGCCGCGTTCGCGCATGTCGTCCTCGTTCATGAAGACGAGCGTGCGCAGGTTCTTGACGCCCCGGTAGCGGTCGTTGTCCGAGTAGATCGTCGTGTTCCACTGGTCGTGGGAGCGCATCGTGCCGAGCGCGAGCGTGCCGGGCGCGGGGACGACGTCGGGCAGCGGCGCGGTGGAGAACTCGGCCTGGCCGCTCGGGGTGAGGAAGACCAGTTCGCGGGCGGGCTGTTTGATGCGGAAGCCGAGCGGCAGGCGGACGCGGCGGTTGCAGTCCTCGAAGCCGTCGAGGGTCTGCGCCATCGTGTCGCGGATGCGGTCGTAGTCCTCGATGTACCACTCCCAGGGAGTGGCGCTGTCCGGGAGGGCGGCGCGGGCCATGCCGGCGATGATGGCGGGCTCGGACAGCAGGTGCTTCGAGGCGGGCCGCTTCATGCCGATGGACAGGTGGACCATGCTCATCGAGTCCTCGACGGAGGTGCTCTGGATGCCGCCGCGCTGGTGGTCCTTCTCGGTCCGGCCGAGGCACGGCAGGATGAGCGCCTGCCGGCCGTGCACGAGGTGGCTGCGGTTGAGCTTGGTGCTCACCTGGACCGTGAGGTCGCACGTGCGCAGGGCGGCGTAGGTGTACGGGGTGTCCGGCGCGGCGAGGGCGAAGTTGCCGCCCATGCCGACGAACACCTTCACGTCCCCGCGCCGCATGGCCTGGATCGTCGCGACGGTGTCCATGCCGTGCTCGCGCGGCGGGTCGATCCCGCAGACCTCGCCGAGCCGGGCCAAGAACTCCTCACTGGGCCGGTGGTCGATGCCGCACGTCCGGTTGCCCTGGACGTTGCTGTGGCCGCGCACCGGTGACGGACCGGCACCCTCGCGGCCCAGATTGCCGCGCAGCAGAAGGAGGTTGACGATCTCCCGCACGGTGTCGACGCCGTGTTCGTGCTGGCTGACGCCCAGGCACCAGCTCATGATGCTGCGGTCCGCCTCCCGGTACACCCTCGCGGCCTTGAGGATGCCGTCGCGGTCGATCCCGGACTGGCGCTCGATCTCGTCCCAGGACGTGGCCTCGCACACCGCGCGGTAGTCGTCGAAGTAGGCCGTGTGCCGGTCGATGAACTCCTGGTCCAGAGCCTTGGGATCGGTCTTGGCCTGCTCCAGGACCGCTTTGGACATGCCGCGCAGGAGCGCCATGTCGCCGCCGATGCGGACCTGGAGGTTCAGGGTGCTGGTCCGCGTCGACTTGAAGAGGGCCATGTCCGTGAAGTCGTGCGGAACGATGGTGCGGGTCGCCGCGGCCTCGACGAGCGGGTTGATGTGCACGATCTGGGCACCGCGGTCGTAGGCCTCGGCGAGGGCGGTGAGCATCCTGGGCGCGTTCGAGGCGGCGTTGACACCCATGATGAACAGGGCGTCGGTGGCCTTCCAGTCCCTGAGGTCCGCGGTGCCCTTGCCGGTGCCGAGGGACGCCGTGAGGGCACGGCCGCTCGCCTCGTGGCACATGTTCGAGCAGTCGGGCAGGTTGTTCGTGCCCAGCTCCCGGGCCATCAACTGGTAGAGGAACGTGGGCTCGTTGCCGAGGCGGCCCGAGGTGTAGAAGGAGGCCTGGTTCGGGTCGTCGAGCTCCCGCAGGGTCCGGCCGACCAGTTCGAACGCGTCGCGCCAGCTGATCGGCTTGTAGTGGTCCGACTCGGGGTCGTAGACCATCGGCCCGGTGAGCCGGCCCTGGTCCTCCAGGTCGAAGTCGCTCCACTCGAAGAGTTCGCTCACCGAGTGCGCGGCGAAGAACTCGGCGCCGACGCGCTTGCCGGTCATCTCCCACGTGACGTGCTTGATCCCGTTCTCGCAGATGTCCAGGTGCAGGCCTTTGGTGTCGTCGGGCCACGCGCATCCCGGACAGTCGAAGCCCGTCCTCTCGTGGTTCATGCGCATGATCGCGCGGGGACCGTCCACGAAGGCCTTCTCGGCCGCCAGAACGCGGGTGACGCTCTTGGCCGCACCCCAGCCGGCCGCCGGGTGGTGGTACGGATGGAACTCCGGTTCACCCTTCGGGGCGGGCCCCACGTTGGGCTCCACACCGTCGTGGCCGTTCCGGGATGCGTTCAAGAGTCTCACCGCGCCTAGGACTGGGGCCGTTTCCCGTGGTTCGCCGCGTGCTTGCGCCTGCTCTTCTTCTTCCGGCGTCGCTTCGACGACATGCCGAACCTCCCTCACTCGCGGGACACCGCGAGGTGTCCTGATGGTCGGGGAACACCGCGATCCACGATTCCATACATCACATATCGTCGCGATTCGACCTACGATCGACGTGTTTGCGACTCACCGCACGTGATCGTGCCGAACAGTTCCCTATCCCGAGGAGCGGGCATGCCCAGCGAACCAGCGCCGATCAGCGAGACCGCCCGGCAGGCCCTCGAACAGGAACTCGCCGACCTCCGCACCGAGCGCGACAGCGTCGCCGCGACCCTGCGGGGTTCCGACGCCGAGGTGGGCGACCGGGCCGACGAGGCGGACGAGCTGCAGCGCGCCGACGACCAGCGGCGGCTGGACGACCGCATCAGGGACATCTCCACGCGGCTGCGTCAGGCGGACGTGGCGGGGCCTGCCCCCACCGGTCTGGTAGGGGTCGGCAGCACGGTCACCGTCCGGTTCGGCGACGGCACCGTGCAGACCGTGCAGATCGGCGAGACCGCCGTGGCACAGGACCCGACGCTGGTCACCGCCGACAGCCCCCTCGGGCGCGCACTGCTCGGCCGCCGCCCCGGGGACACCGTGGCCTTCGACGCCCCCGACGGCGAGGAGAGCGCGGAGGTCGTCTCGCTCGGCGACGGGACCGGGCCCGGCGGCGACGGCTGACCGCGCCGTACGGCGCACCCGACGGAACGGCCGAAGAGCGGGGCGGCCGGGCAAGGACAGCACGACGGCTGACCGCGGGACCACGCTCACGTGGTCCCGCGGTCGGCCGTCGTCGTTCGTTCAGCGCTCGTAGTGCGAGGGCGGGAAGGGATCCCGTTCCCGCCGGGTGGCCCTGCCGGAGGGCATCTCACCGGTACCGACCTCGCGGTCGACCTCCTCGCGCTCCTGCCGGTACGCGGCCTCCGGGTCCTCCGTGGGCCCGCCCGGCAGACCGACCTCACGCCGGTCGCGCTCCGTACGCGCCTGGAGCTCGTCCTCGTCGACCCGCCGGGGCATGCCCCTGCTGTGGCCGTGCTCCGGATCGCCCTCGACAGCTCGGTTGGACTTGTGGTGCGTCATGCGCAGCCTCCTCAAATGGACTGCCCGGGACGGACGTACGCCCGCCAGGGCACGCCTTTCGGTGTCAGGAGTCCTCCGTCCCGTCGTTCGTCGCGCTGTCCCGCTCGTCCGCGTCCCCGCCGCTCCCCCGGTCCTCCCGCGCCGGGCCGTCGCCCTTGCGCACGGTGCAGTCGACCGTGTCGTCACGGACGTCGGCGACGATCGTGTCGCCGGGTTCGGCCTCGCCGCTGAGCAGCAGTTCCGCGATGCGGTTGTCGAGTTCGGTCTGGATGGTCCGCCGCAACGGGCGTGCGCCGAACTCGGGTTGGTGGCCGTGGGCGACGAGCAGTCTCTTGGCCGCGTCCGTCACCTCCAGCTTCATGCCCTGCGCGTGCACCCGGCGTTCGCTCTGACCGAGCAGGTGGTCGACGATCTCGCCGAGGTCGTTCTGGCTGAGGCCGTGGAAGATGATGATGTCGTCGATGCGGTTGAGGAACTCCGGCAGGAACCGGGTCCGCAACTCGTCCATCAGCACGTCCTTCAGTTCGGACACGTCGCCCTTGTGGTCGAGGATGAGGTGCGCGCCGATGTTGGACGTCATGATCACGACGCAGTGCCGGAAGTCGACGGTGCGGCCCTGGCCGTCCGTGAGCCGTCCGTCGTCGAGGATCTGGAGCAGCGTGTTGAAGATGTCGGGGTGCGCCTTCTCCACCTCGTCGAAGAGCACCACGCTGTACGGCTGCCGACGGACCTTCTCGGTGAGCTGGCCGGCCTCGTCGTAGCCCACGTATCCGGGAGGCGCGCCGACCAGTCGGGCCACCGTGTGCTTCTCCTGGAACTCGCTCATGTCGAAGCGGGTCATGCGGTTCTCGTCGCCGAAGAGCAGTTCCGCGAGGGTCTTGGCCAGTTCCGTCTTGCCGACGCCGGTCGGGCCGAGGAAGAGGAAGGAGCCGACGGGGCGGTTGGGGTCGCCCATGCCGGCGCGGTTGCGGCGAACCGCCTGCGACACGGCGGTGACCGCCTCGTCCTGGCCGACGATGCGGGAGTGCATCTCCTCCTCCAGCTTGAGGAGCTTCTCCTTCTCGCTGGCGGTGAGCTGGGAGACCGGGATGCCGGTGCGCCGCGAGACGATGTCGGCGATGTCGCGGGCGGTCACGGACACCACGCCGGCACGGCGCTCCTCGATGCCCGCGAGTTCGCCCTCGGCCTCGGCGAGCCGCTGCTTCAGCTGTCCCGCACGCTCGAAGTCCTCGGCGGCGACGGACTGGTCGCGTTCGCGGCGCAGTTTCGCGATGCGGTCCTCGCGTTCGGCGACCTCGGTCGAGCGGCTCGCGCCGCGCAGCCGTACCCGCGCGCCCGCCTGGTCCATCACGTCGATCGCCTTGTCGGGCAGGAAGCGGTCGCTGATGTAGCGGTCGGACAGCTCGGCCGCCGCGGCGAGGGCGCCGTCGGCGAAACGGACCTGGTGGTGCGCCTCGTAGGCGTCGCGCAGGCCCTCCAGGATCTGCACGGTCTCCTCGACCGTCGGCTCCGGGACCAGCACCGGCTGGAAACGGCGTTCGAGCGCGGCGTCCTTCTCGACGTACTTGCGGTACTCGTCGATGGTCGTGGCGCCCACGACGTGCAGTTCTCCGCGCGCGAGGGCGGGCTTGAGCATGTTGCCCGCGTCCATGGAGCTCTCGCCCGAGGCGCCCGCGCCGACCACGGTGTGGAGTTCGTCGATGAAGAGGATGATCTGCCCGTCCGAGTCCTGGACGTCCTCGATGACCTTCTTCAGGCGTTCCTCGAACTGCCCGCGGTACTGGGCGCCCGCCACCATGGCGGACAGGTCGAGCGAGACGACGCGCTTGCCCTTCAGGGTGTCGGGGACGTCGCCGGAGACGATGCGCTGGGCGAGCCCCTCGACGATGGCGGTCTTGCCGACTCCGGGCTCACCGATGAGGACGGGGTTGTTCTTGGAGCGGCGGGAGAGGATCTCGATGGTCTGCTCGATCTCCTCGGCCCGTCCGACCACCGGGTCGAGCCTTCCGGCCTTGGCCTCTTCGGTCAGGTCCCGCCCGAACTCGTCCAGGGTCGTCTCCGGCTGCTCGGGCTCGGACGAGCGGTTCTCCTGGCGGGCGGCGCGTTCCGTGAGGCCCGCCAGCTTCTGCGCGTCCTGTCCGTCGGCGCGCAGCAGCTGGGCGGCACCGCTGTCCGCGTCGCCGAGCAGCGCGCCCAGGATGTGCTCGGGGCCGATGTAGGAGACCCCGGTCGCCTGCGAGCGGGCGTAGGCGGTGGCGAGGGTGCGTTTGGCCGCCGGGGTGAGACCCGGCTCCGACGACGGCTCGCTGGTCTCCCGGGGCAGCACCTCGGCCAGCTGCGTCGCGAGGGCGTCGGGGTCGACTCCGGCCTGGGCCAGCAGCGAGCGCGCGGGTTCCACCTTCGTGGCGGCCCAGAGCAGGTGTTCCGTGTCGAGGTCGGAGGTGCCGTCCTCCATGGCCCGTCGCGCGGCCAGGTTGAGCAGTTCCTGCGAGGACTCCGTCAGCAGCCGCCCGATCGGCACGCGCTGCACCGCGGGTGGGGACGACGCGGGTGACATACCGAAAAAGCGGTTCAGCAATTCGCCGAAAGGATCGGACGAGCCGAAACCGTACGTCGACATCGACATGAGCAGCTCCCGGAGCGGCGATGTGTACTCTCCACCATTTCGCGGGCCTTATGGCTCCGCAACCGGAGGGACCTCGCTCGGGCCGGGGTCCGTCGGCCGCGGCAATTCACCCGCACGAGGTGAACTCCCCTCGGGGAAGGGCGGGTTGGGAAGGCCGGCGGGACAGGACCGCACACGCGGAAAGCGGACGTCGGTCGGCCGAGACCGCGTCTGTCAACGCGTGTCAGCGCCTGTCAGCCCTGGCCGGTACCCGCGTCGGTCCACGGGTCGAGCGCCACCACGGCCTCGTCCGTGTAGACGAGGAACGTCAGGGTCTGGCGGAAGTACAAGTCGATGCCGTCGGCGTCGTGCGAGGTGTAGCCGATGGCGAGGTCCTCGCCGAGCCGCAGTTCGTAGTCGCCGCCCCGGGTGGTGAGCAGGAAGGCCCCTTCGACGGCGGGCGCCCAGACCAGGCGGCCGTCCAGCATCCGGCCGAGGTGGGCGGCGATGGGGTAACCGTGGTCGGAGGTCTCGCTGACCGCCGTGTACGCCTCGGCGCCCAGCAGCAGCGTGTAGGGGCCCTGGACGCCGGCCAGCCGCAGGGTGCTCAGGGCGTGGCTGACGGCGTCGGGGAAGTCACGCGGCTCGGCGGGGAGGCGGAGCACCGGGTTGGAGGTGCGGGCGCGCAGCCCGTCGACGCTCGCGGCGGCGTAGCCGTTGAAGACGGTCTGGTCCTCGGCGAACGCCATGGTGCGGGCGGCGTCCTTGACCGGCTGCCAGTCGGAGTCCTTGGCGCCCCGGTCGACGTCGTCGACGGCGTCGCGGCCGACCCGGAAGGGCACCGTCAGCTCGACGAGGGGCTGGACCTGGCGCAGCCGGGCGGTGACCCCGGGTGAGGGGCCGTCGATGCCGGAGAGGTGGCCCGTGCCCACGGCCGCGAGTTCCGGGCCCTCGGGGCCGGTGACGTCCACGACGCGCCGTCCGGCGAGGTTGCGCCGGAAGGTGCGGCGCGCCTCGTCCTCGATCTCGGCCCAGGCGGCGGGCGTGATGGGGGCGAGTTCGCGGTGCAGATTGCCGGTGCCGTCGAACGTGGTCATGTTCAGACTCCTTTGAGGCTGCCGATGCCCAGCGAGCCGTTCGCCGTGGGCCGCTCCGCGGGAGGGGCGGGCGGGTGGTCCGCCGCCGTCTCCTCGCCCGGGGCCGCGGGGACGTCCGTCTCCTCCTCGCCGGGGGCGGCGGGCAGGTCGTCGAGGAAGTCGACGGTCGGGACGTGGAAGAGGCAGCCGGTGATCGCGGTCGAGAAGTCGAGGATGCGGTCGTGCGGCGCCGGGCCGTCGCCGAGGAACATGTTCCGCAGCATCTCCTCGGTCACGTCCGGGGTGCGCGCGTAGCCGATGAAGAAGGTCCCGAACTCGCCTTCGCCGAGCGTGCCGAACGGCATGTTCTCCCGCACGATCTTGCGTTCGTCGCCGTCGTCGTCGGTGATGGTGTTGAGCGCGACGTGGGAGTCGGCGGGTTTGACGTCGTCGGGGAGTTCCACGTTGGCCGCCTTCGTGCGCCCGATGACCTTCTCCTGCTCGGTGTCGGGCAGGGCGTTCCAGGCGGCCATGTCGTGCAGGTACTTCTGGATGACGACGTAGCTGCCGTCCTCGAAGTCCGGGTCCTCGTCCCCGACGAACACGGAGTCGGCTGCGAGCTGTCCCTCGGGGTTCTCGCTGCCGTCGACGAATCCGAGCAGGTCGCGCTCGTCGAAGTACTTGAACCCGTGCACCTCGTCGACGGTCGTGACCGCGCCGTCCAGGCGTTCCATGATGAGCCGGGCCAGTTCGAAGCAGAGGTCCATCCGGTTGGCCCGGAGGTGGAGGAGGAGGTCGCCGGGGGTGGACGGAGCTCGGTGCCGTTTGCCGTTCAACTCGGCGAAGGGGTGCAGCTCCCGCGGGCGGGGCCCGTCGAACAGCCGGTCCCAGACGTCGGAGCCGACGCCGACGATGCAGGCGAGCCGGTCGCCGGGCGCGCGGAAACCGACGGAGCGGCGCAGGCCCGACACGTCTTCCAGGAGGTCGCGGACCGTGTCCTCGTGGCCCGGCGTGACGGTGAGCACGAGGAAGACGGTGGCCCTGGCCGGTCGGGAGATGACGGCCTGTCGCTCAGCCAAGAGTCGGCCTCCTCGTGAGACGCGGGAGCGTCCCTCGCGTACGGGACGGTCGGTTCTTCCCTCCATCCTGCTGCGTGCCGGAGGAATCCGCACGAGATCCCGACCGCTCGGTGCGGTGGACACGTCGGCACCGGCGTCCGGTCCCCGGCGCGTCAGCCGCTGACGATTCCCACGACGACGTTGATGGCCGTGGCGAGAATGCTGGTGCCGAACACGTAGGAAAGGAGGGAATGCCTGAGCACGATGGAACGGATCGCGGAACTCGACACGTCGGTGTCGGACACCTGATAGGTCATTCCGAGGTTGTAGCTGAAATAGAAGAAGTCGCGGTACGAGGGCGGGTCGTCGGAATTGAAGTCGATGCCGCCGTTGTGCTCGTAGTACACGTAGGCGTAGCGGGTGGCGTACATCAGGTGCAGCGCGGACCAGGCGAGGAAGACGCCGCACAGGGCCGTGACGGCCGCGGCATGTCCGTCGTCCGCCTTGCCTCCGCGCAGGAGCAGCAGCACGATCGCGAAGAGCCCGCACAGGGCGACCGCGACCACCACGAACTCGTCGGTCACGGGCCGGAAGTCCTCGCGCCGCGCGTTGCGCCGGGTGGCCGCCGCGTCCATGGGCCACAGCACCACCCAGCCCGCGAGGACGAAGAACAGTTCCGTCGCGGCGATCCCGGCCAGCAGTCCCAGAAGGACATCGGTCGGCAGTCCCACGGCCACGCCGACCGCTGCACCGAGCACGACCGCGCCGGTGAGGCGCGGCACCGCGTCCAGGGGGAGCTTCGTCCTCATACACCGTCACGTTAGTCGTGTTGCGACATCGCAGCCCGGTGGGGACGGGCCCGGGGCGAAGGCTCTCGCCACGCGGTCCGACAGGAGGCGCCCGGCCGCGTGAACCGACGCCCGCCGGGTAGGAACGGAGCACTCGGACGGGACCGGCCCGACGAACGCGCGGCAACGGAAGGAACGGTTGGGCCATGACACTGGAGCAGACCGCCCGGGACACGGTGGAGGCGGTCGTCGTGGACGACGGGCTGCTGCTGCTCGTCGACGGGTCGGACGGCTGGAGGCTGCCGTCGGGGCCGCCGGAACTGGCCGAGCGTCCGCAGGCCACGGCGGCGCGCGTGGTCTACGAACTCACCGGCTACCTCGTGGACGGTTCGTCACTCCTCGAGGCGGACGGCGAGGGGGCGGAGGGGCCCGTGGCCGGCCCGTCGACCGTGGTGTGCCGGCTGCTGAGCGACACCCCCTCGGCGGAGGCGCGGCTCACCGCGGAGCAGCTCCGCTGGACCCCGTTCGCGGAGGCCATCGGCACCGGGCTGCCCGAGTCCGTACGGCGGTACCTGGAGGGTCACACACCCTTGTAGGCCCGTCGGTTCCCGTGGTCCTCAGACGGGGACGGGGAACAGCAGGCAGCTGCTGGTGGTGTGGGCGAGCAGCCGGTCGGCCTCGTCGAGGAGTTCCGCCTGGGCGAGGGCCGTGCGGCGGCCGCTGTTGAGGACGGTGCCGACCGCGCGGATCCTGCCGGTGTCCACGGTGACCGGCCGCAGGAACTTCACGGTCAGGTCCAGCGACGTGTAACCCATGGCCGGGGGCAGCACGGACTGCACGGCGCACCCCGCGGCGGAGTCGAGCAAGGTGGCGTAGACGCCACCGTGGACGCTTCCGATGGGGTTGTAGTGCTCCTCCCCCGGGACCAGGGAGAAGACCGCGCGGCCGTGCTCGACCTCGTCGAGGGTCATGCCGAGGGTCGCCGCGATCGGTGGCGCGGGGAGGCGTCCGGCCTGCACCTCGCGGAGGAAGTCGAGACCGCTGTAGTGCCCGACGGCGGCCGCGGAGACGGCCGGGTCCTCCCAGTCGTATGTGCGTGACCTGCCCATGACGCTCCCCGTTCGCTCGCCGATCTGCCTTCTTTTTTCGAAGTTAGCCAGTACGGGACCTGGCTGTCAATGACAGAGCCAGCCTACGATGGGCCCCATGACGTGGCTCGACACCAGCACCGACAACTGCACGGTGCAGCGGACGCTCGACCTGATCGGCGAGAAGTGGTCGATGCTGGTCCTGCGGGACTCCATGAACGGCGTGCGGCGGTTCGACGACTTCCGGCGGCATGTCGGCCTGTCCGAGAGCGTGCTGGCCGACCGGCTGCGCAAGCTGGTCGCGGCCGGGATCCTGGACACCGTCCCGTACAGCGAACCGGGCAGCCGCACCCGGTACGAGTACCGGCTCACCCGCAAGGGCTGGGAACTGTGGCCCGCCATGATCGCCCTGAAGCAGTGGGGCGACCGCTACACGGCGGATCCCGAGGGACCGCCCCTGGAGGTCGTGCACGACGGCTGTGGCGAACAGGTCCGCACGGTGGTCGTCTGCGGTGCGGGACACGGCGAGCTGATTCCACCCGACGCACGCACCCGTCCCGGCCCCTCCGCGAAGCGCGCGGACGGCGCTGTCACCGCCCCCTGAGGGAACCGCCCGCCCGAGGTGAGCGCAGTGGGCGGGGCCCGCCCGGAGCGCGGGTTCCCCGACCCGGCCGACCGGGTCCGGGTGACCGGCGGCGCGGTTCCTCTCGTACGGTGAGTCCAGTGCGCGAGGGACCGAGCGGTGGAGGAACGATGACGGACACGAGACCGCCGGCCCGTGAACGGTGGGCGGCGAGGGCGTCGCTCGCCGCGGCGGCGCTCGCGGTGGCCGTGCCGCTGTTCACCGGAGGCGTCCGCGGTGTCCTGCTCCTGATCGCCGCCGTCGTCGGCATGGCCGTCGCGGCGGCGGCGCTGTGGTGGATGCTCACCCGGCGCGGACCCGCGCGCTGGATCGCGGGGCTGCTGGCGATCGCCGTGCCCCTCGGCGTCATCGTGGTCCTCGCGGTCACGCTGCTGTGGACACTGCTGCTGTCGCCCGTGCTGTGGATCCTCGCGGTGTGGTGCGGCCGGTACGCGCTGCGGAGCGCCCGCGGCCGGGTCCGGCCGATGAAGGAGCACCGCACCCCGCCGCCGCGACGGCCGTTCGTCCTGATGAATCCGCGTTCCGGCGGCGGCAAGGTGGAGCAATTCGGTCTCGTGGAGAAGGCCGAGCGGCTCGGCGCGCGGGTCGTGCTGCTCGACCCGGAGAACCACCGGGACGTGACGGAGCTGGCCCGGCAGGCGGTCGTGGACGGAGCGGATCTGCTGGGCGTCGCGGGCGGCGACGGGACGCAGGCGCTCGTCGCGGCCGTCGCCGCCGAACACGGACTGCCGTTCCTGGTGATCTCGGCCGGCACCCGCAACCACTTCGCGATGGACCTGGGCCTCGACCGCGACGACCCGTCCACCTGTCTCGACGCGCTGCCGAACGGTGTGGAGCTGCGCGTGGACCTCGGCTTCGCGGGCGGCCACCCCTTCGTCAACAACGCGTCGTTCGGCGCCTACGCCGCCGTCGTCCAGGATCCCGCCTACCGGGACGACAAGATCGGCACCTCGCTGCAGCTCCTCCCCGACCTGCTCACCCGCCAGCGCGGACCGCAGCTGACCGCGGAGGCCGCCGGCACGACCCTCGACGCACCCCAGGCGCTGCTGGTCAGCAACAACCCCTACCGCACGAACGAGTCCGCCGGTCTGGGCCGCCGCGAGCGGCTCGACTCGGGGCTGCTCGGCATCCTCGGCGTCAAGGTCGACAGTGCCGTGGAGGCAGCCGCGCTGCTGCTCGCCCCGGACCCGGGCGGCCTCTCGGTCCTCACGGCCCGCGAGGTGGTCGTCGGGGCGGACAGCGACGAACTGGAGGTCGGTATCGACGGCGAGGCCATGGTCCTGCCGACGCCGGTGCACTGCCGGGTCGAGCCGGGTGTGCTGCGCGTGCGCGTCCCGAAGAAGCGGCCCGGTGTCCCGACGGTCCAGCCCGCCCTCGACTGGCGGCGGCTCCTGTCGCTGGCCGTGCTCGTGGGCCGCACGGCCGGCGTGCGGCGCCCGGGGCACAGACCGCCGGGGCCGGACACCCTGCGCAAGCTCGTCTGACCGGCATACGTCCAAAGCGGCGGAGCCTGTTCCGGAGACTCGAAGCTGTCACCCCGATCGCCCCCCGAACACCTCAGGTCCGCGGGAGCCGCTGCTTGCCCTCCTCCGTCCGCGGAGCCGGCACCGCGTCGGGCCGGGCGGGGGCGGGGCCGTCTCCGTTGTACGGGAGGCCGACGGTGAAGACCGTGGCGCCCGGTGCGCTCGTGAGGTCGACGGTGCCGCCGTGCGCGAGGACCAGGGAGCGGGCGACCGCGAGTCCGAGTCCGCTGCCGCCCCGGTCGCGGCCGCGCGCCTTGTCCACCCGGTAGAAGCGGTCGAAGACCCGCTCCCGGTCGGCGTCCGGGATACCTGGTCCGGCGTCACGGACGCGGACGACGACGGTGCCGGCGGACGCGGAGAGCCCGAGCGCGACGGCGGTGCCGGGCGGGGTGTGCACCGCGGCGTTGGTGAGCAGGTTGTCCAGGACCTGCCGGATGCGCAGCGGGTCCAGGCGCAGCCGTACGGGCCCGGGGGCGACCGTCACCGACAGGTCGTGGCCGGGATGGCCCGCCCGGAAGGCGTCCGCCGCGTCGCGGGCCAGTTCCGCGAGGTCGGTGTCCTCCAGGCGGAGCGGGGTCTCGACCTCGGCGGCGTCGAGGCGGGCGAGCAGCAGCAGGTCGTCGAGGAGGACGCCCATCCGGGCCGCCTCGGCGCGCAGCCGGGCCAGGTGCCTCTCTCGTTCGGCGGGCTCGTTGGCGGCGGCGTACTGGAACAGGTCCGCGTAGCCGCGTACCGACATCAGCGGGGTGCGCAGTTCGTGCGAGGCGTCGGCCACGAACCGGCGCAGCCGCTGCTCGGCCTCGGTGCGCACGGCGAGCGAGTCGTCGATGTGTTCCAGCATGGTGTTGAACGCGGTGCGCAGTTCCTCGACCTCCGGGCCGCCCTTCCCGCCGCCCGCCCGCAGCGGGAGGCGGGCCGATCCGGTCAGGTTGTGCGAGGTGATGCCCCGGGCGGTGTGCGCCATGTCGCTGATGGGCCGCAGGCCGCGGCGCAGCACGGCCCGGCCGGCCACGACGAGGGCCAGCAGGGCCAGGGCGAACGCCACGACCTGGACGGTGACGAGTTGGCGCACGGTGCCCTGGAGGTCGGTCATGGGCGCGGCGGTGACCAGTACGACGCCCGGTTCGACCTCGCAGGTGCGGAGTTTGTAGGCGCCCTCGCCGTCGATCCGCGCGTCCCGCAGGCTGTGCGCGGAGCCCTCGGGCGGCAACTCCTCCGCGGCGGCGGCGAGTTCGACGGTGTCGGCGGGCACATCGGCGGGTTCGCGGAGCACGGCCCGGCCGTCCGAGACGTCGTACACGGCGGTGAACCAGCCGTAGTAGGGCTGCTGTTTGACGGTTCCGTGGGAGGCCGCGTCCTTGGACTGGGCGATCTGGACGAGCTTCATCTGCTCGCCGAGCTGACGGTCGAGGTAGTCCCGCATGTACGTGGTCAGGGCCGTGCCCACGACGGCGAAGACGACGAGGGAGAGCACGCCCATGCCGAGGGCGAGCCGGGTCCCCAGACGCGTGCGGCGGTACGCCTCCCGGACGCCCCGCAGCCGGCCGGCGTGATCCCGCGTGCCCGGGCCGCTCACGCGGCGACCTGGCGCACCACGTAGCCGACGCCGCGCACCGTATGGATGAGCTGGGCCTCGTCGTCGTCGGTGCCGTCGAGCTTGCGGCGCAGCCGGCTGACGACGAGTTCGACGACGTTCGAGCGGCCGCCGAAGCCGTACTCCCAGACGTGGTCGAGGATCTGTGCCTTGGTGAGGACGGTGGGCGACTTGCGCATCAGGTAGCGCAGCACCTCGTACTCGGTGGGGGTGAGGGTGAGGAGACGGCCGGCGCGCCGCACCTCGCGGGTGTCCTCGTCCATCGTCAGGTCGGCGACCCGCAGGACCGAACGCTGGGAGCCGGGTCCCGCGCTGCGGCGCAGCACGGTCCGCAGCCGGGCCATGAGCTCCTCCACGGCGAACGGTTTGACGAGGTAGTCGTCGCCGCCGCGGGTGAGGCCCGCGACACGGTCGGCGACGCCGTCGCGGGCGGTGAGGAAGACGACGGGGACCATCGTGCCGGACTGCCGCAGCCGGTCGAGGACACCGAAGCCGTCGAGGCCCGGCAGCATCAGGTCGAGGACCACGATGTCGGGCCGGAAGTCGGCGGCCCGGCGCAGCGCGTCCTCGCCGGTGTGGGCCGTGACGGCCTCCCAGCCCTCGTAGCGGGCGACCGTAGCCACGAGGTCGGCGATGGGCGGGTCGTCGTCCACGACCAGGAGGCGCACTTTTTCCACCCGCCCATAGTGCTGCACGCCTCACCCGGCACCTCGGGCGCGGGCGCCTCCTGATCCCCATCGATGAGTACGTGAAAGTCGCCCGCAGCGAGGTGTCCCGTCTCGACCGGGTGAACCGGAACCCACCTCGCTCAGCGTGGAGCCGGCCGAGGTCCTCGGTCCGTGCGAGGAGTTCCGCGCCGCGAGCGGTGGCGCCTTCGACGCCCGGCTGCCGGGGCGCGGGCTCGATCCGTGCGCGGTCGTGAAGGGCTGGTCGGTGCAGCGGGCCGCGGAGCTGCCGGCGGCCTCGGGAGTCCGCCGGTTCTGCGTCGACGCGGGCGGCGACGTGGTGGTCGCCGGCGGTCCCTGGCGGGTGGGAGTGCGCCACCCGGACCGGGCCGACCGGCTGTGCGCGGTGGTGGAGATCACCGACGGCGCGGTGGCCACGTCCGCGCGCTACGACCGGGGCGAGCACATCCTCGGCGGCCGCACCGGCCTTCAGGCCACCGGGCTGCTCGGCGTCACGGTGGTGGCGCCCTCGCCGAACGACGCGGACGCGACGGCGACGGCCGCCTTCGCTCTGGGTCCGGAGGGCGTCGCGTGGGCGGCGGCCCGTCCGGGCTGCGAGGTGTTCGCGGTGGACGCGGACCGCCGGGTCCTGCGGACGGCGGGGCTTCCCGTGGCGGGCTGAGCTCTCCACGAGAAGCGGTCACCCGGGCCGTCGACCGAACCCACACACTCTCTGACCAGCGCGTCCGCCCAGCACGAAGCACTATACATACTGTGTATACACAGTATGTATAGTGCGGGCATGCCTTCTCTGCCCTGGAAGATGAAAAGACCCCTGCCCGGGTTCCGTGCCGCGGCCGCGATCTCCGCCGCCGTCGCTCTGGCCCTCCCGCTCACGGGATGCACGACGCTGCACACCACCGCGCCGAGCGCCGCACGGGCCGACGCGAAGAACGCCGCGCTGCGGACGGGGTTCGGGACCGTCGACTGCCGGAAGGCCAAGTGCATCGCGCTGACCTTCGACGCGGGCCCGAGCGAGCACTCGGCCCGGCTGCTCGACATCCTCAAGGAGAAGAAGGTCCCGGCGACCTTCTTCCTGCTGGGCAAGCGGCACATCGAGAAGTACCCGGACCTGGTCCGGCGCATGGCCGCCGAGGGCCACGAGGTGGCCAGCCACACCTGGGACCACAAGATCCTCACCCGGATATCCCCGAAGGAGATACGGGAGGAACTGCGCCGCCCGGACGACGCCATAGAGCGGCTCATCGGACGCCGGCCGACGCTGATGCGTCCGCCGCAGGGCCGGACGGACGACACCGTGCACCGGATCGCGCGGGAGGAGGGGCTCGCGGAGGTCCTGTGGAGCGTGACGGCCAAGGACTACCGGACCGACGACTCCGCGCTGATAGAGAAGCGTGTCCTGCAGCAGTCGTCCCGCGACGGGATCGTCCTGCTGCACGACCTCTACCCGGGCACGGTGCCCGCGGTGCCCGGGATCATCGACGCGCTGAAGGAACGCGGGTACGTGTTCGTCACCGTGCCCCAGTTGCTGGCGCCGGGGAAGGCCGAGCCGGGCACCGTGTACCGGCCCTGACCCGCGCTCGCTCTGCCCGCCCTGCCCGCCCTGACCGCCGTGCCGACGGCCCGTGCGCAGCACGTCGACCCCACTCGTACCCGTGACCACGGCCACGACCCGAGAAGCGGTTCCTCGGCCGGGTCGCGGTTCCCCCGCTGATCACGCTTAGGCTCGCCCCGTGGTCGTCTTCGTCCTGGAACGCGTGTCCCTGCACTCCGTCGCCGAGAGCTGGCGCCGCCTGACCGACTGGCCCCGGCACGCGGACGTCGTCCCGCTGACCCGGGTCACCGTGCGCACCCCTCCGCCGACAGGGCGGGGCACGGTGTTCGTGGCGCGGTCGGGGATCGGGCCCCTCGCGTTCGACGACCCGATGGAGGTCACCGCCTGGCAGCCACCGCGCGACGGGGGCCCGGGCCGGTGCCGGCTGGAGAAGCGGGGCAGGTTCGTCACGGGGTGGGCCGAGATCGAGGTCCACCCGGCGGGCGACGGGGGCTCACGGGTGGTCTGGCGCGAGGACGTGAACGTACGGGGGCTGCCCGGCCTCGCCGACCGCCCGCTGGAACGGTCGGCGCGGTGGATGTTCGGGCGGGCGACGGACGCGTTGCTGAGGCAGGAGTGACAACGTCTGCCCGCGGCACGGGAGTTCCCTCCCCCGCCCCTTCTCATCGGCCTCTCGTCACCGCGCCTGCCCGGCCCCGCCGGGCAGGCGGCCCCGGGCCGCAGCCGGTCAGCGGGCGGCGCCGTCCAAGGGCCGGGGAACGGCGCCGCCTCGCCGACAGCGACGCCCCACCGCCCGGGAGCGGCGGGACGCCGAGTCCATCGAGCGCCGACTCGACTACAGGAGCGGCGGGTTGGCCAACCGTGCAAGTTCCAGGGCCTGTTGCGGGAACCAGTCCCCCGCGTCCGGGTCGACCGTCCCGCGCTCCGGGTCCTGCGGGCCCGTCGTTCCGCGCAGGCAGAGGCCGTCCGACTCACCGGGTGTCTTGATCCACAGGCGGGCGTCCTGCAACGGGTCACCGGTGCGCAGCGTCGGCCGTGCGCCGAGACCACGGTCCGGCGGGTTGCACCAGTCCTGGGCGTCGGTGTACTTGCCCGCGGGCGGGGTCCAGGGGCCCCGTCCGTTGCGGCTGGAGTCGGTGACGAAGTGCTTCATCCGCGAGGCGGGCGTGTGCACATGCTGGTCGAGCCAGGTCTGCGCGTCGGCCCGCGGCCAGCCCTGACTCGGGCACGCCGCGACGTCTCCCCCGTCGGCCGCGTACGCCAGGCAGGACGAGATCAGCTTGCCGTACCAGGAGTTGGCGTCGTCGGTGTTGTAGTTCGAGGCGTTGGTGTAGAAGCCGGAGGCCCGGGCGACCCCGCCCTTGATCAGGCGCGGCACGATGGAGTCGACCGTGTGCCAGCCGGGGTGCCCGGTGTCGAGGTAGACCCGTGTCCCGGACAGCGGCTCCAGCGCGTCGACCGCGTAGTTGACCTCGGTGTAGCGGGCCGCGGTCTTCGTGCCCTGCGCGTCGTCCTGGCCGCAGTCGGACGGCAGCAGGGCGAGGGCGTCGGGTTCGAGGGTGACGATCGTGTCGCCGTGTCCGATCCCCCGCGCCACGGCGTCGATCCACTCCTCGTACTCCGCGGTGTTCGCGGCCCCGCCCGCCGAGTAGTTGGAGCAGTCGCGGCCGGGGATGTCGTACAGCGCGAGTACCGCGGTCGCGTCGTCGCGGCTCGCGTCCCGCACCACCGTCCGGACCTGCCGCTCCACCTCGGCCGGCGTCTGGTCGCCGAACCACACGGCCTGCGGGGTGTTCACCATCGTCAGAATGCCCGCCGCGTCGCGGAGCCGGCCGGCCCGGGCGAGGTCGAGGGCCTGTCGGTACGCGGCCGGGTTGGCGTCCGGAACGTACAGCGCGGGCCCGCGCCCCGCGGCGTCCGAGGCCTCCGCGGCGTGTGCCGGGGGTACGCCGAGCAGGGCGGCGAGGCCGAGGGACAGAGCCACCGGCCATGTGGGGGTACGTCGTCTCATCCGGGTTCACTCCTGGGTCACAACGGTCACGAGGGACGTGCGGGAGCGCTCCCACAGGAGACTCGTCGAGCGGCATGCCTACGTCAATACGCGCGCCGGAATCAGCGGAACGCGAGCGGAGCCGACGCGCGGGCAGCCGGTGCGCGGTGACCGACCGGGACGGGACGCGAACCGCATCGGCAGGCGGGGCGAGGGAACGGGAAAAGCCCGCCACTGTCCGTGACGGGCCTCGCGCGGATCGCCGCTCAGGCGACCGAGCCGATGCGGCGGGCCGGGACCGAGTTCGGGTCGTGGTGGATCGGCGTGTGGGCGCCGGTCAGTGAGGTGCCGCTGCCGCCGCGCCGGTTGGCCACGATCTCCGAGGCGATGGACAGCGCCGTCTCCTCGGGGGTGCGCGCTCCGAGGTCCAGGCCGATGGGCGACCTGAGGCGGGCCAGTTCCAGCTCGGTCACACCGACCTCGCGCAACCGCTCGTTGCGGTCGAGGTGGGTGCGCCGGGAGCCCATGGCCCCGACGTACGCCACCGGCAGCCGCAGGGCGCGCCGGAGCAGCGGGACGTCGAACTTGGCGTCGTGGGTGAGGACGCACAGGACGGTCCGCCCGTCGACGTCCGTGCTCTCCAGGTAGCGGTGCGGCCAGTCCACGACGATCTCGTCCGCGTCGGGGAAACGGGTCCGGGTCGCGAACACCGGTCGGGCGTCGCACACGGTGACCCGGTAGCCGAGGAACTTCCCCATGCGGACCAGTGCCGAGGCGAAGTCGATGGCACCGAAGACGATCATGCGGGGCGGCGGGACGGACGACTCCACGAGGACGGTGAGCGGTGCTCCGCAACGAGAGCCCTGCTCACCGATCTCCAGGGTGCCGGTGCGGCCCGCGTCCAGCTGGGCCACCGTCTCCCCGACCACCGTGCGGTCGAGTTCCGGGTGGGCGCCGAAGCCGCCCTCGTGGGACCCGTCGGACCGTACGAGGAGGGCGCGGCCGATCAGTTCGGCGGGGCCGCTCACGATCCGCGCGACAGCGGTCGCCTGCCCCTCCGCGACGGCGGCCAGCGCCGTCGCGAGGACCGCCCGGAGGGCGGTGTCCCGCGTGCGGACCGGGGTGACGAGGATGTCGATGACACCTCCGCAGGTCAGTCCGACCGCGAAGGCGTCGTCGTCGCTGTAGCCGAAGCGTTCGAGGACGGTGTCGCCGTCCTCCAGGGCCTGCCGGCACAGCTCGTAGACCGCTCCCTCCACGCAACCGCCCGAGACCGAGCCGATCGCCGTGCCGTCGGCGTCGACCGCCAGTGCGGCGCCCGGCTGGCGGGGCGCGCTGCCCCCGACCGCCACCACGGTGGCGACGGCGAAGTCGCGGCCCTGCTCGACCCACCGGTGCAGCTCTTCGGCGATGTCCAGCATCTCGGTCTCCTTAACAGCGGTTGCGTGGAGCGAGCCGGAGCGTCAGTGGACGCCCATCCAGCTCTCGATCGGGTTGAGCGCGAAGTAGACGAAGAAGATCACCGTGAGGCCCCACATGAAGGCCCCGATCTCCCGTGCCTTGCCCTGGGCGATCTTGATGGCGACGTAACTGATCACACCGGCCGCCACGCCCGCGGTGATCGAATAGGTGAAGGGCATGATCACCACGGTCAGGAAGACGGGGATCGCGGTGGCCCGGTCGGCCCAGTCCACGTGGCGGGCGTTCATCATCATCATCGCGCCGATGACCACCAGTGCCGCCGCCGCGACCTCGCCGGGCACGATCGACGTGAGCGGGGTGAAGAAGAGGCAGGCCGCGAAGAACAGGCCGGTGACCACGGAGGAGAGGCCGGTGCGGGCCCCTTCGCCGACGCCGGTCGCGGACTCGACGAAGACCGTCTGGCCGGAGGCCCCGGCCACGCCGCCGACCGCGCCGCCGGCGCCGTCGATGAACAGCGCCTTCGACAGGCCCGGCATACGGCCCTGCGCGTCGGCCAGCTTGGCCTCGGTGCCGACACCGATGATGGTGGCCATCGCGTCGAAGAACCCGGCGAGCACCAGCGTGAAGACGATCATGCCGACCGTCATCGCGCCGACCCCGCCCCAGCCACCGAACTCCACGTGGCCGAAGATCGAGAAGTCCGGCATGGAGACCGCGCTGCCGTGCAGCTCGGGTGCCCCGCTGGCCCACTGCTTGGGATCGATGACCCCGGCGGCGTTGAGGGCGACCGAGACGACCGTGCCGGAGATGATGCCGATGAGGATCGCGCCGGGGATGCCGCGCGCCTGGAGCATGAAGATCAGCAGCAGGGTGGCGGCGAAGAGCAGGACCGGCCAGCCGGCCAGTTCACCGGTGGCGCCGAGGGTGACCGGGGTCGCCTTGCCCTGGTGGACGAAGCCGGCCTTGACCAGGCCGATCAGCGAGATGAACAGGCCGATGCCCATCGTGATGGCGTGCTTGAGCGCCAGCGGGATCGCGTTCATGATCATCTCGCGCAGGCCGGTGACGACCAGCAGCATGATGACCACGCCGTACATCACGCACATGCCCATGGCCTGCGGCCAGGTCATCTGCGGCGCCACCTGCGAGGAGAGCACGCCGGACACGGAGAGGCCGGCGGCGAGGGCGAGCGGCACCTTGCCGACGAATCCCATGAGAAGCGTGGTGAAGGCCGCCGCGAACGCGGTCGCGGTGATCAGGGCCTTCTGGCCGAGCACATCCCCCGCCACGTCCTTGCCGGACAGGATGAGGGGGTTGAGCAGCAGGATGTACGCCATCGCCATGAAGGTGGTGACGCCGCCGCGCACCTCACGCGCGATCGAGCTTCCCCGCTGGGATATGTGGAAGTACCGGTCGAGCCAGGACCGTCCGGCCGGGACGCGGCTACCCGCGCCCGCGTCCGTCGCGGCGGTCTTCGGCTCCAGTGACTGCTGGGTCATGTGGGCCTGCTCCCAAGGTTCAAAGGGGCACCCGCCACAGCCACCCTGACGGCTGCTGCACCGCGATCGCGGTTGCGGGTTTTGGGATGGTGCTTCGGCCGCACGACCCGGGGGACGGCCCGAGACGAACGAGAAGAACTCTGTGCGGTACGTGTGTGCGTGTGCTGCTCTCTGCTGGGTCCCCGGTTCCGCGAGCGGTGCGGTCCCGGGTACTCCGGGCGGCGCGGTGAAGTGTGACGTTCCCGGCGCCGCCCGGAGAGTCGTGGCCGGCGCTACGCGGTACCCGTGAGGTGTTCGGGGCGCACCGGCGTCCGGTTGAGCTCCAGACCCGTCGCGTTCCGGATCGCCGCGAGGACGGCCGGCGTGGACGACAGGGTCGGGGCCTCGCCGATGCCACGGAGCCCGTACGGGGCGTGGTCGTCGGCGAGTTCGAGCACGTCGACGGGGATGGTCGGCGTGTCGAGGATGGTGGGGATCAGGTAGTCCGTGAAGGAGGGGTTGCGCACCTTCGCGGTCTTCGGGTCGACGATGATCTCCTCCATGACCGCCACGCCCAGGCCCTGGGTGGTGCCACCCTGGATCTGGCCGATGACGGACAGCGGGTTGAGCGCCTTGCCGACGTCCTGGGCGCAGGCCAGTTCGATGACCTTGACCAGGCCGAGTTCGGTGTCCACCTCCACGACGGCGCGGTGCGCGGCGAAGGAGTACTGGACGTGTCCGTTGCCCTGGCCGGTGCGCAGGTCGAAGGCCTCGGTGGGGCGGTGCCGCCACTCGGCCTCGATCTCCACCGCCTCGCCCTCCAGCACGTCGGCCAGGTCGGCGAGGACCTCACCGCCGTCGGTGACGACCTTGCCGCCCTCCAGCAGGAGTTCGGCGGTGGCCCATGCCGGGTGGTAGGTGCCGAACTTGCGGCGGCCGAGCTCCAGGACCTTCTCCCGGACCAGCTCGCAGGAGTTCTTGACGGCGCCGCCGGTGACGTACGTCTGACGGGACGCGGAGGTCGAACCGGCGCTGCCCACCTGGGTGTCGGCGGGATGGATGGTCACCTGGGCGACACCCAGCTCGGTACGCGCGATCTGCGCGTGGACGGTGACGCCGCCCTGGCCGACCTCCGCCATCGCGGTGTGCACGGTGACCACCGGCTCGCCGCCGACGACCTCCATGCGGACCTTGGCGGTGGAGTAGTCGTCGAAGCCCTCGGAGAAACCGACGTTCTTGATGCCGACGGCGTAGCCGATGCCGCGGACGACGCCTTCTCCGTGCGTGGTGTTGGACAGGCCGCCGGGCAGCTGGCGTACGTCGGCCTCCTCGCCGGCGGCGAGCCACTGCTGCTCGGGCGGCAGCGGCATCGCCTTGATGCGGCGCAGGAGTTCGGCGACCGGGGCCGGTGAGTCCACGGGCTGTCCGGTCGGCAGGAGCGTGCCCTGCTCCATGGCGTTGAGCTGGCGGAACGCGACCCGGTCCATGCCCACCTGGTCGGCGAGCCTGTCCATCTGGGCCTCGTAGGCGAAGCACGCCTGGACCGCGCCGAAGCCGCGCATCGCGCCGCAGGGCGGGTTGTTGGTGTAGAGCGCGATCGCCTCGATGTCGACGTCCTCGACGACGTACGGGCCGACGCTGAGCGAGGAGGCGTTGCCGACGACCGCCGGGGAGGCCGACGCGTAGGCGCCGCCGTCGAGCACGATCCGGGCCCGCATGTGGGTGAGCTTGCCGTCCTTGGTCGCCCCGTGCTCGTAGTAGAGCTTCGCGGGGTGGCGGTGGACGTGTCCGAAGAAGGACTCGAAGCGGTTGTAGACGATCTTGACGGGCTTGCCGGTGCGCAGCGCCAGCAGACAGGCGTGGATCTGCATCGACAGGTCCTCGCGGCCGCCGAAGGCGCCGCCGACGCCGGAGAGCGTCATCCGGACCTTGTCCTCGGGCAGGCCGAGGACGGGTGCGATCTGCTTGAGGTCCGAGTGCAGCCACTGGGTGGCGACGTAGAGCTCGACGCCGCCGTCCTCGCAGGGCACGGCCAGTCCGGACTCGGGGCCGAGGAAGGCCTGGTCCTGCATGCCGAAGGTGTACTCGCCCTTGACGACGAAGTCGGCCTTCTTGGCGGCCTCTTCGACGTCTCCGCGGACGATCGGCTGCCGGTGCACGATGTTGGGATGCGGGACGTGGCCGATGTGGTGGTCGTCGCGGCCCTCGTGGATGAGGATCGCGTCGGGCGCGGTCGCGGACGCCTCGTTCGTGATGACGGGCAGTTCGCGGTACTCCACCTTGATCTTGGCGGCGGCGCGGCGGGCGGTCTCGGGGTGGTCGGCGGCGACGATCGCGACGGGCTCGCCGTGGTGGCGCACCTTGCCGTGGGCGAGGACCGGAGTGTCCTGGATCTCCAGGCCGTAGGTCTTCACCGCGGTGGGCAGGTCGTCGTAGGTCAGGACGGCGTAGACGCCGGCCTGGGCAAGGGCCTCGGAGGTGTCGATCGAGACGATCTCGGCGTGCGCGACGGTGGAGCGCAGGATCTGCCCCCACAGCATGTCCTCGTGCCACATGTCGGAGGAGTACGCGAACTCTCCGGTGACCTTGAGGATGCCGTCCGGGCGGAGCGTGGACTCTCCGATGCCGCCCTTGGTCTTGGAGCCCTGGGTGATGTCGGTGGGTGTACCGGTCGTTCCCATGGTCAGACCTCCTCGGTCTGGCGGGCGGCCGCGAGGCGGACCGCGTCCATGATCTTCTCGTAGCCGGTGCAGCGGCACAGGTTGCCGGACAGCGCCTCGCGGATGTCCGCGTCGGTCGGGTTCGGCGTGCGCTCCAGCATCTCGTCGGCCGCGACCAGCAGGCCCGGGGTGCAGAAGCCGCACTGGACGGCGCCGGCGTCGATGAACGCCTGCTGGATCGGGGAGAGTTCGGTGCCCTCGCCGGCCTGCGAGTCGTGGCCCTTGGCGGCCCAGCCCTTGGCGGCGTCGAGCGAGGTCCCGCTCCTCTCCGCGGTGCCGCAGGCGCCGGTGGCGCAACCGCCGTGCTCCGCGCGCTGTTTGGCGAAGTCGGCGAGCCCCTCGACGGTGACGACCTCGCGGCCCTCCACCTGTCCGGCGGCGACCAGACACGAACAGACGGGCACGCCGTCCAGGCGGACGGTGCAGGATCCGCACTCGCCCTGCTCGCAGGCGTTCTTGGAACCGGGCAGGCCCATGCGCTCGCGCAGGACGTACAGGAGGCTCTCGCCCTCCCAGACGTCGTCGGCTTCCTGCCGGCGGCCGTTGACCGTGAAATTGACGCGCATTATGCGACTCCCTCCGTGCGGGCGGCGCCGCCGCGGTACGACTCCCAGGTCCAGGTCAGCGTGCGGCGGGCCATGATGCCCACCGCGTGGCGGCGGTAGCTCGCGGTGCCGCGGACGTCGTCGATCGGGTTGCAGGCGGCGGAGCACAGGTCCGCGAACTGCTTGGCGACCGACGGGGTGATGATCTTTCCGTTGTCCCAGAAGCCGCCCTCGTCGAGCGCGGCGTTCAGGAACTCCTCGGCGGTCCTGGCGCGGACCGGGGTCGGCGCGGCCGAGCCGATGCCGGTGCGGACCGTCCGGGTGTCGGGGTGCAGGGCCAGGCCGAAGGCGCACACGGCGATCACCATGGCGTTGCGGGTGCCGACCTTCGAGTACTGCTGCGGGCCGTCCGCCTTCTTGACGTGCACGGCCCTGATCAGCTCGTCGGGCTCGAGCGCGTTGCGCTTCACGCCCGTGTAGAACGCGTCGATCGGGATCAGGCGCGTTCCGCGGACGGATTCGGCCTCGACCTCGGCGCCGGCCGCGAGGAGGGCGGGGTGGGCGTCGCCGGCCGGGGAGGCGGTGCCGAGGTTGCCACCGACTCCGCCCCGGTTGCGGATCTGCGGGGAGGCCACCGTGTGGGAGGCGAGGGCCAGCCCCGGCAGCTCGCCGCGCAGGTTCTCCATGATGTGGGTGTACGGAACGGAGGCGCCCAGACGCACGCTCTCCTCGCCGACCTCCCATTCGCTCAGCTCGCCGATGCGGTTGAGGTCCAACAGGTACTCGGGCCTGCGGTGGTCGAAGTTGATCTCGACCATCACATCGGTGCCACCCGCAATCGGCACAGCCGTGGGGTGCTCAGCCTTGGCGGCGAGCGCCTCCTCCCAGCTGGCGGGGCGAAGGAAGTCCATGAGTGGCTCTCTTCATTCGTGTCGTCGGTCGTTCTGATCAAGCCAGATCGTGTGCGGGCGGCCCGGCTCGTTCATGAGGTGTTAACGCGGAGTGAGGCCAGTACACAGCGCTGTCCCATACGGGGGTCAGTCACCGAAACCATGAAGGAGTTGGCTGGCCAACGCGTGCATCTTGTAGATTCGTATGAACGGAGGCCTTCAGTTACCTCCTCGGTTTCCCCTGGAAACAGTGAGCACAGCCCCCTGGCGACAGTGAGCGCCGCTCGCGGAAGCCCAGGCCACGACCCGGGGACCGGCTCACTGACGCCCGGCACCCGCGGACCGGCTCCGCGCGGCCCGGGGACCCGCTCGCGGGAACCTCACCGACGCTTCATCGTAGATTTCGAGACAAAGAACGGCGGCGACGAGAATGCGGCTGCGCGCACTGCTGGACACCGACGCGCTGGGCCTGCGGCTGCTCGGCGGCGAGGACGAGCTCGACCGCACCGTCCGCGGTGTGATGACCACGGACCTCAAGGACCCGAGCCGGTACCTCTCGGGCGGCGAACTGGTCCTCACCGGCCTCGCCTGGCGGCACGACGCGAGCGACTCCGAGCCCTTCGTCCGCATCCTCGCGAGCACCGGGGTCGCGGGGCTCGCGGCGGGTGAGGCGGAGCTGGGTGACATCCCCGACGACTTGGTCCTCGCCTGTGCACGGCACCGCCTGCCGCTGTTCGCCGTGAACGAGTCGGTGGCCTTCGCGACCATCACCGAGCACGTCGTGCGACAGGTCTCGGGCGAGCGCGCGGGTGACCTGGCCGCCGTGGTCGACCGGCACCGCCGGATGATGACGTCGGGCCCCGCCGGCGGAGGTCCTGACGTGGTCCTCGACCTGCTCGGCACCGACCTCGACCTGCGCGCCTGGGTGCTGTCCCCCGCCGGAAGGACGGTCGCGGGCTCCAAGGCCGCGGGCGGCGAGCTGCCCGCGGACATCTGCGCCAGGCTCGCCGCCGAGCACCTCGCGGCGGCCCGTACCGGGCGCCGCGGGCCGCACCGGGTCACGGTCGGCCAGGCGACGTACTCGCTCTTCCCGATCCGCTCCGCGGCGCGCGCCGCGACCGCATCGCGGGACGTGCGCGAGACCGTGCTCTCCGACTGGCTGCTCGCCGTCGAGGCGGATGCCGGGGACTGGCCCGAGGAGCGGCTCGACCTGCTCCAGGGCGTCACCCAGCTCATCGCCGTGGAGCGGGACCGCCGGGACGCGGCGCGCACGGTGCGGCGGCGGCTCGCTCAGGAGGTCCTGGAGCTGGTCCAGACGGGCGCGGCGCCCGCCGAGATCGCGGCACGGCTGCGGGTGGCGGCGCCGGTGCTGCTGCCGGGCCTCGGAGCGGCCCCGCATTGGCAGGTCGTCGTGGCGCGCGTGGAGTGGGAGGGCGGTGACATCGAGGGCGGTCCGGTGGCCCAGGCGCTGCTGGAGGAGATCCTCGTGGACCCGCTGTCCCCGGGACCCGAACATTCCGACCGGATAGCTGTCGCCCACACGGGTGACGAGGCCATCGCGCTGGTCCCCCTTCCGGCGGTCTCGGCCGACGACGACGGCTCGGGCTCGGGTCTGCACGCCGACCGGCTCCTGGAGGCCGTACGGGCCCCGCTGTCGGCCGGGCTGAACGACGACGGGCACCTCACGCTCGGGGTGAGCGCCGCCGTGCACTCGGCGGAGGGGCTGCGCGGCGCCCTGGAGGAGGCACGGCACGCCCGCCGGGTCGCCGCGGCACGCCCCGGACGGGTCTGCGCGGCCGGGCACCAGGAGCTGGCCTCGCACGTGCTGCTGCTCCCCTTCGTGCCGGACGACGTCCGCCGCGCCTTCACCGCCCGGCTCCTCGACCCACTGCGCGACTACGACAGCCGGCACCGCGCCGAACTGATCCCCACCCTGGAGGCGTTCCTCGACTGCGACGGCTCCTGGACGCGCTGCGCGGCCCGTCTGCACCTGCATGTCAACACGCTGCGCTACCGCGTCGGCCGCATCGAACAGTTGACGAGTCGTGACCTGTCGCGCCTGGAGGACAAGTTGGACTTCTTCCTGGCCCTGCGGATGAGCTGAACCACGACGGGGTCCCGGAAGGCCCCTCCCGCCCCACCACTTTGTGAAATCCTTCACCCACCCTCTTGGCCGGGCCCGGTGATCCGTGCTGAGATGCCACCACTCAACAGCTCAATGGTGTGCTCGGGGAGGGCAACGTGGCGCATACCGCCATGTCTGGTTCCGGAACGACTGCAGGGGACGATCCACTCCAGACCGCGGTATGGCGGCTGCGGTCGCGCGCCTGCTGGGCCGACGCGGCGGCGCTGCTCCAGCCGCACACGGCGGAGGCCTCGCTCCAGAGGGCCTCGCTGCTCGTCGAGCGCTGTCTCTACACCGAGCAGGGGTGGGCCGAGGCGGAGGACGCGCTGCGCACCGCCGAGGCCCTCGCGCAGACCGACGACGAGCGCGGTGCGGCGGCCTGCGAACGCGGCCAACTCGCCTACGCCTCAACCCTGCTGAGGGTGCGCGACCGGGCCGACGAGGCACGTGCCGCACTCGGCAGGGCCGCCGCCCTGATCGCGCCGGGCGCTCCCGGACGGGCCCTGCTGGACTTCCGGCGCGGACTGCTCGCCGAGAACCTGGCCCGGGCACCGCAGGCGGCCCGGGCGGCGTACCGGCGGGCGCACGCGGGCGCGACCGCCCAGGACGATCCGCTGCTGATGTCCTTCACCTGGCGGCATCTCGCCGGACTCGCCCTGCGGGAGGGGGAGTTGGCGGAGGCCCGGCACGGCTTCGCCGAGTCCCTGCGCATCCGCGAGGAGTTGGGCTATCTCGTCGGTACGGCCCCGGCGCTGGCCTCGCTCGCGGACGCCGAGTCGGAGCCGGAGGCCTCCCGGCTCCGTGCGGAGGCGGGCCGGCTGTTCCGGCTGCTGGGGGGCGTACCCACCTGGCTGGCGGCCCAGTTGGCGCCGCCCGCCGCGACGGCCTGACCGGACCCGTGGGTGCACACGCGACACGTGCGCCCACGGCGGGCCCGGGTGGTTCGGATCGACGCGGCCCCGCGACGGGTGAACGGCGTCCCCGAGGACGGGTGGTCCGGTGACGCGGCGAGGCACCGTGGCCGTGGTCGCGCGTCCGCCGGGGAAGGCGGGGCAGGCGTCAGCTGCTCCGGATCCGTGCCAGCAGGTCCCGTGCGAACGTCGTGGCGTCGTGGCGCAGTCCGGGGTCGCGGACCAGGCAGACGACGACGGCCACCACGACGAGAAGCGTCAGGAGGCCGCCGAGGCCGCCGCCACGGCCGCCTCCGGTGTGGGTCGTCGGGCGGTGCGTGCGGGGCGGACCCCCGTGGACGCGTGCCATGTCGTGTGCGTGGTGGTGGATGCGGACATGGCTCTGATGGACCTGCTGGGCCTGCCGAGCGGCCTGCTGTGCCTGCTGCTGCGCCGCCCAGGACGGGTCTGGCATGGCTCTCTCCCCCGGTTGCGGTCGGGCTCTCGCCCGGGACCTGTGCACCGGGGTACGCGGACGCGGGCGGTGCGGGTTCCCGGCGGCGGAGAGTGTTGCGCGGACCGTACGGCTCCGTGACGGACGGGCTCCGGACGGTTACGTACGGGCCGGCTTCAGGACGCGCCGGTGAAGTGCTCCCGCACCAGTGCCTGGACGACCGCGAGGTCCCCGGCGATCAACGCGTCGAGGAGCGCGGTGTGTTCGGCGGCGTCCGCCACCAGGTCGGCGCGGCCCCGGGAGACCGGACCGCCGACGAGGGGCCATTGCGCGCGGCGGTGCAGGTCGTCGGCGATGCGCACCAACTGGGCGTTTCCCGCGAGGGCGAGGACCGCGCGGTGGAAGGTGCGGTCGGTCTCGGCGTAGGTGGCGCGGCAGCCGGAGGAGGCGGCGCGGACGGTGGCCTCGGCGAGCGGGCGCAGTTCGGCCCAGCGCGCGGCGGGCACGGTGCGCGCGAGCCGGAGCATCACGGGGACCTCGATCAGCCCGCGGATCTCGGCGAGTTCGGCCAGTTCGCGGGTACCGCGCTCGATGACACGGAAGCCCCGGTTGGGGACGACCTCGACGGCGCCTTCGAGGGCGAGCTGCTGCATGGCCTCGCGCACCGGCGTGGCGGACACCCCGAAGCGATCGCCGAGCGCGGGCGCCGAGTACACCTCGCCGGGGGCGAGTTCGCCCGCGACGAGCGCGGTGCGCAGCGCGTCGAGGACCTGCCCGCGCACGGAGGCCCGCTGAACGACGGGCCGGGCACGCGCTCCGGCCGTCGAGTCGTCGGCCGGAGCGCCGGTACGGAAGGCGTCCGCCCGTCCGGCGGACCGGTGCTCGTCGGGATCCGGGGCCCGGGTGCCCGCGTCCCGCGTTCCGGGACGCGCGCCCTGCGCGGGGACGACGGAGGGGGAGCCGGCGCCGCGCGGGCGCGGGACCGGCGCCTCGCCGTGGGTGTGCTCCCCGCGGGCCGAGGCGTCGGCGCCGTCCGGTCCGGTGCCGGCATCGCCCGAGGGGACGCCCCTGGGCGGCCGGCTCCGTTCCGCGGGCCGTGACTGCGCCGGGATCCGGAAGGCGGCCGCTTCGGTCTCCGGGACCCCCGCCCCTTCGGAGCCGTGCGCGCTGCGCGGACCGGCCTGCTCCACGGGTCCTCCTCCGGCTCGGTGCTGCTTGGGGCCATTGCGGCGATTGTCACCTGTCCGTCAAGCACGATAGGCGCACATCGCCTCAGTTCAAACATTCGAAATCGAGGGTAAGGTAAGGCTTACCTGCAAACGATCGTGAAGCGATGGTTCCGCATGTCCGCTCCCGCCCCGCCCGCCCAGGCCGTCGCGACCGCTGCGACCGGCCCCGACACGCTCGCCGCCGTGTCGCCCGTCACGGACGCGTACGCGCGGATGACCGAGGCGATGCCCGATCTGAACGTCACCGAGCTGGCCGACGGAGAAGCGGCGCCGAGCGGTGCGGGCTGGGCCCCCGCCGCCGGTCTGGCGGAGGGCGGACTTGAACTCGACGCGTTCCTCGCGTGGGACGAGGCGCAGGTGATCCGGGACTACGCGCAGCAGGCGCGGCCCGATGTCGTGGCGAGCTTCGGACTGCACCGGTACGCCTGGCCGGCCTGCCTCCTGATCACCGTGCCGTGGTTCCTGCAGCGCCGGGTGCCCCGCATGCCTGTGGAGCACGTCACATACCACCGCGAGCTCGGCCGGTTCGCCGTCCGTGTCACCACGTTCGCCTGCCTGCCGGATGACCCGGCCGCCGGGCTGCCCGGTGCGCGGGTCGTGCCGGACGAGGAGGCACTGCGCGCCGAGGTGCGGGCCGCCGTGGCCGAGCACCTGGAGCCGGTCCTCGGCGGATTCGGGCCGCGCATGCGGCGGCGCGGCCGGGCCCTGTGGGGCATGGCGACCGACGAGATCGTCGAAGGCCTCTGGTACCTCGCACCCCTGTTCGGCGAGGAGGCGCGCGGCAGGCGCGAGCTGGAGCTGCTGCTGCCCGGCGCCACCCGGCCGTACGTCGGCTCCGCGGCGTTCCGTGAACTGACCGGCCCCGCAGGCCAGTCCTTGCCCACCCGCGACCGGGCGAGCTGCTGCCTCTTCTACACACTGGCCCCCAAGGACACCTGCGCGACCTGCCCGCGCACCTGCGACGCGGACCGCGTCCGCAAGTTGACGGCCGTCGAAGCCAGTTGAAGCACCCGCGGTCGGGCGCGGGCCCGCGCGTACCCTAAGATCAACATCACCCGAGGGATCCTCGGAGAGGTTTCCCGGATCACAGGTAGTTCACAAGTTCCTCACTTCTCGCAGGAACTTTCCGTCGAACCATCCGTACGGGTAATCTTATTCGCACTCAACTCCCGTCCCTCGCGCGGCAGTTCGAGCAGAACGTCGCCCTGCGCATCCCCTTGCACTTCCTTGGCGGCCTCTTGCCCCGAAACCCCCTGAGGGCCGACGTGATTGGGCCACTATGGCGGGCGTTACGCCCTATCCCAATGCAAGGGACCCCAGATGAGACTGACCGACATATCGCTGAACTGGCTGCTTCCAGGCGCCGTTCTGCTCCTGGGCCTGCTGGCGGCGGTGGCGGTGCTCGCGCGCGGCAAGCGGTCCGGGGACACGAGCGGCGACGACTCCTGGGAACGCAGCGAGGAGCGCCGCAGGCGTAAGGAGGCCATCTACGGCTCGGCCTCCTATGTGCTGTTGTTCTGCTGTGCCGCGGTCGCGGCGGCACTTTCCTTCCACGGCCTGGTCGGCTTCGGCCAGCAGAACCTGGGCCTCTCCGACGGCTGGGAGTACCTCGTACCGTTCGGCCTGGACGGCGCGGCCATGTTCTGCTCCGTCCTCGCCGTGCGCGAGGCCAGCCACGGTGACGCGGCTCTCGGTTCCCGCATACTCGTGTGGACGTTCGCGGGTGCCGCGGCCTGGTTCAACTGGGTCCACGCACCCCGGGGCATGGCCCACGCCGGCGCCCCGCAGTTCTTCGCGGGCATGTCCCTGTCGGCCGCGGTGCTCTTCGACCGCGCGCTGAAGCAGACCCGGCGTGCCGCGCTGCGCGAGCAGGGTCTGGTGCCGCGTCCGCTGCCGCAGATCCGCATCGTCCGCTGGCTGCGGGCCCCCCGTGAGACGTACAGCGCGTGGTCGCTGATGCTCCTGGAGAACGTCCGCACCCTGGACGAGGCCGTGGACGAGGTGCGCGAGGACCGGCGCCAGAAGGAGCAGAACCGACTGCGCCGCCGTAACGAGGAGCGCGTCGAGCGGGCGCACCTCAAGGCCCTGAGCCGTGGTCACCGCGGCTTCGCCGGGCGGGGTGGCGGCCGGGAACTGGAGACGGCGACCGTGGAGCGGGCGCCCGCCGCGGGCTCCGCGGAGCCTGCCATATCCACCGCGGAGCAGCTGCCCGTGCGCTCGCGGCCCTCCCTCACCCCCGTCCGCAAGAACACCGAGCCGATCACCGTCGACCTCACCACGGAGGACGACACGATGGCCCTTCCGCGGCTCGACTCCCTGGAGCGCAAGCTCAAGGACCTGGAGCGGCAGTTCGGCTGAGGCCCGGTTCCCGGCCCGGGCGACAGCCCGGGTGATCCGGCCCCGGCCGGACCCGGACACGCATGACGACGGCGGCGCGGTGTTCTACACCGCGCCGCCGTCCAGTTCGAACCACACCGCTTTGCCCACGCCGTGCGCCCGCACGCCCCACGCGTCCGCCAGGGACTGCACGAGGACCAGACCTCTGCCGTGCGTGCCGTCGCCGGCGTCCGGCACCCGCAGCAGGGGCCTGCGTCCCACGAAGTCCCGCACCTCCACGCGCAGTCGGCGCGCTCCGACGGTCGCCGTCAGGACGGCGTCGTGGTCGGTGTGGACGAGCGCGTTGGTGACCAGTTCGCTGGTCAGCAGCTCGGCTATCTCGGACCGGCCCGGTTTCCCCCAGTGCCGTAACAGCTCGCGCAGCGCCCTGCGCACCTCGGGCACCGCCCGCAGGTCCGCCTTGACGAGCCGGCGCCGCAGTTGGGTGGTGTCCGGCTGTTCCGTCGCCCCGTCGGACATGTCGTCCACCGGGTCGGTGGAGGAGGTCCCCCTGGCCGTCGGAGCGCCTCCGCTTGGCTGCCTCTTCATGACCCCCGCCTGCGTGCCGATGTCGGATCCCCCCTGCTCGAACACGTTCACGGGATCCATGCCCCAACGGGAACGTGACAGTCATGTCGAATCGCCGGTCACCGGGTCCACGGCCGCGGTCGTGCGACGCCTGCATCGGGCACCGATCGACGCGACGGAACCGTCCGGAGGCAGGAGATCCTCTCCGTACGCCGGTCCCGTGTCCGCCGGGGCGGGCCGGAGGCGGGCGCCTCGGCCGTCACCGCGCTCCGCTGGGCGAGCGCACCAGGTGCCACCGGCGTGGACCTGTGGCATGTTCGGATCGATCCGGCGTGCGGGGTCCGGGAGTTCCGGATCGCTCGTGGGCCCTACGCCTCCTGCCCGGCCGGAGAAAACTCCTGGTCGACGGAGGGGTCCGCGTCGGAGACCCGACGCCTGAGGAGACGGCGGCCCCCACGGTGCAGGGGTGCCCCGCCCCGGTCGCGCCGGGCGCGGTCCCGGTCCCCCGGACGGAGGCACCGCCGTACGACGCGTCGGTCGTCCCTCGCGGCGTCCTCACCCGGGCCCGCCGCCGTACTCCCGCGAGGGGAGGCGGGGCGGTGCGCCCGCGGCGGGGACACGCGGCGAGCCGTTCGCCCGGCACGGCTTCGGGACCGCGCGTCCGGGAGACGTGCCGACCGTGGACGGTCAGCCGATCCGCCTACACGCGTCTACCGAACTCTCTGTACAAGAAGCGGAGTTGAGGCCCGCCGTCCTCACCCCCGGGCCCTACGGGGTCCGCACACCGCGTGCGCCGGGCCCCCGACAGCACCGGCGCGGAACCCGCGGCCTACGGTCGGGGCACGTTGCGCAGGTTGGACCGGGCCATCTGGAGCATGCGCCCGACACCGCCGTCCAGCACGATCTTCGACGCCGAGAGCGCGAAGCCCGTCACCATGTCCGCGCTGATCTTGGGCGGGATGGACAGGGCGTTCGGGTCGGTGACGATGTCGACAAGGGCGGGGCCCTTGTGGGCGAAGGCGTCCTTCAGGGCTCCGGCGAGCTGCTTGGGCTTCTCCACGCGGACGCCGTACGCCCCGCACGCCTGCGCCACGGCCGCGAAGTCCGGGTTCTTGTTGGTGGTGCCGTACGAGGGCAGACCTGCGACGAGCATCTCCAACTCGACCATGCCGAGGGCGGAGTTGTTGAAGAGAACCACCTTCACGGGCAGGTCGTACTGGACGAGGGTGAGGAAGTCGCCCATCAGCATGGAGAACCCGCCGTCGCCGGACATCGACACGACCTGCCGGTTCCGGTCGGTGAACTGGGCGCCGATCGCCATCGGCAGCGCGTTCGCCATCGACCCGTGCGAGAACGAACCGATCACGCGGCGGCTGCCGTTGGGCGAGATGTAGCGGGCCGCCCAGACGTTGCACATCCCGGTGTCCACCGTGAACACCGCGTCGTCGTCCGCGAGTTCGTCGAGTACCGAGGCGACGAACTCGGGGTGGATCGGGACGTGCTTGTCGACCTTGCGGGTGTAGGCCTTGACGACGCCCTCGAGCGCGTCGGCGTGCTTCTTCAGCATTTTGTCGAGGAAGCGCCGGTTGCCCTTGGGCCGGACCCGCGGGGTAAGACAGCGCAGGGTCTCCTTCACGTCTCCCCACACCGCGAGGTCCAGCTTGGAGCGCCGCCCCAGGCGTTCGGGACGGACGTCGACCTGGACGATCTTGACGTCGTCGGGCAGGAAGGCGTTGTACGGGAAGTCGGTGCCCAGCAGGATCAGCAGGTCGCACTCGTGGGTCGCCTCGTAGGCGGCGCCGTACCCGAGGAGCCCGCTCATGCCGACGTCGAACGGGTTGTCGTACTGGATCCACTCCTTGCCCCGCAGGGCGTGCCCGACCGGCGACTTGATCTTCTCGGCGAACTCCATGACCTCGGCGTGCGCGCCCGCCGTGCCGCTGCCGCAGAAGAGCGTGATCTTCTGGGCCTCGTCGATCATCTCGACGAGTGCGTCGATCTCGGTGTCGCCCGGCCGGACACCGGGCCGGGAGGTGACGAGGGCGGTCTCGATGGTCTTGTCGGGGGCGGGCTCGGCGGCGATGTCACCGGGCAGCGAGACGACACTGACCCCGGACTGGCCGACCGCGTGCTGGATGGCGGTCTGGAGCAGCCGCGGCATCTGCTTCGGGCTGGAGATCAGCTCGCTGTAGTGACTGCACTCGCGGAACAGCTGGTCGGGGTGGGTCTCCTGGAAGTAGCCGAGGCCGATCTCGCTGGAGGGGATCTGCGAGGCGAGGGCCAGCACCGGGGCCATGGAGCGGTGCGCGTCGTAGAGGCCGTTGATCAGGTGGAGGTTGCCCGGCCCGCAGGAGCCGGCGCAGGCCGCGAGCCTGCCGGTGATCTGCGCCTCGGCGCCCGCGGCGAACGCGGCCGTCTCCTCGTGCCGGACGTGGATCCAGTCGATGGCCGCGTTGCGCCGGATCGCGTCCACCACGGGGTTGAGGCTGTCGCCCACGACCCCGTACAGCCGCTTGACGCCCGCACGGACGAGGATGTCGACGAACTGCTCGGCGACGTTCTGCTTGGCCATGCTGCACGCACCTCTTCGTGATCCTCGAAGCCCTCGGGCGGTCCGGGTCCCCCGTCCCGTCGTCCGTCCCCTGGCTCCATGAATTCACACCGCGCGCGGTTACGCCTCCCAAACAGCGGCTGCGGTCCTGTCGTCCGCGTACCCCTTGACCCGGACCTGGCTGTCCGCGAGGAAGGCCGCGAGGCCGGGCGGTTCCCCCTCCGCCCACCGTGTCGTGAGGTACTCCGCCAGCTCCGGTTCGCCGCGCAGCGGCTCCGCCATACCTCCCGTGCAGAGCAGGAGCGTGTCACCCGGGCGGGCGATCGAGGCCCGGAACCGGAACGGGGGGCGCGGCGGGCGCGGCGCGGGCTCGTAGGGGCTCGGGGGTGTCGTGATCCCCAGGTCCATGGTGAGCCGGTCACCCTCCGGGGTCTCGTGCGGCAGCGAGCCGAAGCCGACCACGGCCTCCCCGGTGGCCTCGGCGACCCGTGGCTCGATGTCCTGCCACTCGCCGTCCCGCAGCCGGAACAGACCGCCGGCGCCGACGCCGAAGAAGACCCGGGTACGGCACTCGGGGTCGGCGGGCAGCAGCAGACAGCGCAGGCCTGCCGTGTACTCCTCCGGTTCGACGCCCTGCTCCGCCGCGCTCGCCCGCAGCTTGCCGAGGCTGCGGTCGGTGAGGCGGTGCAGGCCCGACTTCAGGTCGCCGCGGCGCGCGGCGCGGATGTCGTCGGCCAGCCGCGCGTGGCTGCGTCCGACGGCCCGCGCGATCCACCGGCACGCCTCCGCCGCGGCCCGGTGCGCTCCCGGGGTGGCCCGGGCGCCGGTCGCCATCGCCACCAGCACGAGGGCCTGCTCGCCCGACCCGAACCGGGCGGTGAGCAGCGCGTCCCGGCGCGGCTCGCCCCGGTACCGGGCGGAGTCCCCGCGCACCGACGCGGCCCGCAGGGTGCTCGTCCCGTAGCGGGCGCCGTCGAGCACGGTGTCGGCGACCAGGTCGTCGAGTTCGTCCGGGTCGGCGGGCGGGAGCGCGGTCGGTTCGGCGTCGTAGGTGGGCGGACCGGATCCGACGTGGCCGACGGCGGACGGCTGCTGGGGGACGGAGAGCGCGGGTTCCCTGGACGCGCCGGGGGCGTCGGCGGGCTCGACCGCGACCCGGGGCGTCCGGAAACCGCCGGTGGTACTCGGGAGCCCGGTAGGGGCGGCGGGCACGGGACCGCCCTCTGCCCGCCCTGCGGGAACGGCGCCGACGGGATCCGGCCCGGCGGACGCAGTCCCACTGGGGGCAGGCCCGGCGGGCCCCGGGCCGACCGGTGCGGGGCCGGCCGGTGCGGGACCGGCAGGGGGTGGACCTGCGGGTGCAAGACCGGTGGGACCGAACCCGGCAGAGCCGGGACCCGCCGCAGGCCCGGCGGGCCCCGGGCCGACCGGTGCAGGGCCCGCCGGTGCGGGACCGGCAGGGGGTGGACCTGCGGGTGCAAGACCGGTGGGACCGAACCCGGCAGAGGCGGGACCCGCCGCAGGCCCGGCGGGCCCCGGGCCGACCGGTGCAGGGCCCGCCGGTGCGGGACCGGCAGGGGGTGGACCTGCGGGTGCGGACCTGGCGGGACCTGGGCCGACGGGTGCGGAACCGGTGAGTGTGTCGCCGGCCGGGCCCGGGCCGGGTGGCGGACCCGCAGGTGCGGGCCCGGCGGAATCCGGACCGACCGTCGCACCGCCGGGCTCCGCGGCGTTCGGAACGCCGGGCGCGGACACGGGCTTCGGGGGTGCGGACGTGGGCTTGGGCGGCGCGACCGCCGGTGGCGGGGGCGCGTCAGCCGGCACCCTCGACCCGGGCACCCACCCTGCGGGCACCTCGGCGTTCACGCCCGGGCCGGACCTCTGAGGGGTGAACCCCGGTGGCGTCGGGCCGGGCGGGAACGGCGCGGGGGCCGCCGGATCGGCGGGCGGGGAGTTCCAGGAGCCGGGCCGGTGCCCGAGCCCGGCCCGCGTGGGCCGGTCCGCGTCGGGTTCCGGGTCCCTGTCCGGATACGCGGCCTCATCGGAATCCGGACCCGTCCCCGGGCCCCGCTCCCATCGGCCGGGGCGTGGCGCCGCCGCCTCACGGCGGGGGGTCGCGCCGGTCCAGGCCCCGGGCGCCGGGGTACTGTCCCGCTCCGCCCAGGGAGCGGACTCCCGATCCCAGGCCGCGGGGGTCTGCCCCGGTACGGCGGGCGGCCCGTCCCCGGTCTCCGGGCCGGGTACGTCCGGCGCACCGGCGTCCCGCCGACCGGGGTACGGCGCAGGAGCCTCGTCGAAGGCCGAAGAAGCCGAAGAAGGGGACGGGCGGTCCCAGCCGGAGGGAGCCTGTCCGGGCACGCCAGGGGGCCGCTCCCCCGCCTCCGGGCGGGACGCGTCCGGCGCACCGGCGTCTCGCCGACCCCGATATGGCGCAGGAGTCTCGTCGTCGAAGGCACCGGAGGGCTGTGTGGTCCCGCTGCCGCGACCTGGCGCGGGTCCCCATTCCGACCCCGGTCCTGGCGCGGCCCCGGACCCCGGCACGGGTCCCGGTCCCGGCACGGTCCCCTGCGCGGGTACGGGAACCGGCCCCGCTCCGGGTGCCTGCCCCGGCCCCGGGACGAGACCCCGCTCCGGTCCGAACTCCCCGTCGGGCGCGGGCTCCTGGCCGGTTCCGGATCCGTCGCCCAGTGTCCCGGCCGCCGACGCGAACCGGTCGTCCAGGGAGTCGGCCGCCGGCGCGGGCCCCGTGTCCTCGGTGGAGTCGTCGTACAACTCCCCCCACCATGCGTCCTCGTGACCGGTGGGCTTCTCCCCCTGCTGGCTCATGCCCCTAATTGTCCACCGCGACGGCCTGTTGAAAACGGGGCATCCGGAAAAACCGGCCAAGGTGCTGGCCGTCGAACGGCCTGCCGAGGGGGCCGTCGAACAGAAATACGGGGCAGAACGCCCTCGCACATGACCGCCGGGCGGTCCCACCCCCCACGGGAGAACCGCCCGGCGGCGTCTTGGTGCCCGGGACTCAGCGCACGTCGCAGGCCCGGTTCACGGTCTGACCGACCGAGTCGCCTGCTGCGTCGGTCAGTTCGGCCTCGAGTGTGACCTGCTTCCCTTGGGCTCCGCTGTGATCGGCGGTCGCCGTCCGCCGGCCGTCGTGCCGGACGGTCGCGGCGGGCGTCCAGGTCTTCCCCTCGTCCTAGGAGTGCGACAGCTTCACCGAGGTGAGTGCCCCGGGCCGGCGCGGCCCGCGTTCGCGCAGGCCGCACCCAAGCAGGGCATTACGGGCGGCGGTTGGTGCTGCGGTGACGTGAGCTTGTCAGAGGGGCGGGGGGTACGGCGATGATGTGCCGAGGCGGGTTTGCGCCGTGGCCGTTTCCCGCCATGGTGCCGCCGACCGGCCGGAACGCATTCTGGGGAGGGACGTCGCCGCATGCTGGGAGCGATAGGTCTGGACGAGACCCACGAGTCGGCGTACCGGGCACTGGTGTCCGTGGGTGCCGCCGACGTACCCGATCTCGCGCGCCGGCTCACACTCGGTGAGCACGACACGGAGCGCGCGCTGCGCATCCTGGAGCGGCACGGTCTGGCCGCGCAGTCCTCGGCGCGACCCGGACGCTGGGTCGCCGCGCCGCCCGGCGTCGCCCTCGGCGCGCTGCTCACCCAGCAGCGCCACGAACTGGAGAAGGCGGAGCTGGCGGCGGCCCTGCTGGCCGAGGAGTACCGGGCCTCCGCCGCCGAGCCGGCCGTGCACGACCTCGTGGAGGTGGTGATCGGCGCGGCGGCGGTCTCGCAGCGGTTCCTCCAGCTCCAGCTCGGCGCGGCCGAGGAGGTGTGCGCGCTGGTCACCGGGAAGCCGCTGGTGGTGTCCGGAACGGACAACGACGCGGAGGAGCAGGCCGCCGACCGCGGCGTGCGCTACCGCGTCGTCGTCGAACGGTCCGTCCTCGACCTGCCGACCGGCATCACCGAGCTGTCCGCGGCACTGGGCCGCGACGAGCAGGTGCGGGTCGTGGACCAGGTGCCGACCAAGCTGGTCATCGCCGACCGGGCCCTGGCGATGGTGCCCCTGACCTCGCACAGCGCGGAGCCGGCGGCGCTGGTGGTGCACGCGAGCGGGCTCCTGGAGCTGCTGTCGGGGCTGTTCCAGTCGGTGTGGCGGGACGCGCTGCCGCTGCGGCTGGGCAGCCGGGGAGTGCTGGAGCAGGAGCCGGACGGCCCGGACGGCGCCGATCTGGAAATCCTCTCCCTGCTCCTCGCTGGGCTCACCGACGCGAGCGTGGCCAAACAGCTCGATCTGGGGTTGCGGACGGTACAGCGCCGGGTGAAGCGGCTGATGGAGCTGACGGGCGTCGCGACCCGGCTCCAGCTGGGCTGGCACGCCTACGAACGAGGCTGGGTGGCGCGGGACTGACCTGCGGTTCCGCGCCCGCTCGGGCAGGCTGGGCAGATGGGAGTGTGGGAACTCCTGCTGGTCGGCGTGGTGATTCTGCTCGGCCTGTCCGGAGTACTGGTGCCCGGTCTGCCGGGGTCGTGGCTCGTCTGGGCCGCGGTCCTGTGGTGGGCGCTGAGCGATCCCCAGGCCCTGTCCTGGGGGGTCCTCGTCGGCGCGACGGTGGTCCTGCTGCTCGCACAGGCCGTCCGGTTCGTGCTTCCCCCACGCCGGCTGCGGGAGAGCGGCGCCACCACCCGAATGGCGGTGTACGCCGGGGCCGGGTCCCTGCTGGGTTTCGTCCTGCTGCCGGTGGTGGGCGCGATCCCCGGTTTCGTCGGCGGGATCTACCTCTGTGAGCGGCTGCGCCTCGGCGGCCGGGGCGAGGCGTGGACGTCGGTACGGACCGCGATGCGGTCGGGCGGCTGGAGCGTCCTGACGGAGTTCTTCGCCTGCCTGCTGATCCTGTGGGCGTGGCTGGGGGCCGCGATCTGGGGCTGACGGGATCGTCACCCGCCACCGGGGCCTACGGGTGGCGCGCCGCCCCGGTCGGGACGAGGGCGGTCAGGTCGATCGTGTCCGCGAGCGCCCGCATGCCGGTGTCGTTGAAGTGCAGATGATCGCCCGGGTCGTAGCCGGGGAGGATGCGGTTCGGGCGGGCCGGGTCGCGGACCGTGGCGTCGAAGTCCGCGACGGCGTCGAAGATCCGCCGGGTGCGGATGGCGTCGTTGACCGCGAGCCGCACCGCCTCACGCGCCGGGGTGTACGCGCTGTGGCCGCCGTACGGGGTGATCGTGGCGCCGATGACGCGGATGCCGCGGGCGTGGGCGCGGCGCACGAGGAGCCGGTAGGCGTTCTCCAGGTCGAGCGGGTCCGTCACCTCGGGGCTGCCCTTGATGTCGTTGATGCCCTCCAGCACGATCATCGTGCGGACGCCCGAGCGGGAGAAGACGTCGGTGTCGAGACGGGTCAGCGCGCTCGGGCCGCGTCCTTCGCGCAGGACGCGGTTCCCGGAGATCCCCGCGTTGAGGACGCCGGGGCGGCGGCCCGCGGGGAGGTCCCGCAGCCGGTCGGCGAGCCGGTCCGGCCAGCGGTGGTCGGCGCTGAACGAGGAGCCCGTCCCGTCGGTGATGGAGTCGCCGAGCGCCACCACGCTGCCCGCGGTCGAGGGGCCGAGCACGTCGACGCCGGTCACGTAGTACCAGTTGCCGACCGTCGTCGTGTACGCGGCGCCACCCTCGTCGGCGGTACGGTCGCCGCCGGGCGCGACGAAGTTGGCCTGGAGCGCGGAGCGGTGGAACGTCGCCGGGCCCGAGTCGGCGGGGGTGTGCACCGACACCAGGAGGTTGGCGTCGGCGGGCACCGTCAGGGCGACGGGATCGCTGACCACGTCCCGGCCCGCGGGAACGGTGAGTGAACGGGCGCCGCCGAAGGTGACGGTGCGCATGGTGCCGGCCACGGCGCCCGGGCGGGCCGGCGCGCCCGGGATCTGCAACGCCAGGGTGACGGAGCCGAGTTGGAGGGGCGCGGTGCCGAGCCGGTTGGAGAGACGGACGCGGGCGGCCCGGCCGCCGACGCTGGTGTGGACGACGTTGCGGATGGAGGCGCCGGGCAGCGCGGGAGCCGTGCCGGAGGCGGCGCCCTCCCAGCTGCCGGTCCAGGTGTCCCGGGCGCCGTTCCGGTTCTCCGCCCGCGCCGCCGCGATCGGGCCGAGGCCGGACTCCGCCTCGGCGATCGCGCTCGGCGGGGTGAGAACCAGGGTGGTCACCAGGGTGACGAGAAGGCGCCTGAGCATGATCGCGCGGCTCATGGGGCCATGGCTTCCCTGACCACGGACCCGCGCAACGCACCGTCACACCAATGGCGGCGAGACGACGGGCCGCACCGTCCGGGCAAGGCCGGGCTGCGGCACCACCCTGGCCGGCGGCCGCCCGCGCCGTCGACCCGGATCCGTGTCCTCCGATGGACCTGGGTCCGGAACCCGATGCGTCGCGGGGCGGCGCGTGTTTGGCTGCAGTCATGACCGAATTCAGCGAGGCGGAACGCGCGTACCTCAGGTCGCAGCGGCTGGGACGACTGGCCACCGTGGACCCTCTCGGGCAGCCCCAGGCCAACCCCGTCGGCTTCTTCCCGCAGGACGACGGGACGATCCTGATCGGCGGGTACGCCATGGGAACGACCAAGAAATGGCGCAATCTGCAGAGGAATCCGAAGGTCGCGCTGGTCGTCGACGACATCGTCAGCCTGAGTCCGTGGAAGGTGCGCGGCCTCGACATCCGCGGCGAGGCCGAACTCCTCACCGGCAAGCACGACTTGGGGCCGCACTTCAGTGAGGAGCTGATCCGGATCCACCCGCGGCGGATCCACAGTTGGGGCCTGGAGGACTGAACGGCCAAGCGGGCCGAACCCGTTGATGAAGGTCCATCTGGAGACACATCGGCCCAAGATCGCGAGGCCTGTGGACCTTGGTAGGGTCCCGACCCATGACCGCCACGGAACCCACGATCCTGGCCACCTCGGGTGGTCACCGCGTCGGCGACCGCACCCGGGTGTTGTTCGGCCCGCTCGTCCACCACGCCGTGGAACTGGCCCGGGTCGAGGGCCGCCGCCCCCGCGTCATGTACGTCGGGACGGCGATCGGCGACGCCGAGCACTTCACGTCCAGGATGAGCGAGGCGGCCCGGGTGGCGGGCTTCGACCTCACGCCGCTGCACCTGTTCCCGATGCCGAACATCGAGGACGTCGAGAGCGCCGTGCTCGAACAGGACGTCGTGTGGGTGATGGGCGGTTCGGCGGCGAACCTGCTCGCCGTGTGGCGGGTCCACGGACTCGACGCGGTGTTCCGCCGGGCCTGGGAGGCAGGGGTCGTGCTCAGCGGGGTGAGCGCCGGCTCGCTCTGCTGGTTCCGGGGCGGCACCACGGACTCCTTCGGCCCCGAACTCCGCGCGCTCACCGACGGACTGGGCTACCTGCCGTTCGGCAACGGCGTCCACTACGACAGCGACCCGGGCCGCCGCCCCCTCGTCCACCGCCTCGTGGCCGACGGCACCCTCCCCGAGACCCACTGCACCGACGACGGCGTGGGCCTGGTCTATCGAGGCACCCGCCTGATCGAGGCCGTCACGGAGGTCCCCGGCAAGGCCGCCTACGTCGTCACCCGCGAGGGCGACACGGCGACGGAGACCCGCGTCGAACCCCGCGAACTGGCCGCGCCGGGCGACTGATATCGGTTGCCGCGGCCCCGAACGCCCGCGGCACGATGCCTCGATGATCCCCGTCACTCCCCCGCCGCCGACGGTTCCCGCAGGGGGATGACCGCCGGTGGAGCCTGCTGTTCGTGGAGTCCCGGGAGGCGACCTGTCCGCGGAGCGAGCACATGCGGGAGCACGGGCGGGCCGAGACCGGGGTGGTGTGGGCCGTCGCGCGGTCGGCGGACGACCGGCCGGTCGGGCTCATCGGGTGGAACGACGTCGACCTCGCGGACAGCAGTGCGGAGATCGTCCACTGGGTCCTCCCGAGGCCCGGTGCGGTGGCGTCGTGACGGCGGCCGTACGACGGGTCACCCACTGGGCATTTGAGAACTCGGCCTCCACCGACCGTGGTTGGGCCACTCGGTGCCGAACCCGGCGTCCTGCCGGGTCGCCGGACGGACCGGCTTCGCCCTGGAGGGCACCCTGCGCGAAGCGCTGCTCCACGACAACGGCAGGCACGACCGGCACCTGCCCGCCCTGATCCGGCCAGACGCGTTGCCCTCCGGCCGGTGACCCGCTGGGCGCCCGGCCCACGGCGCGCCCGTCTTCCTACAACTGTCCTGCCACGCGCAGGTGTTGGACCGCGTACGACCGCCAGGGGCGCCAGGCGTCCGGGAGGTCGGTGTCGGGGGCGGCCGTGTCCGGGTCGCCCAGGGCGCGGGTGCGGATGACGGTGGCGGTGGTTCCGTCCATGCCGGGCAGGGTGAGCAGGGACTCCTGCGCCTCGTCGCGGTCGGCGCCCGGGTCGAGGCGCAGGGCCCCGTCGGCGAGGGCCGCGGCCAGTGCGCCGAGGGGGCCCTCCGGCTCCGCCCCCGCGAGTACGGCCGCCTCCGGGAAGAGGTGCGTGAGCGTGCCGCACGGGGCGTCCAACTCCTTCCCGTAGCGCAGGACGAGGCGCTCGGCCTCCTCCGTCCCCACCAGCGCGCGTACCGCCAGCTCGTCCGGATCGGCGGTGCCCGGCGAACGCAGGCCCGGCCGCGCCGCGACGAGCGGGCCCAGCCGGGCGTCGGACCCCAGCCTCTCGTCGACGGCGTACGGGTCGGCGTCGAGGTCGAACAGCCGGCGCAGCCGCTGGACCGCGGTGGTGAGGTCGCGGAGGTCCGTGAGATGCAGCCGGGCGTCCAGCCAGCCACCCGGGCGGCCGTCGGACCAGGCCCCGCCCGCACCGGCGCCGCTCGACTCGGCTGACGCCTCGCCGCCCCTTCCTCCGCGCGGTCGCTCGTCGACGGCGACGATTCCCGTTCCGTAGGGAAGTCGGAGGGTGCGCCGGTAGCTGCGGCGGCCTCGGTGTCCGCTCACGGCCTCGACGCCCGGTACGGCCTCGGAGGCCAGCAGGTCGAAGACGGCGGTGACCTGGTAGGGGCCGCGGTAGGCGAGCCGGAGGGGGACACCGGCGGCGGGGGTGTCCGCACGACGGGCGGCCGGGCCGGTGCGGGGCGCGGCGGCCCGCAGTGCGCTCGGCGTCGACGCGTAGACCGCGCGGATCGTGTCGTTGAACTGGCGCACGCTGGCGAACCCGGCCGCGAAGGCGATCTGGGTGATGGGGAGTCCGGTGGTCTGGAGGAGGATGCGCGCGGTGTGCGCCCGCTGCGCGCGGGCGAGGGCGACGGGGCCCGCGCCGACCTCGGCGGTGAGCTGGCGCTGCACCTGGCGGGCGCTGTAGCCAAGGCGGGCGGCGAGCCCGCCGACGCCCTCGCGGTCCACCACGCCGTCGCCGATCAGACGCATGGCGCGGCCGACGACATCGGCCCGTACGTTCCATGCCGCGGAACCGGGCACGGCGTCCGGGCGGCACCGGCGGCAGGCCCTGAACCCGGAGCCCTGTGCGGCGGCGGCCGTCGCGTAGAAGCGGACGTTCTGCCGCTTCGGGGTCACCGCGGGGCAGCTGGGCCTGCAGTAGATCCCGGTCGTCCGCACGGCGAAGAAGAACTCCCCGTCGAAGCGGGCGTCCCGGCTGCGTACGGTCTCGTACCTGGCGTCCTCGTCGATCACCCTTCCAGTGTGGCCCGGGACGGGCCGCGCGGCTGGCGGGAATCGGACACCACGTTGCGGACCGGTCGAAGGCGCCGGGAGCGACGCTGCGGCGGCCCCGGCAGGCCGGGGTGGAGCGACGGACGGGCCGTCCGCGCCAACCCGGCCGGACCGGTGAACGGGCGCGGAGAGCCGGAACCACCGGCTCTCCGCGGGTGCGGCTACCAGCGGCCCCGCTTGGCCTCCATCGCCGCGCGGCCCTCGGCTCCCTTGCGCTTCCAGTCCCGGCGGATCTCGGCGCGCAGCCGGGCGTCCGTCTTGGCGACGATCCGCTGGTTCTCCCGGATCAGCTTGCGGTAGCTGTCGAGCCGCCGTTCCTGCAGCGCGCCGGAGTCGACGGCCTCCAGCACCGCGCAGCCGGGTTCGGCGACGTGGGCGCAGTCCTGGAAGCGGCAGTCGGCGGCGAACTCCTCGATCTCGGCGAACACCTGGCCGACGCCGGTCTCGGCGTCCCAGAGGCCGACTCCGCGCAGTCCCGGGGTGTCGATGAGGACGCCGCCGCCCGGCAGGACGAGGAGGTTGCGGGTCGTGGTGGTGTGCCGGCCCTTGCCGTCCATGTCGCGGGTGGCCTGGACCTCCATCACGTCCGCGCCCAGCAGGGCGTTGGCGAGGGTGGACTTGCCGGCGCCGGACTGGCCGAGCAGGACCGCGGTCCCTGCGGCGAGGACGGCTTCGAGGACGTCGAGTCCCTCGCCGGTCGCGGCACTGACGCTGAGCACGGGCACGCCCGGTGCCGAGTTCTCCACGTCCTGGACGAGATGGCCGAGCGTCACCGGATCGGGCACCAGGTCGGCCTTCGTGAGGACGACCACGGGCTGCGCGCCGGACTCCCAGGCCAGAGCCAGGAAGCGTTCGACCCGGCCGAGGTCCAGTTCGACGGCGAGCGACACGGCGACGACCGCGTGGTCGACGTTGGCGGCGAGGATCTGCCCCTCGGACCGCTTGGAGGAGGTGGAGCGTACGAAAGCGGTACGGCGGGGCAGATACGCCCGTACGTAGCGGGGGTGACCGGAGGGCTCGACGGCGACCCAGTCGCCGGTGCACACGACGCGCATCGGGTCGTTCGGTGTCACGAACGCCGTGTCCGCGCGGATGACCCCGTCGGCGGTGGCCACGTCGCACTGACCGCGGTCGACGCGGATCACGCGCCCGGCGACGAGACCTTCGGAGAGGTAGGGAGCGAACTCGTCGGCCCAGGCGTCGTCCCAGCCGTAGGACACGAGCGGGGAGAGGTCCAGGGACGCGAACGAGGTCGGGAGGGCGGAACTGGAAGTCAAGGGAGACCCTTCACAAGGGCGGCCCCGGCGACGCGCACAACGGCGCGAAGGAAGAGGAAGGTCAGCCGGCGGCCACGGAGATGGACTTGATGAACTTCTGGATGCGGGCAGCGCCCATCTCAAAGACAGCCATCGGTCACACCTCCCCGTGCACGTTCCACGTCACCTGCGCCACGAACACCGTGGTCGCTCCAACGGCCCCCACTCTAGAGACCGCTCAGCGACGGCGCCATCGAATTACGGACAGAGCCCCGGACGCCGGGCCTCCCCCGCTCGCTCCCGTCAGCCCATGTCGGCTTTCAGCACGCCCTGGGCCATGGCCAGTGCGTACGCGGACAGGGTGTAGGCGTCGGAGATCTCCCTGTCCGCGACCATCGTCCGGAGCTCTCCCTGCGTCACGGCCCGGTACGCGTCAATCCCCTCCGCCCTGGCGTCCTGGGTGGGCTCATCCGCCAACTCGGCTGTCCCGAGGTGTGCGAGGTACAGATGGTCCACGCCCGCACGCAGGCCGGTGTCGGGAGAAAGGGGGCCCAGATACGTGAAGTCCGTGACATGGACGCCCAGTTCCTCTTGCAGTTCCCGGGCGGCCGTACCCGCGCCGCCCTCCCCCGGACCACCGAAGCCGCGGGGGATCTCCCAGTGCCAGTGCCGGCTGGCATGGCGGAAGTGACGCAACAGGACGACGCGTCCGTCGGCGAGCAGGGGAAGAACCGCCGCTCCTCCCGACACGGATGCGGACACGATGCGGATGTACGTTCCCAGTTGGCCGTTCGTGAACCGCACGGCATCACGTACCAGGCAGAAGTAGGCGTCGCGATAGACGACGCCGATGTGTCCGACGCTCTCGGGCAGCCCGGCCGCGACGGCCACTCGCGACATGGCGTCGGCTGCCCGGTCCTGGTCTGCGCGGTCGAGGAGGATTTCGAAAGCCGCGCCGGAGGGGTTCACGAAGAGCTCCGGGCGGTGCTCACGCAGCGCCTCGTAGTCGGTGAGTGCGGCCCGCTTACGGGTGGCTCGGTCGGGTGAGTTCATGGCCCTCCTCAATCTGCGCGCGGTGTCGGTCCGCCGCCGGGACGGGGACGAGCGCGACCGGATCATAGATACAGGGCGATGGGGAGCCGATCGACTCGGGCCTCCACCGACGTGTACGTCTCGATACTCTCCCTGTAGTGGTCGTGCAGGGTCTGCACCACGTCAAAGACGCCGGTGGACGAGGACCCGAGAACCGCTCTGCTCTCGCGGAGCAGGGCACTCACCGTCGCCACCATCGCCGAGTTGCGTACGGACCACAGCGGCACCCCTATGGCACCGGCACCGCTGATGATCAGAGACCGCATGAATCCGAGGACGTCACCGCCGTCGGACCGCATACCCTGTCCGGCCAGACAGGCGCCGAGCACGGTGAGCTTGTTCCTCGGCAGGCTGACACGCAAGGCGAGGTCGAACTGCGAGAGCATGTCCGTCTCTCCCAGGTAGATCAGCGGGCCGGAGACCTCGGGTTCCTCCACGTACACGCCATGCCCGGCGTACACGAAGAACTCCGGTTTCGCTGCGACCAGTTGTTCAAGTCCGTCCCAGTCGGCGGTGAAGGCGCCCCCGATCTTGCCCACGAGGGCGTCGGGGACCTGACCGGCCACATGGACGTGCGTTGCGGTCCAGCCGACATCGACGATCTCGTCGCCCGTCGCCCGTGCGTCGGTGGACAGCAGGGCAGCCAGGTCGTCGTCGTGCTCCATGAGCTGCTTCTTGAGCAGATGGCGGCCACGCGTGACGAAGGCGGCCACGCTCACCGAGTGGGACAGCGGAACCCGGGCGGCGAGCGGCCGGTCGTCCTCCGGCGCGGTGGCGACGTGGAGCGGGATCGCGAATATGTCGTCGGTCGGGATCAGGGTGAGATGGCTCGGCGGCCCTCCCTTGTTGGCGCTCTCCCACACCGGCTCGACGAGCAGGTTCCAGATGCGCCGACAGGTCTCTTCCTTCGGTACCGGAAACGCCGGGTCCGCGAGGTCCTCGAAGACCTTGCGCGCGAGTTCGGCCACGTCCGTGTACGGAACGGAGGGCAGCAGGGTGAGCACCCCGTCCCGGCAGACCACGATGCCGAGAGAGTCGGGCTCGGTCGTCTCCTCGCCCTCCAGGGCCGCATCCGACGTACCGAAGCGGAAGTACCGCACGACACATGAGCCCTCGTGGTTGAGGGTGTACTGGACCAACTGATGGGCGATGTCGTCGTCATGGGTCGCCGATGTCAGTGGGTGCTGGAGGAAGTGGTCCTCGTACTGCTGCTCCCGCTCGATGAGCAGTTCCCTCCACTCCCTCACCTCCGTCGCCTCGACAGAGGTCTGTGCGCGCAGGGGCGTCCGACGACCGTCCGGAGAACCGCTCTCGGCCCGGGATCCCTCCGGGGCGGTGGGCAGCGGATGCGCGGGGCGGCCGAGGACGGGTGGGCGGGACGACGCGAGCAGGTCCAGGAGTTCGCGGCCCGAGGACTCCTCCACCAGGGACACGATCTTCTCCAGGTCCTCCTGCCGGTGGCCGCCCCGTGTCATCTGCGCACCGATGGCTCGTAGATACGCGGGCCTTACGTGGTTGGCGTAGGCACGCTTGTACACGGGGAGAGCGATCGCTTCGCGCACCGACTCCGCCATCTTCAGCCGGCGGTCCAGGACGTCCCGGGGACGATCGGCAGGGGGAAGGGCGGCAGCCGTCTCCCGGTAGTAGCGCACGGTGTAGGCGTAGAAGTCGACGTCCAGCCCGGCTCGTCGGCCCGCACCGGCGACGTCGTCCTCCAGCTCGTCCAGGAGATGCCCCAGATCGGCCAGACCGCCGGGACCGCCCGCGAGCCGAGCGAGGTTCTGACGGGCGATCCGTCGTCCGCGCTCCCACCCTGGCCCCGCGTGCTCCTTCCGGCCACGACCCGGATCGCGCAAGGTCGCGAAGCTCGTTTCGGGGCTGTCGCCGCAGAAGGCCTCGTTCAGAACCGACTGCGCCGTGCGGTACGTGTCATTCAGCCCCTCGGATATGGCCTTGGAGCGCGCGGTGACGCGCAGCGACCGCTCTTTGTCCCCGGCCTGGCGCAGAGCAGTGGCGAGGTTGTGGAGGGCATTGGAGTAGCCGCGCAGGAACTCCCGGTGCCTCAGGGGTGTTTCCCCGTCCGGAACGGCGTCGGTGTCGACACCGTGCGCGTTCGCCTGCGCGACGATCTGGTCGTGCGTCTGCCGCATGGGAGCGACCAGCGCGTCGACGTCTCTCCCTTCGGTCCTGTCCTCTTCCTTCTCATGCGCCGCTTGCCCGCGTTCCTCGAACTCGGCGCGGGTGTAATTGCTGAGCAGGTCGGGCAGCGCCCACCACAGCCGGGCCGACTCGGCGACCTGCACCGCTGTCCCGAAGACACGCCGGGAGGCGGTGTAACTCCCCAGTCGGTAACGGATCCTGCCCACCCCGTCGTACCAACGGGCGAGGGCATACGCGGGGAAGGGGTCCTCGGGGTCGCCGGTGCCGTCGGACAACCACGCCAACAGCCGCTCGGCGTCCGGCCGTGACGCCTCGATCAGCTGCAGCGCCGAGAGCAACTCGTAGCCGACGTCGGCCTGGACGATTTCGCACCAGTGGGCGCCGACTCTCCGGGCGACGCCTCGGGCACCGGCCTGCGGCTCCCTGGTGTGCGCTCGCGCCATTCGCAGCATGCCGATGGCGTCCGCCTGGCGCATCGGGGCATCGAAATCGATGTCGAACCGCATGATCAGATCCTCGACGTCCAGTGCCTCGACGAAGGCCCTGATCGCGGAGCTGGGGTCCTGTGGCTGCCGTCCGTTGTCCTGACGCATACGGAGAACTCCTCGATGATTCTGGCGGATTCACGGCTCCGGAACCGCTGGACTCAAGGCGGCGCCCGGAGCGGAAAGGAGAGGGAGTGGGTTAGCGCGGTCGAGTCAGGAGGTACGTCCCCAGGGAACCGATCAGTCCGGCCGCCACGGCGCCCGAGAGCGTCCACGGCGCGCTGGGCAGCCCTCCTCCCCTGCCCAGCGCCCACCACGTGACGGCCAGCCAGCCCAGGGCGGCGCCGAACAGCCCCGCGACGCCCGAGTCGAGCCATCTGTATCGAGAGGTCGTCGGCGCGACGCCCGCCCAGCGCAGTGTGGCCAGCGGCAGGGCGAGAGCGAGAGCCGCCACAGCGACGATGACCGGGGACTCCAGGCCCTTGCGTATCGGCAGCTTGTAGTTCATGGTCTGCACTGCCGTCAGCGCGGTGAGGATCGATCCCAGGATGGAGGTCTGAACGAGCGTCAGCCAGCTTCGGTGGCTCACCAGTTCACGCTCGACGAGTACGGAGACCGCGGCGCGCACGCTGTCCGCCCGTTCGCGCGCGGCTTCCAGATGCAGCCGGTCCTCGTCCACCTGCTTGATCAGCCACTCGGCGTCGGCGAGGTCCGTCACGGTCCAGGGGACTCCCTCGCCGTGCCTGCGTGATGCAGGGGCGTGCAAGCGCATGTTGGCGACGGCGGTCGAGAGACTGCGGCTCAGCTGACGCTGGCGAGTGATGGTCCACAGCAGTCCCTGGGGGCCGAACTGCGTCTCATCCAGCAGGTGCGACGTCTTCAGCACACGTTCCAGGGGCGCTGGGCGACGCGTGGCGGAGTCCAGCTCCCGCAGGAGCGCCGTCGTCCGCTCGTCGCTCTCCGATATCTGCGCGCGGGACGGCTCCGAAGAGGCGTACAGCCGTCCTTGGTAGCGGATCTTCGAGAGTTGGAGCAAATAGCGTGTGAGCGGCCTCAGCCCGTGTCGGCCGTCGGTGGCCCAGGCCCACCCGTCGAGGGCGACCTCGTGCCGGACCGGTGCGAGAACGTGGAGGTCGGTGACACCCTCGAGTTCGCCGGTCTCGGCGGATCGCCACACGGCGAAACCATGCTCGGTGCGGTCGAAGCCGGCCCACCAGGGTTCGCTCCCGGTCCGGGGCGCGTGCCGCCGGACGAGATCGCACATCGCGCGGTCGCGCCGTGCGATCACTCGGCCGTGGAGAGCCTCGAAGACACGGAACTCACCCAACAGGCCCCAGGGTTGGGGCGGTCGGCCCGCCGCGGCCACCGCTCCGCTCCACTCGGCGTCGAGATCGGCCCACTGGGTGAGGTCTCCGGTCGGGTCGTTGGGCGCCAGCAGGGCAACGAGACCGACGACATCGTGGTCGGCGAAGGCGAAGGCGGAATAGACGGAGTCGTCGCCCGTCCGCTGCGCGGCCGCCAGCAGGGTGAATCCCGAGGCGGCAGGGTGTGCCAGGCCGAAGTCGATATGGTCGGCGGGCACCGAGGTCCCGGCAACCGGCTCGAGCATGCCCAGTGATCGGCATGCTCGCCACGTACATTCGAGGTATTCGCGCGAGTGGCCGTCGATTTCGGAATCGACTGGCGCGAACACCATGACGAGTAAAGCCGGCTTGGTGATTCCGCTCATACTGTGCGACCTGCTTCCGGAATCCCGATGGGGCTGTCAAGGAGCACCGCGGCCTCCTCGGCGGACGTTCCTACTCGTCCGACCGGGCACACGTGGTTCGGCCACGACCGGTCACACCGTCTCCCCTTGGGCGTTCCGGCCTTCCCTGGAGCGGTCCTGCGGACCGCGCAGGTCAGCGGTGAGCCGTGCGATCAGGTGATTCCGCTGCTCTCGCTGTTGTGCCGGAATGGGGGTGCGCCCCGCGCCCAACCGGGCCTGTGCACGGCGTGCCCCTTCTCGATCCAGCGGCTCGAGGAGGGCCAGTACCTGAAGAGTCTCGGCGTCGTCCTCTTCGAAGAGCACGGGCTCGAGCCTCTCCAGCACATCGCCAACGGCGCGCCACTCCTCCGCGGTGAGCGACCAGTCCTCGATCTCCTCCAGACGCGCAAGAACCTGCAGCAGCTTCATGAAGTCCTCCCCCGAGCACAATCGACCGCGCATCCGCACGTACGGATTCCCCGCATCCGCCGCGCGTTCGAAGCCCAGTTTTCCGTGTGACGGGCGGTGTTCCTGGGTTCCGCCGGCTGATTTTCCAACCTTTGGGCCGAGTACACAAGGCGGAGTGCCACAGCGTGTGCGGGGCCGCCGACGGACAGGACCGTCCGTCGGCGGGAGACCCCCACGCCGGCGGACGGTCCGGGTTCGGGCTCGGGGCCTACGAGGCGGTGCGGTGGGCGAAGGACGTGGCGCGTTTGCGGCGGGCGGGGTCGAAGGCGTCGGTGGCGCCCGCGCCTTCGTTGCCGGGGCCGGAGTTCCAGCCGTCGATCTTCCGGGCCACCCCCTTCACCTTGGGGTGACCGGGCTTGTGCGCGACCTCGAAGTGGGACTCCTTGGGCGTCGTGAAGTCGCCGCCCCACGCCACGGCCCCGTCCAGTTCGGCGAGGATGTCGCGGATGACGACCAGTTCCCGCGGATAGAACCCGCCCTTGACGCCGAGCGGATAGGCCTGGGGTCTGATCGCCAGGGCCGTGCCGGACAGGTGGTTCGACTCGTGGGGGTCCTCGACGTGACGCGAGGTGCGGTGGCCCTTGACGTCGCCGTCGCGGAGCTGGTCGATCTCGTAGTGGAAGCGACGCGCTACGTACAGCAGCAGGGTCGCGGCCGTTCCTCCGGCGAGGTGGACGGCCTGGTCGCTGCCCTCGATGCGGAAGCTCCTCGCCTCGGGCAGGATCTCCCAGCCGTTGGCGGAGCGGCTCCCCGTCCAGTCCGTCCGGCGAGGGGCGGCGGAGGCGGGGGCCGCCCCCAGTGACCCGATCGCGGCGGCTCCGGCGAACCCGGCGGCGGTGCCCACGAAGTGGCGCCTGGTCAGCTCGTTCACGCTGTGCCCTTCTCGGTGCGTTGGTTGACGACGGCCAGCCGTACGGCCAGGCCCAGGAAGGTGGCGGCCAGCAGCGGCAGGACCACCAGGGCCGGGTTGACCCAAACCGGGACCAGGTCGTAGCCGGCGTTGCACTTGTTGTGCAGGGGGAACCATCGCGAAGGTTCCTGCCAGTGGACGGAGCGGTAGGAGCGGTCGTAGGTGGCGCCGGCCGCGTGGCAGGACTCCTCGGCGTCCATCGAGGAGCCGGCGAGGGCTCCGACGATCCAGGTGACGAGCATGGCGACGAGACAGAGCCCGGCCGTCACGAGGAACCAGCCGGGTGTCTTCCACCGGCCGGTCAGGAGAGGCCGGCTCCACAGTCCCAGCACGATCAGGACGGGAACGGCGAGGAGGAGGAAGTTCGCGATGACGTCCATGGTTCAGTGGCCGGCTCGTGCGGCGGCTCGCTGGCCGGCGGCCTTGAGGTACTTCTGCAGGTTGCTCTTGTAGGTGGCGGCCAGACTGTTCTCGAGGCCGACGAGGGCGAGCATGCGGTCGCTGAAGCCGAGGACGAACGCGTCGAGCTTGTCGCCGCCGCCGGGAAGATTGATCATCACGGACGGGAGCATGGCACCGGAGGCCATGATGAGCTTCTTCCGGGCCAGGTCGACGGTGACGTCGTCGGCTGCCGTGAGGATGTTCCAGCAGGACTGGTAGCAGTTCCCGCCGTTCTGCCAGCGGGTGTCGTAGTTGTTGCGGAACCGGCGCAGGCCGCCGCCTCCGTTGTACTGGGCCTTGACCCAGTCGACGATGTTCTGGCCGCCCGCGACGGCCTTGGCCAGCAGATATCCGTCGGCGTCCTCGACCATGTCGGTGAAGCCGAAGCTGGAGACGACGGCCGGCTTGGCGAGCTTGGCGTCGCAGAAGGCGTGTCCGGAGGCGTACTGCTCCTCGGAGTTCCGCCAGTCGGCGTAGAACGTCATGATGTCGCCGCCCCAGCCCGCGATGTCGCCGCCGGTAGCGGACTTCTTGTCGCTGGGGTCGGAGTTGACGAGGAAGCCGTTGGCGGTGGCCATCAGGTGCGTGGCGTCGAGGTCGTAGCCGGAGATGGGGTCCTTGAAGCTGTCCATCACCGACATACCCCGGGTGTTGCAGTAGTCGACGAACCCCGAGTCGTAGCTGCCGGCGAGCCACCACCAGGCCATGCCCGCGTACTTCTCGTGGCGGATGTACTCCATGACGAGCTGGTTGGGGTTCTTGCCGTTGCCGTACGCCACGGCCATGCCGTAGAGCTTCTCGACGTAGGCGATGAAGCCGTCCGCCGGACCCGCCGTGCTGTTCACGGAGTTGGTGCCGGAGTCGCTGCCGGCGCGCCAGACGTCGCGGTCCAGGTCGAAGCTGTCGGAGCCGTTGGTGACCTTGAACTCCTTGATCTGGTTCATGGACCAGTTGTCCGGCAGGGGGAAGCCGAGGTTGCCGGAGAAACCGTAGGACATGCCGGAGACGAAGGAGTACCGGGCGAGGGTCTTCTCGGTGACGTTGGTACAGACGTTGCGGGAGCCGTAGACGCCGTGGAGGTACTTCTTGCCCTGGCCGGCCAGGCCTGCCACCACGCCGTTGAAGTAGGTGACGATGCCCTGCGGATAGCCGTCGATCGCCTCCTGGGTGGCGTCGTAGTCGCAGGCGAAGTAGATGGTGGTACCGCGGTTGAAGCCGTAGCCGGTGGCCAGGGCGTGGGCGTTGAGGGCGTGCTGGTACCCGGCCGTGTAGGTGAAGTCCGACAACTGGCGTGCGTTGTCCTGGTAGATGGGGAAGACGCGCAGGCCCGCGTCGAAGATGGTCGCGAGTTCGCCGGGCTTGATCTCCTTGTCGAGGGTGGAGCCGGGCGGGTCGTACAGGTAGCGGCCGACGATGCGGAAGCCGTTGTCGTAGAGCCATCTGGCGCGGGAGGCGGTTATCTCGTAGCGGGTGTCGCAGCCGTGGGCCTCACGGTCCGGGTCGCCCATGGAGACGAGGAGCTGGGACCAGGTCTGGTAGTCGCCGAGGCCGGTCTCGGGGAGCTGCGAGAACTTCTGGAAGATCTGGACGAACTCCTTGGTCTTGGAGTCGAAGGAGTCCTTGAAGGTGGTGCGGACCTCCTGGTCGTCCTGGCCGTGCATGATGACCGGCTCGTTGAAGACGCAGGCGGCCGTGAAGAGCTGGACGAAGATGCCGGAGTTGCCCTCGGTGAGCGTGTGGGACTTCAGGCCCGCCTGGGTGCCCGGGCCGAAGTTGCCGGTGGGGGTGAGTCCGAGTTCGTACTGGAGGGCGATCATGAGGGCCTTCTGCACGTCGCGGGAGTAGATCCCGTCGCAGGGGCCGATGCTGTAGGCGTCCTTCTGCCAGTAGCCGCCGTTGAGCCATCGTTGGATGCCGCGGATCTTGTCGGTGCCGCCGGCGACGACGACGTAGGCGTCCATGTTGAGGATGCACTTGGCGATCTTGGCGTTGATGACGCCGTCGCCCTCGGGGATGCCCATGTTGGACCGCAGGCTCTTCACCGCTTCGCGGGTGACGCCGGTGAACCAGCCGTAGCTGTCCGGCTCGACGGCCCAGTAGCCCTTGCAGAAGAGGCCGTGTTCGAGGATGGCGACGATGTTGCGGTTCGCGTCCCAGCCGAATCCGATATCTCCGAGTGCCTGCATTTTGGACATCGTTCCGGGGCCGAAACTGGCGACCACCGGACTGATGCCGAGTTCATGCTGAAGACCCATGATCAGGGCATTCATGGTGCCCCAGCCGGTACGGCCGTCTTCCGGACACGGAACATATCCGGCCACGGCGCCGTAGGTGGAGTTCACCCATTTCTGCGCTTCGAGGACTTTCTCGTCTGCCAAGTCTTTTCCTGTCTCCGGTCGTACGGCGCCAGGCCGCACGAGACTGCGAGTCGAAAGGAAAGGGGAGCCGGCACCACAGGGGACGGCCATCGGCGGCACCGGTCCGGCCACCGCCGTGGAACGCATGCCGTGGGCAGGGGTGTTGGAGTCTCCGGCCTGCCGGGGCGGGAGGAGCGCCCTGTGGGCGCGCGCCCGGTCGGCGCGCTCCGGATTTACCGGACGTCCGTCGTTCGCGCCCGATTCACCGAAAGGCGCCGGCATTCCCGGTCAGCCGCGTCGCACACCATGAACCCGTCCCCCGCTCCCCGTGGTGGAACTTCCCGAAGAAGATCCCGCGAGAACGCTAAGGCACCCGCCATCGCGCGAACAGACCCGCGACGGACGCCGGATCGACGAAACGGGAAACTCCGCGTGCCTGAACGATGTGACTCCCGACACGGCTCCGAGGGTTGTGCGATTTCCGGCCTCTCCGCGACAGGATCGGGCCAATTCATCGGCCTCCGGGAAAGGACCCCGCGAGGGGATTCAGTGCGCCATCGCGCAGGACGCCCCGTTGAGGGTGATGGTGTCGGGTGCCGTGTTCTTGTGCTGCCAGGAGCCGAGGAAGCCCACGGTGACGGAACCGCCCGCGGCGACCGTCCTGTTGTAGTCGGCGGCGGTGGCGGTCACCCGTGAGCCCTGCTGGTCGGCGGTGCCGTCCCACATCTGGGTGACCTGCTGGCCGTCGTCGAAGGTCCAGGCGAGCCGCCAGGTGTCGAGGGGCTCGGTGGTCGTGACCGAGACGGTCGACTGGAAGCCGTCCGGCCACTCGTTGTCGAGGCTGTACGTCGCCACGCAGCGGGGGGAGTCCTTCGTCGGCTCCGGGGTGCGGTCGACCACGCGGGCCGGCGCCGAGGTCGGACCCTGGGGTTCGGGGTCGGGCCGCGCGTCGGCGGTCGTCCTCGTCGGCTCCGGAGAGACGAGCGTGCCGTCGGCTCGGGTGGTGGCCGGCGGGGACGACGACGCGGCCGGGGCGGCCACCGGCCGGTCGGCGACGGCCGCGTCGCCGCGCGGCGCGACGGCGGCGTCGCCGTCGGGGCCGAAGGGCATCAGGGAGACGGTGAGCGCGAGTCCGGAGACGATGAGGGCGGCGACCATCACCCCGGTACGGCCGATCCGGGGCGCGGGCTCCCGGTTCTCGGCGATGCCGGTGTCCACGGCGGCCTGCGAGCGTCCGCCCCCGAGTCCCGCTTCGGCGGCGCGGCGGCGGCGTTCGAGATAGGCGAGGCCGCCCCAGCCGATCACCCCGCCCGCGAGCGCGACGGGCAGTCCGCCGCCGTGCAGACGCAGGCAGGCGGCGGCCTCCGCGCACTCGGCGCAGTGGGCGAGGTGCCGGGAGAGGTCATCGGGTGTCCCGGCTCCCGGCGAGCGGGTGACGGCGTCGAGGAGGCGGGCATAGGTGCGGCAGGCGGCGTCCATGGGGGTGTCGAGGTGGCTGCGGTGGCAGCGAGCCCTGAACAGGGCGCGTACCTCGCCGAGTTCCTCGGCGGCGGCCACGGGATCCAGGCCGAGCCGCCGGGCCACGGCGGGCAGCGGGAGGGCTTCGACCTCGACCAGCCACAGCAGGGCGGCGTCGGCTTCCTGGAGGTCCCTGAGACCGCGCAGGGCGATCGGGCGGTGCAGCGGGGGACCCGTGAAGCGGGCGGCCTTCTCGGAGTTGAGCCACAGCCTGAGGTCCGGGTCCAGGCGGTGCCCCTGGCCGTGCGTCTCCCAGGCCGCGGCGGTGGTGCGTACGGAGTTGAGCAGCAGGGGGATCCGGGGCAGCCCCGGTGTCCTGCGGCCGGTGTTCCTCGCGCGGGCCTCGGCGGCGCGGACCTCGTGGACACCGTGCGTGAAGGCCTCGGTGGCGAGTTGGGTCGCGGCGGCCGAGCCGGACGTGCACAGGTCGGCGTACGACAGCACCGCGTCCCAGCACTCCGAGAACAACGCGGCCTCGGCGGCGTCCTGAGGGGTCGGCAGGTCGGGCATGGGGGGCTCCTGCATCCACTGCGTCCATGTGCAACGTCAGGTAACGCCCAACTCGGCTTGCGGCACCGGGGAGTTGGATACCGTCCCGACAACGGGCCCGAGCTTTTCACGGTTCCGACACAACTGACAAGCCGTTCCCTCACATCGCGCGACCGGGCGGTCACGCGTCGGTGATTCCGGCCTCCCCCGCAGCCCCGTGGAACGCGCGCGGCCCGGACGTACGGATGACGTCCGGGCCGCGCGAGGCGTACGGGGGATATGGAGTGTTCGTCGTGCCGCGGACGCCGGACGCGCCGCGCCCGGAGGCACGGCGCGAGGGCGCATCACTGCGGTGGGTCAGAGCTGGGGGGCCGGCTCCTTCGCGGGCAGGCTGTCCATGAAGGAGCTGACGGAGAAGACCGCGCGGCCCGGACCGGGCTCCCCGTATCCGGGGGGCGACTCGAGTCCGAAGTCGTCCATGGTGGCGCGGTAGGCCTCCAGCAGGCGGATGTGGTACTCCAGCGGCGCGCCGTTGGGGTTGGCCTTGCCGAGCGGCGTCGTCGGCTCCGGGCACCAGGTGGTGAAGCGGGGCGTGATGCCGTGGGACATGAAGAAGCGCAGCCCCTCGGTCGTCGACGCGATGGCCTCGTCGACGCCGGTGAAGCCGAACGGCTCGGCCATCTCCACGCCCGCGACGAAGTTGGGGATCACATTGCGCGCGCCGAAGATCTCGGCGGAGTCGAGGATGCGCTTGTGCCACTCGTCCCGGCCGACGTAGCGCTCCTTGCCGGGGCAGTACAGCTCGAACAGCCGGCGGTCCCACACCTCGTAGTTGGGGTGGTAGATCTGCACGCCGTGGTCCTTGAACCGCTGCACGTCGTCGCGGGGCAGCGCCTGGGCGACCACCTTGCCGATCCAGCGGCCGGGGAAGCGCTCCTCGATGGCCTTGGCGTAGTGGCCGTAGAAGTCGGCCTCGTCACGGCCGGCGACGGTCTTGGTGATCGCGCCGCCGGTGAGCGTGTAGGCCGTGGACGCCTTCGCGGTGTCGTAGCGGTCGATGATCTCCAGGGCTTCGAGGACCTCCTCGACGTCCTTGACCCCGGTGTACGGCCGGCCGGCCGCCTTGTGCTGGCGCCAGTTGTGGTTGATGTCGCAGTACTGGCACTCCTCCTTGGCGCCGAAGTACTGGCAGACCCGGAAGACCGTGAGGTAGATGAGGTAGCCCCACTGGATCGTGGGTGCCACCTCCATCACGGACTTCCCGTTGGAGAGGGTGTGCCGGTAGTACTCGGGCATCGGAGGCACGCCGACGTCGGAGATCCGCTTCCCGTCGAGGTAGAGCCCGAGGACGCCCTCGTCGTCGGCGGCGACCCGGTAGGGCGAGGACGGGTTGACGCGCACCGAGACCACGGTGCGCCGCAGGTCGTACGGGCCGCCGGTGAGGATGATCTCCTCGGGCGGGCGCCGGAGCGCGGCCTCACCCAGCTCGGGGAGCGTGCCGTGGTCGAAGGAGAAGATGAAGTACGACTTCGGCTTGACGTCGCCCTTCTCGTTGTCGCTGAGAGCGGACGCGTCGAAGGCCACACCCCCGCGGAGCAGGTCCTCCTTGAAGACGGCCTCTCGCGGCACGTGCGGGAACCGCTCCATCAGATCCTCGACCAGCGCGGTGCGGCTGCCCATTCCGTTCTCCTCGCTCCCGAACTGCTTCGTCTGTCGTGTTCGACTCCTCACGGTATGCCCCCGGACCGGCGTCAGCCGTGCCGGGTCCCCTCGCGGCGCGCGATGTGGTCCGGAGCGGGCTGTCCGGACGGCAGCAGCGGGTCGGGGACGGGTGCGCCCCAGGTGGCCGTCAGCGGGAGCGTGCCGGCCCACAGACCCATTGCCGCGTCCGGGCCGTCCCCGTCGTCCGGGGCGCCGGTGCGGATCTTGACGGAGGCCGCTTCGAGGGAGAGGGCGAGCACGGTGGTCGCGGCCAGTTCCTTGCGGCTGGGGCGGCGCGCGTAGTCCCACTGTCCGGGGGTGGCGTGCTCCGTGAGGAGGCGGAGGGCCTCGGTCTTCTCGTCGGGGTCGGTGACCTTCCGCGGGACGCCGTGGATCATCGCGCTGCGGTAGTTCACGCCGTGCTCGAACACGGACCGGGCCAGGACGAGCCCGTCGACGTGCGTCACGGTGACGCACACGGGCGTGTCCCCCGCGAGGCTCCGGCTCACCACGGAGCCGTGGACGTACAGGTCGCGCTCGCCCCGCCCGTACACCGTCGGCACGACGACCGGGCGCCCGTCGACGATCACTCCGAGGTGGCAGACGAACCCCGCGTCGAGGATGGTGTCGAGGTCGGCGCGGTCGAGGCTGCCCTGCTCGCGCAGCCGGCGGTGCCGGGTGAGGTCGGTGTCGGGAAGCGGTCCGTAGGTCATGACCGACAGAATAACGATATCGATCGCTCATTGGCCATGAATCGACTGAATCGGCATCTGCGGACACGGTAAACAACGGAATCCGCACATGACGTGTGGAGGGTCGGCGCGCCGGGCGCGCGGAAGTCGTTTGCCCCGCCCGCCCCTCGCTGCGAGAGTCGCGGCCATGCCCACCTTCGCCGCGTACGACGGGACCGAGCTGGCCTTCGAGGTTCTCGGGGACGGACCACCCGTGGTGTGTCTCCCGGGCGGGCCGATGCAGGACTGCGCCTACCTCGGGGAGCTGGGCGGGCTCTCGGCGCACCGGCGGCTGGTCATGGCGGACCCGCGCGGCACGGGTGGATCGGCGGTCCCCGAGGACCCGGGCACGTACCGCTGCGACCGGCTGGTCGACGACGTGGAGGCGCTGCGTGAGCATCTCGGTCTGGAGCGGCTGGATCTGCTCGCGCACTCCGCGGGGACGAACCTGGCGATGCTCTACGCGGAGCGTCACCCGGACCGGATCGAGCGGCTCGCGCTGATCACGCCGAGTCCCTACGCGGTCGGCATCGAGATCACTGGCGACGTCCGGCGCGAGACGGCGCGGCTGCGGGTCGCGGAGCCGTGGTTCCCGGAGGCGTTCGCCGCGCTGGAGCGGATCGTCGCAGGGGACGGCGACGCCGACGCCTTTCTGGCCATCGCCCCCTTCTGGTACGGCCGTTGGGACGAGGCCGCCCGGGCGCACCGGGCCGCGGAGGACGCGCACAGGAACCGGGAGGCCGCGGGCCGTTACGGCGACGGCGCGTTCACCCCGGACGTCACCCGGGCGGCGCTCGCCCGCCTGACGTTTCCGGTGCTCGTGCTCGCCGGAGAGGTCGACCTGAACTCGCCGCCTCCCGCGGTCGCCGCCCTCGCCGCCGTGTTCCCGCGTGCCGAGCTGGTCGTCCAGCCCGACGCCGGGCACTTTCCGTGGCTGGACGACGCGGAGCGGTTCGTTGGGACGACCGGCGCCTTCCTCGGCCGGCCGGCCGGCTGACCGCCCGCCGCGTGGCAGCTCCGCCCACCCTCGGCGGCGGCTTCCCCATGCCGTCCAGCCGCCCGCCCCGTCGCCCCCTCCGCGCGGCCCGTCAGGCCGTCCGTTCCAGCTCCGCCTCGTCCACCCGGAACTCCAGCTCCCGCCCCGCCAGCAGCCGTGCCAGTTCGCCGAGAACGGTCGCGCCGAGCCGGGCGACCTCGTTGCCCTGGGAGCCGGCCAGATGGGGGGTGACGAAGGCGTTCGGGAGGTCGAGGAGCGGGGAGTCCGCCGGGAGCGGCTCGGGGTCCGTGACGTCGAGGACGGCGCTGATCCGGCCGGACCGCAGTTCCGCGACGAGCGCGTCGTGGTCGACGAGTGAACCGCGCGCGGTGTTCACGAGGACCGATCCGTCGGGCATCAGGGCGAGTTCGCGGCGTCCGACGAGGTGCCGGGTCTCGGGGGTCTGCGGGGCGTGCACGGTGACGATGTCACTGCCGGCGAGCAGGGCGTCGAGCGGCAGCAGCGGGACCCCGAGGTCCGCCGCGCCGGCTTCGTCGACGTAAGGGTCGGCGAGGCTCACCCGCAGGTCGAAGGGCCGTAGCAGTTCGATGAGGCGTCTGCCGATGCGGGAGGCGCCGACCACGCCGACACGGCGGCCGAAGTTCCCGACCCCGGGCAGGATCTCGCCGTGGGGGAAGGCCCGGTCGTCGCGGAGGCGGTCGCGGTACGCGAAGGCGTTCTTGCCCGCGAGCAGGATCATCGCGAGCGTGTACTCGGCGACGGGCAGCGCGTTCGCGGCGGCGGCCGACGACACGGCGATCCCCCGGTCCCACACCCCCTGTGTGGTGAACCCCTTCACGGACCCGGCGGCATGCAGCACGGCCCGCAGTTCCGGCGCCGCCTCCAGCGCACCGGCGTCGAGGACAGGACAGCCCCAGCCGGTGATCAGGATCTCGGTGACGGCGAGCCGCTCACGCACGCGAGCGTCGCTGAAGTCCCGCGCCACCAGGGCGGGATCGATGTCCACCAGCTCACGCAGCCGGGCGAGCGCGTCCGCCGGGAAGACGCGCGGTACGTTCTCGGCCGTCATGGCGAACATCGCCACGGGACGCTTCGGCACAGAGGGGCCTTCCGGTTCGGGAGACGCCCGACGGCGTCCGGCGACGGTGCGGGACCTCGACGCGATCGCGTGATCGTCGGCGAGTGTCGACGGCCCCCGTGACAGCCACAGCAACCGCTCTCTACGGTAGATCGCAGCGCGTGAGAGGGTCAACGGAGAGGTCCGCCACCTGGGCGGACCGGCGCGGTACGTTCGCCGGGCGGTCTTCGCACGGTCGGCGGACATCCGGGGAGGAACGGCACGATGACTGGGACGCTGACCAACTGGGCGGGCAACATCACGTACACGGCCAAGGAGCTGCACCGGCCCGCCTCGGTCGCCGCGCTGCGCGCGCTGGTCGCGGAGAGCTCCCGTGTGCGGGTGCTGGGCAGCGGCCACTCGTTCAACAGGATCGCCGAACCGGGCGCCGACGGCGTCCTGCTGTCGCTGACCGCGCTGGCGCCCGGGATCGACGTCGACACGGCGGCCCGTACGGTACGGGTGTCGGGCGGCGTGCGCTACGCCGAACTCGCCCGCGCGGTGCACGCGAAGGGTTTCGCGCTGCACAACATGGCCTCCCTGCCGCACATCTCGGTGGCCGGCTCGGTCGCCACCGGCACCCACGGCTCAGGGATCGCGAACGGGTCGCTGGCCTCGGCGGTCCGTGAGGTCGAGCTGGTCACCGCGGACGGCTCGACGCTGACGATCGGCCGCGGCGACGAGCGCTTCGACGGCGCGGTGACGGCTCTGGGCGCCCTCGGTGTGGTCACCGCTCTCACGCTCGACGTGGAGCCGGACTTCGAGGTGAGCCAGCACGTCTTCACCGAACTCCCGCTGGACGGCCTTGACTTCGAGAAGGTCGCGTCCTCCGCGTACAGCGTGAGTCTGTTCACGGACTGGGGGCGGCCCGGTTTCCGCCAGGTGTGGCTCAAGCGGCGCACCGACCAGCCCCTGCCGGACTTCCCCTGGGCGGAGCCCGCGACCGAGGCCATGCATCCGGTGCCGGGGATGCCCGCCCGCAACTGCACCGAGCAGTTCGGCGTGCCCGGTCCCTGGCACGAACGACTGCCGCACTTCCGGGCGGAGTTCACCCCGAGCAGCGGCTCCGAGCTGCAGTCCGAGTATCTGCTGGCACGCACCGACGCCCTGGCCGCCCTGCACGCCCTGGACGCGATCCGCGGGACGATCGCGCCTCTGCTGCAGATCTGCGAGGTGCGGACCGTCGCCGCCGACCGGCAGTGGCTGAGCCCGGCGTACGGGCGGGACACCGTGGCGCTGCACTTCACCTGGGTCGACGACACGGAGGCCGTGATGCCGGTGGTGCGCGGTGTCGAGCGGGCGCTGGAGCCGTTCGCGCCGCGCCCGCACTGGGGCAAGGTCTTCGCCGTACCGCCGACGACGCTGCGCGAACGCTATGCGCGACTGCCCGACTTCCGGGCACTGGTCGACCGCCTCGACCCGGCCGGCACCTTCACCAACGCCTTCGTGGAGGACGTCCTCCCTCCTCGCTCCTGACGGACCGGGCAGAGGTCCCGGGAGAACCGCACCGACCGGAATCACGGCTCACGGGCTGACCAAGGAGACGTATGTCCTTCCGCACCTCGCCCTCGCACCCGACCGCTGGACCGTCCGCCACCGCCTACGTCGAGGACGTGTCCCCCGGCCACGGCGCCCTGCCGCCGCGCGCCCGGTACGCCACCTCGGACGCCACAGCCCTTTCCCTGAACGGGCGTTGGCACTTCCGGCTCTCCCCCACAGCCGACGCGCGCGACGACTCCTTCGCCGCCGAGGGGTACGCGCCGCACGAGGGCCACGACGCCGGCAGCTGGGCCGGGGTCCAGGTCCCCGGGCACTGGGTGCTGCAGGGGCACGGCGCGCCGATCTACACCAACCACCTCTATCCGTTCCCGGTCGACCCGCCGCACGTACCGACCGAGAACCCGACCGGCGATCATCTGCGCTTCTTCGACCTGCCGGCCGACTGGCCCGCGGACGGCGGTACGGTGCTGCGCTTCGACGGGGTCGAGTCCTGCGCCCGGGTCTGGCTGAACGGCACCGACCTCGGTGAGTTCAAGGGCTCCCGGCTGCCGCACGAGTTCGCCGTGGGCCATCTGCTGAGGCCGAGGCGCAACGCGCTCGCCGTCCGGGTGCACCAGTGGTCGGCGGGCTCGTACCTGGAGGACCAGGACCAGTGGTGGCTGCCCGGCATCTTCCGTGACGTCACCCTGCTGCACCGCCCCGCGGGCGGCGTGCTCGACTTCTTCGTGCACGCCGGGTACGACCACCGCGAGGGCCTCGGAACCCTGCGCGTCGACTCCGACGTCGACGGGCGGGTTCTCGTCCCCGCCCTGGACGTCGACATCGCGACCGGGGTGGAGGTCACGGTGCCGGTGGCGCCGTGGACCGCCGAGACACCGAGGCTGTACGACGGCGAACTGGTCACGGAGGGCGAGCGCGTACCCCTGCGGATCGGCTTCCGCACCGTCGTTCTCGCGGACGGGCAGATCAAGGTCAACGGCCGTGCGGTGCTGTTCAAGGGCGTCAACCGGCACGAGTGGCATCCGGAGAAGGGCCGCGCGCTCGACGCGGAGACGATGCTCGCGGACGTGCTGCTGATGAAGCGGCACAACATCAACGCCGTTCGCACCTCGCACTATCCACCGCACCCCGCCTTCCTCGACCTGTGCGACGAGTACGGCCTGTGGGTCGTCGACGAGTGCGACCTGGAGACCCACGGTTTCACCGAGGAGGGCTGGCGCGGCAACCCCGTCGACGACGACCGCTGGACGCCCGCGCTCCTCGACCGGGCGGCCCGGATGGTCGAGCGCGACAAGAACCATCCGTCCGTCGTCATGTGGTCGCTCGGCAACGAGGCGGGCACCGGACGCGGCCTGACGGCGATGGCGGACTGGATCCGGGGCCGCGACGGCTCACGCCTCATCCACTACGAGGGGGACGCCACCTGCCGTGACACGGACGTCTACTCGCGCATGTACGCCGACCACGCCGAGGTCGAACGCATCGGCCGCCACGAGGACGAGGGCGACGCGAAGCGGCGCCGACTCCCCCTCATCCTCTGCGAGTACGGCCACGCCATGGGCAACGGTCCCGGCGGACTCGCCGAGTACCAGCGACTGTTCACCGCCCACGACCGCGTCCAGGGCGGGTTCGTCTGGGAGTGGATCGACCACGGCATCAAGGACGAGCGCCACGGGTTCGCGTACGGCGGGGACTTCGGCGAGGAGTTGCACGACGGGAACTTCGTCTGCGACGGGTTGCTCTTCCCGGACCGGACACCGTCCCCGGGACTCGTCGAGTACAAGAAGGTGATCGAACCCGTCCGCATCGACACCGGCGGAGCCCCCGGCCTCTCCGGACCGGCCCGACTCCGGGATCGGGATCGGGATCGGGAAGGGGTACTGGACCGAGTCCCGGACGCCGCCCCTGCCGACGGCGTCGTGCGCGTCACCAATGGGTACGACTTCGCCGACCTCTCCGCGCTCACGTTCTCGTGGTCGTACCAGGTGGACGGTGAGACCGTCGGGACAGGCCCTCTCCCGGTGCCCGAGCTGGCTCCCGGCGAGTCGGCGGACGTGAAGCTGCCCTCGCCGCCCGTGGACCCGGGGGGCGCCGAGACGCACTGGACGGTCCGGGCGGTCCTCGCCGAGGACACGGCGTGGGCGCCCCGCGGCCATGAGGTCGCGTGGGCCCAACTCGCCTCCGCCGAGGGCGTGTCGGCACCTCTCGCGCGGCTCGTCGCCCCGGTGGCCGGTGAGGGGGTGATCACCGTTGGGCCGGGCACCTTCGACGCCCGCACCGGAGAGCCGCTCACGATCGGCGGTGCCGAGGTCACGGGGCTGCGGCTGGACGTGTGGCGCGCCCCGACGGACAACGACAACGGCGCGCACTGGCAGCCCGAAGCCCGCTTCGGTCCGCTCTGGCGACGGCTCGGCCTGCACCGCATGCGGCACCGCCTGGACGCGGTGGAGCAGGACGAGGACGCGTTGACCGTGCGGACCAGGGTGGCGCCCGCCGCCCGCGCGATCGGCCTGCGCACGGTGTACCGGTGGACGTCCGACGGCACTCGGCTGCGACTGACCGTGTCCGTGGCACCGGAGGGCGACTGGAAGCTGCCGCTGCCCCGGCTCGGTGTCCGGCTCGGGCTCGCCGGTTCGGCGGATCGCGTGACCTGGTTCGGCGGCGGCCCGGGCGAGGGCTACCCCGACACCAAGTCGGCCTCGATGATCGGTCGTTGGGACTCGACGGTGGACGCGATGCAGACACCGTACGTGCGCCCGCAGGAGAACGGCGCCCGGCCCGACGTCCGCTGGGCGGAGATCGGCGGCGTGCGCATCGAGGGCGATCCGCGGTTCTGGTTCACCGCGCGGCGCTGGACGACCGAGCAACTGGACGCTGCGGAGCACCTGTCGGACCTCAGCGCCGGCGACACGCTCTGGGTCGGCCTCGACCACGGCCAGCAGGGCATCGGCTCCCAGTCGTGCGGTCCCGGGGTGCTTCCGCCGTACCGACTGGACGCCGGGCCGGCGGAGTTCTCGTTCGTCTTCTCGGACATCCGCTAGCCCGGCCGGAACCGGCCCGGTCGGACCGGCTCGATCGGCCGAGCGGTTGCTCCCCCGTGCGGCCCGGCGCGGTCCGCCGGGCCGGAATTCCGTGGAACCCGGGCTCAGCCGCGCCTACGATCTGCCGGTGGACCGGCCGGGAGATCACCGGCCTGCCGGGCCGGGACGACGGCGACCGGTTCACGGACGACGAAGGACGAGGACGATGACTGAGCCCGGGAGGGGACCGCGCCCGTACCACCACGAGGTGCGCGGCAGCGGCCCCGTACTGATGGTGGTACCGGGCGGGGCCGGACACCCCATGGGCCTGGAGAGCCTCACGGACCGGCTCTCCGAGCGGTTCACCGTGGTGACGTACGACCCGCTCGGCCTGTCGCGCAGGCCCCTGGACGGCCCGGTCGGCGACCAGCGTGTCGAGGACTGGAGCGACAACGCCCACCGGCTTCTCGGCTCCGTCCTCCCGGACGGTGAGTCGGCGTACGTCTTCGGCACCAGCTCGGGCGGCATCGTCGCCCTCGACCTGCTGGCCCGGCACCCGGAGCGGCTGCGCCGGGTGGTGGCCCACGAACCGCCGAGCGTCGCCGTGCTGCCGGACGCGGTGGCCCAGCGCGCGATGGTCGAGGAAGTGGACCGGCTCTGCCGCACGCAGGGCCCCGCGCCGGCGATGGCGCGCCTCGCCGCGGGCCTGGAGGGCCGGGCCTGGGAGGGCGCGGCGAGCGGTCGGGGGGACGCGAGCGCCGAGCCTGCGGAGACGTACGGCACAGCCGCGCCCGGCTCGCGGGCCGCCGAGCCCGTGGAGATCCCCGCGGACACCCCGATCGCCGTCTTCCTGGCCCACGTACTGCGCCCGTTCGCCACGCGCATCCCGGACGTGGACGTACTCAAAGGGCTGTCCGACCGGTTCGTCCTCGGCGCCGGCCGCACCTCCGAGGGCCAACTCCCGCGCCGTACCGCCGTGTCGCTCGCCGAGGCCACGGGGGCCGCGCTGCTCGACTTCCCCGGCGGCCATCTCGGCTGCCTGGAACACCCGGTGGAGTTCGCGGACCTCCTCACGGAGGCGCTGGTGGGCCGGGCGACGCGCTGAGACGCTCGCACCTGTGACCGAGCCGCGCCTGAACCGCCCCAGGGCGGGCGGCTTTCCGGGTCAGGGACCGAGCTGCCGCGCGCTGAGGGCCTGCACGTCCGCGTAGGAAGGAGTGCTGCCCTGCGGGGTCCGGCCGGCCCGGATGTCCAGGGCGGTGTCGAGGGCGGCGCCCAGGGACCGGCGGTACAGCAGGGAGCCGAGACTGACCCGGCGGACGCCGAGATCGCCGAGTCGGGCGACGGTCGGGCCGAGGGGTGAGTACAGGACGTTGAGCGGCGCGTCGAACGTCTTCACCAGGTCAGCGATGCGGTCCGGGTCACTGAGTCCGGGCACGAACACGCCGTCGGCGCCCGCCTGGAGGTAGGCGTCGAGGCGGCGGCACGTCTCGGTGTGGCCCCCGTCGCCGAGCCAGTACGTGTCCGTCCGGGCGTTCACGAACAGGTGGGGCACCGCGGCCTTGACCGCCGCGATCTTCGCGGCGTGCAGCGTGGCGGATCCGAGGCCGTCCTCGATGTTGACGCCGACCGCGCCGGCGTCCGCCAGTTCGCGCGCCAGCCCGGCCACCGTGTCCGGGTCCTCGCCGAACCCGTCCTCCGCGTCCACCGACAACAGGAGACGGGCCCCGCCGAGTTGCCGGGCGAGCCGGACGGTGAGGTCTCGGGTGGCGGCGGCGCCGTCGGGCAGCCCGGCGGCGGCGGCGACACCGAGACTCGTGGTCCCGACGGCCGCGAACCCCTGACCGGCCAGCGCGAGGGCGGAGGCGTGGTCCCAGGCGTTGGGCAGCAGAAGGGGGGCATCGGCGTGGTGCAGCGCGGCGAACGAGGCTGCGGCGCCGACCGGGTCTTCACTCGGGGCAGCGGTCATACGGGGACGATAGCGGCGGGATGGTTCGGCACCCGCCGAACTGTCCCGTCGGCCTGCCGGGGGCTCGGCCCCCGGGCTAGAGAAGCCCCAGATCCCCCAGCTCCTTGTGCAGGTCCGCGCGGGGGTTGTCCGTGGTGGACGGCTGTGCGGCGCGGGGGGCCGGTGTGCCCGGTGTGGCGGGCGGGGTCGGGGTGGCGGTCTGCCGGGGGTGGCGGTCACGGAAGAGCCAGGCGCCGAGGAGGCCGCCGCCGAGGCCTCCGAGGTGTCCGAGCCAGCTCACGCCCGGGGTTCCCGGGACCGTGACGGTGAGCATGTAGGCGAAGGACGCGGCCATGACGACGCCGATCAGGGTGTCGATCAGGTGGCGGTCGAAGAGGCCGCGGACCACGACGTAGCCGAAGTACCCGAAGATCAGGCCGCTCGCGCCCACCGTGTCCACGCCGCCGCTCTCGAAGAGCCACACCGTGAGGCCGCTGGTCACGGCGACGAGGAGGCTCAGCCCGAGGAAACGGGCCACTCCGCGGTAGGCGGCGAGGAAGCCGAACACGAACAGGGGGCCGGAGTTGCTCTCGATGTGGGCCCAACTCCAGTGCAGCAAAGGTGCGCTGAGGATGCCGGGCAGGGTGCCCAGGTCTCCTGAGACGACTCCGTGGTCACGCGAGAGGGCGTAGTGGTCGGCGGAATTGGCCAGTTGCACCAGCCACACGATCGCAAGGAGCGCGAACATCACGAAGAACGCCTTCCGCGCCTCCGCGATCATCCGCTCGGGATCGGCCGCTCTGTCCGCCCGCGTGCCACTGTCCGGTCTGGCCATGGCCCGTTCCCTCCCCCGGCGGATCCGCGTCCGCGTCGGCACCGCCGTCTCCACTCTAGGGAGTTCGGACGAACACTCTCGGGGAGGGCCCCCGGGACGGCTCCCGTGTCTCCGGCCCCTCCGGCCCCTCCGGCCCCTCCGGCGACGGGGCTACATGGTCGGCGGAGGCGGTGAACCGGAAGGTCGCCTCGTCGCCCGGTGCCCAGGTCACCGTGAGGTCGTACGCGCCGGGTCCCGCGTCCTCCACCGGTGCCACCCGTACCGACACCAGATCCGTGAGCGGGCGCGGGTCCGGCTCAGCGGTGAGACGGACGAGGGCGACGAAGAGGGAGGTGTCGGCTCCCGTGGTCCCCGCCGCCTCCGGCAGACCGTCCGCGGACGCACCCGCCCCGGACAGGCCGTGAACCGCGCGGAGTTCGGAGCGAGCTCCGACCGGCGCCGCCCAGCCCGTGACCCGTACCGGCGTCCCCGGGGCCGCGCCCGACACCAGGTGGGCCCGCACCTCCACCGCACCCCGTGCGACGACGAGGCCGGCCACGGCGACGCCCTCCCCGACGGTGTGCCGGGACGCCGCCCAGCCCTCGCCGACGCCCAGCGGCTCGATCCCCGTACGGCCCGCGTCGCCACCGACGATCACGCTGTTGTCGTACGAGGACGAGGGCTCCGTGACGGTCGAGTAGGCGAGCCGCGTGTAGTACGGGTCGTAGCGGGCGTCCTCGCTGCCGTGGTTGTGGAGGCGGACCAGACCGTCCGAACGCGTCGACTGGATCAGCCAGTTGGCCGGACGGACCGCGGTGACCGCATCGGCGCGTTCCGCCGGGCCCGGCTCCTCCCGCGCCGTCCACACCTCATGGTCGGCAGGCAGCAACAGGCAGACGAACGCCTTGCTCGCCCAGTACGGGGAAGCGGGGCCGGAGTAGTCCTGCAGGAACGCCTCGTCGGGGCCGCGCCAGCCGCGGGTGAGCAGACCGTCGCCGTCGACCGCGCCCCGGTCGAGGAAGTAGCGCAGGGCGCCGGAGGCGAGGCGCCGGGTCTCCCCCGGGGACAGCGGTGTGCGGCCGGTGAGCGCTCCGAGCCACAACGGGGCGGTGGCCGCGAAGCGGTAGGTCAGGGAGCGGCCCTGAAGCATCGGCGCCCCGTCGGCGCCGAACAGGCGGGCATAGTCGCCGAGATGAGCCTCCAGGCGGCCGGCGTACAGGTCGAGGAGGCGGGTGTCGTCACCGAGCCAGGCGTGCAGCACCGGGTAGAGGTGCATCGCCCAGCCGTTGTAGTAGTCGAACTTGCGGCCGTGGCCGTCGGTGTACCAGCCGTCGCCGAGGTACCACTGCTCGATCCGCTCCAGGCCGCGGTCGATCACCGCGCGGGAGAGGTCAGGCTCGTAGCCGACGTCCTGGAGGAAGCCGCCGACCGTCACCGGGAACAACTCCCAGTTGTTGGGCCAGGGTTCGGCCCTCAGCGCGTCGCCGAGCCAGGCGGCGGCACGCTGACGCACACCGTCGTCCAGGCGGTCCCACAGCTGGGAGCGGGTCAGCCGGAGCGCGAGCGCGACGGACGCGGCCTCGACGAGCGGCTGACTGCGGTGCTCGACCCGGGGCCAGACTCCCGCCGTCCCGGCGGCGAGCCCGTCCGCGTACCGCTCCAGGACCTTCTCGTCCCTGCGGAAGCCCGCCAGCAGCAGCGTCCGGGCGTAGCCCTCCAGCCCGTCGGAGAGCCTTCCGGAGGCGCTCGCGCGGTTTCCGGGGAGGTGGTAGAGGGCTCCCCCGTCGGTCGCGTACGGCGCCACGGCGGCGAGCAGGGAGTCGGCGGTCGCCTCCCAGTGGCCGCGCGTACGGCCGGTGTACGGGCTCAGGGTGCGGTCCTCGGCGGGCTCGGCGGGCATCAGCTGGGCGTCCTGTCTCAGGGGTGTCCGGGCAGGCGGGGCGGTGCGCCGGGACGGAACGACCTGGCGGCAGGACGCTACATCCTCCGGGCAAGCGCTTTCTAGACCCCCGGGGTGCCCTGCCCGGTTCACCACCCCGCTCAGGGCCGGCCGCCCGGACGACGGCGGCTAGGAACCCTGCCGCTCCACCCGGCGGGCCGTGATCAGCTCGTGCAGGTAGCGCTTGGTGATGCTGCCGCCGTACCGGTTGTCGATCAGGCCTGCGAGGCAGGCGAGGAGGCCCTCGCGGGCGGGTGCCGGCAGCGCGCGGTGGCCCGAGTAGGTCCGCAGGACGTCGAGGTAGGCCTCGGTGGTGTACGTGATCTCGCGGGAGAAGCGCCGGATCCCGACCGGCCCGAGCCGGTCGCAGGCGTCGAGTTCACCGGTGTCGGAGGCGACGTCGCTCTCGTCCGACGCGCGCAGGCCGGGCGGGGTGGCGGGGTCCCAGCGTTCGTAGCATCCCTGGGCCCGGGCGAAGAACTCCTCGGAGCCGCCCGCCACATGGTGGGTGGTGATCAGGGCGAGGGTGCCGCCCGGCGCGAGGGCGGCGGTCATCCCGGGCACCCGCTCGGCCGGGTCGATCCAGTGGAAGGCGGTGGCGCAGACCGCCAGTGCGAAGACGGGGCCCGGCGGGGTCCACTCCTCGAACGCGGCGACCTCGACGCGGGCCTCCGGGAACGGCCGAAGGTTGCGCCGGGTCACCGCCGCGAGGGAGGGCCCCAGTTCGACCGCCGTGATCCGGCAGCCCGTCCGGGCCAGGGGCACGGTCAGCTGTCCCGTTCCCGGGCCCACCTCCAGGACACGCGTGTCCGGGGTCAGGTCCACGTCGCCGATCAGAGCGTCGACCAGGGCGGGCGGGTAGGCGGGACGGGAGCGGTCGTAGAGCTCGGCGTCCTCGTCGAACACGTCTCGCAGCATGCGTCCAGGCTAGGGCGTGCACCCTCTGGGGCGGCCGTCGTCGCCGTGTCAGGCGTGCAGCCCCCAGTGCCCCCGGTGGACGACCTCGGCCGTACCGCGTCGGCGTTCCTCGACGAGCGGGCTCTGCGGGGGAACGTCGTCGGACCGGTAGCCGACGGTGATGCCGCCGATGGGCGCGTACTCCGCGGGGATGCCGAACTCGGCCCGGAAGGGCCGCAGTTGCTCCGGCATGATCCCGAAGAAGCAGGCGTCGAGCCCCTCGTCGACCGCGGTGAGCAGCATCATCAAAGACGCCATCCCGGTGTCGACGAACCAGTACGGGGCGGGCCAGCGGGCCTCCGCCCGGTCCTCCCACCCCTTGTCGGGCTCGGCGTAGCGCTCCAGGTAGGCGGCCTTGTGGGCGAGCGGTACGACGACCAGCGGGGCGTCCTGCATGGTCGGCGTCTTCTCCACCCGGGTGGGGACGAAGGGCCAGAACCGGGCGCGGTCGGGCGGGTCGGTCAGGGCCAGGAACGCCCAGCCTTGCGAGAAGCCGGCGGAGGGTGCGCGGAGCGCGGAGGCGAGGACGCGTTCCACGGCCTCCGGGGTCAGGGGCTTGTCGGAGTAGTGCCGGATCATGCGGCGGCGACGGACCACCTCGGAGAATTCCATGCCGGCTGATCCTGCCACCGCCCGCCCCCTCCGCGGCAGGGTGCCGTGGACCTCTCGGCGGGGTGCCGTCCGGATCGACTAGCGTCGTGGCATGACCAGCGACACGGCCGGCCGCGTGGCCGGTGACACCCCCCGCACCTTCGCCGAGGCGCTCTCCCACGGCACGGTGGTGCTCGACGGCGGCATGTCCAACCAGCTGGAGTCGGCCGGGCACGACCTGAGTGACGCGCTGTGGTCGGCACGGCTGCTCGCGGAGCGGCCCGAGGCGGTCGTCGAAGCACATCTCGCCTACTACGAGGCGGGCGCGGACGTAGCGATCACCGCCAGTTACCAGGCGACGTTCGAGGGCTTCGCGCGGCGTGGCATCACGCACGAGCGGGCTGGCGAACTCCTCGGCCTGAGCGTCGAGTCGGCGCGCGAGGCCGCCCGGCGCGCGCACGCCGAGGGGGTCGCGCGGCCGCTGTGGGTGGCCGCGTCGGTCGGTCCGTACGGGGCGATGCTCGCGGACGGTTCGGAGTACCGGGGGCGGTACGGGCTGAGCGTCGACGAGCTGGAGCGGTTCCACCGCCCGCGCCTCGAAGTGCTGGCCGCCGCCGGTCCCGACGTGCTGGCCCTGGAGACGGTCCCGGACGCCGACGAGGCGCTGGCCCTGCTGAGGGCTGTGCGCGGGCTCGGCGTCCCGGCGTGGCTGTCGTACAGCGTCGCCGGTGACCGGACGCGGGCCGGCCAGCCGCTGGAGGAGGCCTTCGCACCGGCCGCCGAGGCGGACGAGATCGTCGCCGTCGGCATCAACTGCTGTGCGCCCGAGGACGTGGACGCGGCGATCGCCGTCGCGGCCCGGGTGACCGGGAAGCCCGTCGTGGTCTATCCGAACAGCGGCGAGGCCTGGGACGCCGAGGCCCGCGCCTGGACCGGCAGTTCGTCGTTCACGGCGGGTCAGGTCGCCGGGTGGGAGCGTGGCGGGGCGCGGCTCGTCGGCGGTTGCTGCCGGGTGGGTCCGGAGGCGATCACGGGAATCGCGACAGCTGTACGGGGCGCTTGACGCCGACCGGCGCGGGGTCGCTCGCCCCGTCCCTACGATCCTCCTGAACCCGGCCGGCAAGAGCCGGCCCAGCCCGGTACGGGGCCCCTCACCTCGGTCGGTCCGGACCATCGGCCCCGCCCGGTGCGGGGGCGCAGGACCCCGGCCGGCACACGCCGTGCGCCGCGGCGAGCGACACCGCCGGTGTCCGGCCCCGCTCGCCGGCGGCGGCGCTTCTCACCCCGGCCGTCCACCGGCGCGGCCCGCAGCGCCCCACCGGTCACGGCCGCCCGGTGCCGCCCTCCGGGCCGCCCCGCGCTCCCGACCTGCGGAAGCGGCGGACAGCGGACAGCGGTGCCCCTATGCGGGTCGTCGTGCCGAAGGTCCGGCGCGCGGGACCTTCGGGTTCGAGAGGCCCGTCCGCCGGCTCGGCCGTGGGCGCGGACGGCCGCGCCGCCTCCTCCTCCCACAGGGCGAGTTCGCGGTCGCGCAGGCCGTGCACGGTGTGCGGGTCGCCGACGCCGAACACCCGGACCGGGTGCGAGCCGTCCCACGCGTCCCACCCCGGATCGCCGTCGACCGCGAACCGCACCCACGCGCCGTGCATGGCGTCCGCCAGCTCCTGCGGGGCTCCCTCGCCCGCGAGCTTCTCCGACTCGGGCGCGTCGGGAGTGTCGAAGACGAAGCCCAGTTCCAGGGCGTGGCAGGCGCCGAGGTCCGGCACGTTGGACGGCCAGGCGAACTCGTAGACATATGCCGGAGCCCGCGGGACGCCCCGGGCGTCCGCGTCGAGGGCGGCGGTGGGGCGGCCGTCGCGGGCGTCGGCAAGGCGGTGCAGCGGGACCCGCAGGATGTGGTCGGTGACCATCTGGCCGACGAGGTCGGCGGTCCCCGCGTCCGGGTGGAGGGCGCGGTAGCCGCGAGGGACCTCGTGGCCGCAGTGGCAGCGGGCCATGGCGCCGGCGAGGGCGACCGGGCCGAGGCGGTCCACGCGTTCCAGGAGGCCGCCCGGCACGAGCCACAGCCGGTACTCGTCGCGGGTCCAGCCGAGGAGGAGGCCGACGTCCGGCGCGGCGCCCCCGACGAGTGCCTCCAGCGGGTCGCGCGGGACGAGGTCGCCGTCGACGACGATGCCGAAGGCGGGACCGCCGAGGACGGGACTGCTGAGCCGGCCGACCTCGGCCTGGGTGCGCAGGAGAAGGTCGCGGTCGACAGTGGCGAACGCCTCGGCCGTCGCCGGGATCTTCAGCCGGGCGGCCATCCTGCGGACCATCCGGCGGACCTTGTCGCGATCGCTCGCCTCGGGCGGGCCGCTCTGCAGGACGGCCCGGTGGAAGAGCCCCTGGGCGCGTGGGCTCGCGAGCAGCGCGCCGATGCTGATGGCCCCCGCGGACTCGCCGAAGACGGTGACCCGGCCGGGATCACCGCCGAACGCGGCGACGGACGCCCGCACCCACTCCAGCGCGGCCAGCTGGTCGCGCAGCCCGGGGTTGGCGGGGGCGTCCGGGAAGAGGCCGTAACCCTCCACTCCCAGGCGGTAGTTGATGGAGACGAACACGACGCCGTCCCGGGCGAACGCGCGCCCGTCGTAGACCGGTACCGCCGAGGAGCCGCGGGTGAGGGCGCCGCCGTGGATCCAGACCATGACGGGGAGCCGGGCGGCGGGATCCGGGGCCGGTGTCCACACGTTCAGGTTGAGACAGTCGTCGCCGGGGACGCTGGGGTCGGACAGGAGCCGCCCGAACGCCTCCGAGTACGGCGGTTTCGGCGGCGTCGGGCCGAACGCGCCCGCGTCCCGCACGCCGTCCCACGGCTCGGGCGGCACGGGCGGGCGGAAGCGGTGGGGGCCGAAGGGCGGAGCCGCGTAGGGGATGCCCCGGAAGACCGCGATCCCGTTCTCGTACCGGCCGCGGACCCTTCCGTGCGGGGTGGCGACCACCGGGTCCTTCGTCTCCGCCGATTCCACCGCGTCCACCACCATCCGGGACCAGCTCCTCATCGTCGCGAGTCGTAAGGATCAGGGCATCACATCACGTCCCGGTATTCCTGCGGACGTCCCCATTCGGCCGATATCGCGGTACGGCCCTGGTCAGCGCGCCACCACCGGGTCGGCCCCGGGTCCTGCCGCGGCCCAGGTGATACCGCCGAGGAGATGCCGGCGGAAGTCCTCGTCGTCGTAGGCCTGCGCGGTGTGTCCGAGGGCGGTGTAGAAGACGCGGCCCGCGCCCTGGGTCCGGCACCAGGCCAGGGGATGCTCGTCGCCCATCCCCCCGCCCTCGTAGGAGGATTCGTCGGCCGAGACCAGGACGCGTACCGAACCGCGGGGAGCGGCCCGGAAGTCGTACCACTCGTCCGTGAACTCCCAGACGGGAGGCAGGTGTCGGGTGGCCGGATGTCCGTGGTCCTCGACGACGGCGCGGCCCGGCTGGAGGTCCGGGTGCCGGGCGAAGCGGGCGCCGAGCAGTTCTCCGTAGTAGGGCCAGTCGTACTCGGTGCAGGCGGCGGCGTGCACCCCGGCGAACCCGCCGCCCCCGTCGACGTAGGCCGCGAGCCGCTCGCGCCCGGGTGGCGTGAGCACGTCGCCGCTGGTCGACAGGAAGACGACCGCCGCGTACGCGTCGAGGGGAGCCTCGAGGACGGCCGGATCCTCGGTGGCGTCGACGGCGAACCCGTACGCCTCGCCGAGGGCCCGCACGGCGGCGATCCCGGCCGGGATGGAGTCGTGCCGGTAGTCGGCGGTACGGGTGTACACGAGGACGCGGAATGTCATGCCCGGAGCCTAGTGGCGGCCCCGATCGGGGCGCCTGCCATCGGACCCCGTCCGGCGGCCGTCTCGCCGGGCGTCCGGGGGTGACGGCGTGAGCCGCCCCCGCGCGCGCCCCGCCGTGTCCGTTTCCTTCAAGACTGATCTCACGGGTCCGCCTAGCGTGGCCGTATGACTCCTCGATTCGATGTGATCGGCCTCGTCGCCTCCGACATGGCCGCCTCTCTCGCCTTCTACCGCCGGCTGGGGTTCGACTTCCCCGCGGGTGCCGAGGCCGAGCCGCACGTCGAGGCCGGGCTGCCCGGCGGACTGCGTCTCGCGCTCGACACGGAGGAGACCGTCCGGTCCTTCCACCCGGGGTGGCGGCCCCCGTCCGGCGGCGGCCGGGTGTCGCTCGCCTTCCGCTGCGACGACCCGGCCGAGGTCGACTCGGTGTACGACGAACTGGTCGGCGCCGGGCATCACGGCGAACTGAAGCCCTGGGACGCGTTCTGGGGCATGCGGTACGCCGTCGTGCACGACCCGGACGGCAACGCTGTGGACCTGTTCGCTCCGCTGCCCGGGGACGGTTCACCCGCGCGGTAGTCCGGACGGCTACCGGTGGGCGACCAGCTCACCGAGCGTCGCGCCCGCCAACTCCCTTACGTCACGGGCCAGATGGGCCTGGTCGGCGAATCCGGCGCGGAGCGCCGTCTCCGCGAAGGGCACGCCGTCCCGGGCCAGGGCGAGGGCGCGTTGCAGGCGCAGCACGCGGGCCAGGGTCTTGGGTCCGTAGCCGAAGGCCGTGAGGGACCGTCGGTGCAACTGGCGTGCGCCCAGACCCAGTTCGTCAGCGGTCCGGGCGACCGGGTGGCCTCCGTCGAGTGCGGCCACGACCTCCAGGAGCACCGGATCGGGCCGCTCGGTGTCGGCCGCCCGGCGCAGGGCGACCTCTTCGAGCGCGGTCACGGGGTCGGCGGCCGCGTCGATCCGCGCGGCGAGGCGGCGCACCTCGGAGGCGGGCCACAGGTCGATCAACTCGACGCGTCGGTCGCGGAGTTCGTCCGCCGGAACACCCAGGTAGGTGGGGGCCGTGCCCGGGAAGAAGCGGACGCCCGCCCAGCCGCCGCCGGACGACACCTCGTCCGGGACGTACGGGCCGGTGTCGGGACCGGCCACCAGCAGGCGGCCCTCGGTCCACAGCAGGTCCATGCAGCCGTCCGGCAGAACGGCCGCGACGGTGGCCGCGGGCGGATGCCCGGGGTCGGCGCCCGGTCCCTCGCTCCCGCTCTCCGGGCCGGGACCGGGAAGGCCCGGGACGCGGCTCCACACGACCGCGCCCGGCAGCCGGGAGGCCCGTTCCGCGTACATGGGTGCCAGGCTACGCCGCGCCCGTCCGGTGTTCCTGCGGGCTGACGCCGTACACCCGCTTGAAGGCGCTGGAGAGGGCGAAGGCGCTGCCGTAGCCGACGTGGCGGGCGATCGTCTCCAGGGTGTCGTCGCTCTCGCGGAGCCGGTCGGCGGCCAGCGCGAGCCGCCGGCCGGTCAGGTAGGTCATCGGGGGCTCCCCGACGAGTTCGCTGAAGCGCCTGGCCAGGGCGGCGCGCGAGACACCGGCCTTGGCGGCGAGCGTCGCGACCGTCCAGGGGAGTGCCGGATCGTCCCGCACGATCCGCAGGACGCGGCCCACGACGGGATCGGCGAGGGCCTGGTACCAGGCGGGCGTCGCGGCCTCCGGGCGGGAGAACCAGGCCCGCAGGGCGGCGATCATCAGAAGGTCGAGCAGCCGGTCGAGGACGACCTCCTGTCCGGGTTCGTCGCGCACCATCTCGTCCGCGAGGATCGAGGTGAGCGGGCACTCCCACACGTCGGAGGTGAGCGACAGCAGCGGCGGCAGGGCGTCCAGCAGCCGGCCGTCGACCTCGCCCCGCATGAGGTACGTGCCGATGAGCAGCACGGTGGAGCCGTCGAGCCGGTCGCCCCAGGTGCGCACCCCGAGGTCCCAGTGGCCGCTGAGCGAGCGCCCGTCGGGGTAGGAGCACTCGCCGCCCGGCAGGATCACGGCCTGCGTGGGGGTGTCGGGGTCGTCGGCGCAGACGTACGGGTCGGGACCGCGGGCGATGGCGAGGTCGCCGGCCCGCAGCCGGACCCGCTCGCCGCGGTCCGGTACGACCCAGGCGTCGCCGCGCACCACGAGCATGATCGTCAGCGGGGCGCGGTCCTCGACGCGCAGCGACCAGGGCGGGTCGAAGCACGCGCGGATCATGAAGGCGCCCCGCGCGCGGGGACCCTCCAGCAGGCCGGCAAGGGGGTCCCCCCGCGTCAGCGGGTTCGAGCCCGGGCGAGCGTCCATGGCGCCAGCGTAGACGGACCGGGCGAGCCGTGGACGTCCGCTTATGGGAACGAGCCGCTCGGCGATGGTTCCGTGCCCGGCGCGGCAGTTGACTCGGAGGCATGACGGAGAACACGCGGAACATGACGGTGTTGGTGACGGGGGCGACGGGGCGGACCGGGAGCCGGGTCGCGGCGTCCGCGCGGGCGGCCGGACTGACGGTGCGGCCCGGGTCGCGCGCGACGGGCTTCGACTGGGACGAGCCCTCGACGTGGGCCGGGGCGCTCGCGGGCGCCGACGCGGCGTACCTGGCGCATCCCACGGACGTGGGCTCGCCGGCCGCCACGGAGGCGGTCGGCGCCCTGGCCCGGGAGGCGGTGGGGCTCGGTGTGCGGCGCCTCGTGCTGCTGTCGTCGCGGGGCGAGGAACAGGCCGTGCCGACGGAGGAGGCGCTCAGGTCGTCCGGCGCGGACTGGACGGTCGTACGGGCGTCGTGGTTCGCGCAGAACTTCAGCGAGGGCCCGCTGGTGGAGGGGCTGCGCCACGGGGAGCTGGTCTTCCCGGCCGGTGAGGTGCGGGAGCCGTTCGTGGACGTCCGGGACATCGCGGACGTCGTGGTGGCCGTGCTGACCGGGGGCGAGCGGTTCGCCGGCCGGGAGGTGGAGGTGTCGGGGCCCCGGCTGCTGACGTTCCGGGAGGCGGTGGCGGAGATCTCCGCGGCCACGGGCGGGGCGATGACGTACACCCCGGTGTCGGCACGGGAGTACGGCGCGGTCCTCGCGGGGTTCGGGGTGCCCGCCGAGGAGGTCGCGTTCCTCGTCGACCTGTTCGGGAGCCTGCTCGACGGCCGGAACTCCCACCTGTCGGACGGTGTCGGGGAGATCCTCGGGCGGGCGCCGCGGGACTTCACGGAGTTCGCACGGGAGGCCGCCGCGGACGGGGCGTGGAAGGCCTGACGGACGCGAGGGTCAGGGGGTGTCGTGCGGGGGGCGCTCCTCGCCGTCCTTCTCGGCGCGGTGGCCGTGGTGGGTGTTCTTGACGTGGGTGCGCAGGCGGGAGGTCACGTCCTCCGGGGGCAGGAAGCGCGACCAGCGTTCCGGGAACTCGGAGGGCATGTCGGGGTCGTCCGGATCGGAGTCGTACGAGCGGGTCGCGGCGACGCGCGCCACGTACTGGGCGGCCTGGGCCTCGCGCATCCGCTCGTTGGCGGCGCGGGCGGCGGCGGTGGCGGCGGCCGGCCAGACACGGTCGATCGCGGCGTTCACGGCCGCGCCGACGAGGACGGCGAACGCGGACACGCCGATCCACAGCAGGACGGCGACCGGCGCGGCGAGCGAGCCGTAGATGGTGGGGCCCTCGACGGTGTTCGTGAGGTAGATGCGGAGCAGGAAACTGCCGAGCACCCACATGGCGAGGGCGACCAGGGCGCCCGGCACGTCCTCCACCCACGGTGAACGGACGGGCACGGACACGTGGTAGAGCGTGGTCAGGAAGACGACCGACAGCACGATGACGACGGGCCAGTAGAGGACCTGCACGACGGTCGTCGACCACGGCACGAAGTTCACCACGGCGTCCGGTCCCGCCACCATCAGCGGCAGCGCGACCGAACCGATCAGCAGCGCCACGATGAACAGCAGGAACGACATGACCCGGGTCTTCACGATCCCGCGGGTGCCGTCGAGGCCGTACATCACGGTGATCGTGTCGATGAAGACGTTCACCGCGCGCGAGCCCGACCACAGGGCGAACAGGAAGCCGAGCGAGATGATGTCGGGCCGGCCGCCCTTCATCACGTCGTGCAGGATCGGCTCGGCGATCTGGTGCACGCCCTTCTCGGTGAGGACCGTGCGGGACGCCTCCAGCAGGTTGGACTCCAGACTGGCGATGGTGTCGGCGCCCGTCCAGTCGTCCACGTAGCCGAGCAGCCCGATCATGCTGAGCAGCAGCGGCGGCACGGACAGGAGCGTGAAGAAGGCGGCCTCGGCCGCCAGTCCCAGGATCCGGTACTCCATGCACGAGTTGACGGTGTCCTTGAGCAGCAGCCAGGCGGTCCTGCGCTTCGAAACGTTCCGGTACAGCGCGCGTGCGCGGTGGAAGCGGCCCGGGCGGGGCCGTTCAGGTGTTTCTTTTGCCTGGTGCACGTCCTTACCGTATCCGTATGGCAGCCAGCACCCACACCGTGACCAACCAGGCTCCGCCCCTGGTCGGATATGACGTATTCGCCGCCGACCGGGCCCTCACCGAGGCGGTCGACCGGCATCTCGATCCAGGGCTTCTCGACGAGGCCCGCGACGAACTGTCCGCCCTCGGCCGGTCCTCCGGTTCCGCCCAGGTGCAGGAGTGGGGTGCGCTGGCCAACGAGAATCCGCCCAAGCTGCGCACCCACGACCGCTACGGCAACCGGATCGACCAGGTCGACTTCCACCCGGCCTGGCACCGGCTCCTCGGCAAGGGCGTGTCGGCGGGGCTCACCTCCGCCTGGAACCGGCCCGGGGGGCACCTGCGCCGGGCGGCGGGCTTCGTCGTCTGGGCGCAGGCCGAGGCGGGCAACGGCTGTCCGCTGTCGATGACCCACGCGGCCGTTCCCGCGCTGCGCACCGACCCGGCGCTAGCCGCCGAGTGGGAGCCGCGGCTGACGTCCACGATCTACGACCAGGAGTTGCGGCCGGCCTCCCGGAAGTCCGGCGTGATCTTCGGCATGGGCATGACCGAGAAGCAGGGCGGCAGCGACGTACGGGCCAACACGACCGAGGCACGGCCGCTCGCCGAGGAGGGGACGTACGGGCTGACCGGGCACAAGTGGTTCTGTTCGGCACCGATGTCGGACGGCTTCCTCGTACTGGCGCAGGCACCGGGCGGCCTGACGTGCTTCCTGGTCCCGCGCGTGCTGGAGGACGACACCCGCAACGTCTTCCGTATCCAGCGTCTCAAGGACAAGCTCGGCAACCGTTCCAACGCGTCGAGCGAGGTCGAGTTCGACGGGACCTGGGCCCGGCGGGTGGGCGACGAGGGCCGCGGGGTGCGGACCATCATCGAGATGGTCGCGGCGACCCGGCTGGACTGTGTGCTCGGTTCGGCCGCGCTGATGCGGCAGGCCGTCGCGCAGGCGGTCCACCACTGCACGTACCGCGAGGCGTTCGGCGGCCGGCTCGTCGACAAGCCGCTGATGCGCAACGTCCTCGCGGACCTGGCGCTGGAGTCGGAGGCCGCCACCACGCTGGCGATGCGGCTGGCCGCGGCGTACGACGACGACAGTGAGCAGGAGCGGGCCTTCCTGCGGCTCGCGGTGCCGGCCGCCAAGTACTGGGTGACCAAGCGGTGTACGCCGGTCGCGGCGGAGGCGCTGGAGTGTCTGGGCGGCAACGGCTACGTCGAGGAGTCGGGCATGCCGAGGCTGTTGCGCGAGTCGCCCCTCAACTCCGTCTGGGAGGGCGCGGGCAATGTGCAGGCGCTGGACGTGCTGCGCGCGCTGCAGCGCGAGCCGGGGGCGCTGGACGCCTATCTGCGGGAGGTGGGGCAGGCGCGCGGGGCGGACCACCGGCTGGACGGCGCCATCAAGAACCTGCTGGCCGAACTCGCGGACCTGGACGGCATCGAGGGCCGGGCCCGTCGGCTGGTCGAGCGGATCGCGACGGTGCTGCAGGGTTCACTGCTCGTCCGGTACGCGCCGCCGGAGGTCGCGGACGCGTTCTGCGCGTCACGGCTGGGCGGGGACTGGGGTTCCGCGTTCGGCACGCTGCCGCACAGTCTGGATCTGGCCACGGTGGTGGAGCGGGCCCGGCCGGGGGTCTGACGGGCTCCGGCGCGGGGGTGGTGCTGCGCCGACACGGCACCACCCCCGCCTTGGCCCCGTTCAGGAGCTCGGACGCCGCTCAGGCGGCGTCGCTGTCAGTTTCAGGGAACCTTGTGACCGTTGGCGAGAGTTGCAGACCGTTGCATTCCTTTGTGCACCTTGTGCGAAGTCCACGCGGGCCGGGCCGAGAGCAGGCACGATGTGGGAGGACGGCGGCGTCGTGGCTCGTCCGCGGTCCTCGTTCCGGGAGTGCCCTGTGAAGACCACATCGATCCGTCCCACCCCGTTCGCACCGCTCGACGCGTCCGAAACGTCCGCCCCCCTCCGCGCGGGCTGGGCGGCGCCGGTCAAGGGCGGACGCGCGCTGATCGCTCCACGGCCGGTGATCGGCCAGTCGTGGCTGCGGATGAGACGTCTGGGCATCGATCCCGAACAGGGAACGGACAGCGTGCGGTTGCAGTCGGACGAACTCGAACACCGGCGGACGTCCACCGTCCTCGCCGATGTGCTGCCGACGCTCAGCGCCGGGCTCGGAGCGGTCGCCGACGCCTCGCTGCAGATCATGGTGGTCGCCGATCCGGAGGGCCGGGTGCTGTGGCGGGAGGGCAACGCGGGCGTACTGCGCCGCGCCGACGCCGTCTGCCTGGCCGAGGGAGCCGACTGGAGCGAGGACACCACCGGCACCAACGCCATCGGCACGGCCCTGTCGGTGGACGCCCCGGTGCAGGTGCACGCGGCCGAGCACTTCGTCCGCGCCCTGCACGAGTGGACGTGCGCGGCGGCTCCCGTCCACGACCCGCGCGACGGGCGGCTGCTCGGAATCGTCGACGTGAGCGGCCCGGACACCACCTTCCACCCGGCCACGCTCGCTCTGGTCGACACGGTGTCGCGGCTGGCCGAAAGTGAACTGCGCACCCGGCATCTGACCGCCATCGAACGGTTGCGCGCGGTCGCCGCCCCCCTGCTGTCGCGGCTGTCCGGCCGGGCGATGGTGGTGGACACCCACGGCTGGCTCGCCGCCGTCACCGGGATGCCACCCGTCGGCCGGGTCCCGCTGCCGGACGACTTCGGCGCGGGCCGGACCTGGCTGCCCACGCTCGGGACGTGCGTCGCCGAGCCGATGCCGGGCGGCTGGCTGCTGCGGGTCACCGGGGACGAGGACGAGGCAGGCGCCGGCGCCGCCCGGATCCTCCTCGACCTCACCGACCCGCGGCGGCCCCGCGTCACCGTCTCGGGCACGGCGGGCAGTTGGGCCCAGGACCTGAGCCCGCGCCACGCGGAGCTGCTGTACGTCCTCGCCGTGCACCGGCAGGGACGCAGCGCGGCGCAGCTCGCGGTCGACCTGTTCGGCGACCCGACCCGCACGGTCACCGTCCGCGCCGAGCTGTCCCGCGTACGGCGGCGGCTCACGGGACTCCTCGACCACCGGCCCTACCGCTTCCGCGAGGAGGTGGAGGTGGCGGTCCAGCTGCCCGAGGACCCGCTTGACCTGCTGCCCCACTCGACGGCGCCGGCGGTGCTCGGAGCCCGGTCGGCGGCCGGACCGGGACGGTCCTGAGAGCGGGGCGGCGGCGGACGGATGGCGGGGGCCGGCAGGCCTTCCGTCTCCCCGCGGTAGGGACGAAGGGTATGACGCGAGCGTATTTAGTGAGCGTCTTCCGTGGACTTTGTCCTGGCCCGGGGGTCTCTGTCGTAGCATCCCCTTCACAGGCCACCCCACCCGTCTCTCCGTCAACGCCCTCGGCGGGGGAGGCAGTTGGCCTAGTCGGGAGGACGCATGAAGCAGCGCGGCAGGCACCGTCGTCGCAGAAGGGGTCAGGCGCTGCGCGCCACCCTTGCCGGAACCGCGCTCGCGCTCACCGCGGCCGCCACCCTGATCAGCACCTCGCAGGCCACCGGCGGCAACAGCCCGGGCGGCCTCACCGCACTCCGAACCGGCTCGGCCTCCCAGCAGCTGCGCCTGCACGAGAACCTCACCTCCCGGGAGTCGCTCGACACGCTCAGCGGGAACATGGGCGGCAACGTCGGCGTGGAGGGCGTCCTGGACGACACCGACCACGCCCTGCGCAACACCGCCGACTGCTCCGCGCGTGAACGGTCCGCGCTGCCCGTCGAACCGACGGCCACGCGCGCGTACTGCTGGGAGCGCGCGGACGCGCGGACCGCGCAGTGGCGGCCGCGCTCCGTGACCACCTCCGGGGACGCCGACGTCACCGGACAGTGGGGCACCCGCCGGGTGATCCTGGCGGGCTGGACCCACCGCGGCGGGGCAACGGCCCCGACGGCGCGGGGCGACGCCTTCGCCAAGGTCGCCTTCGTCGACGCCACCGACCCGGAGGCGCTCCGGTACCGCTGGGTCCTGCTGGTCGCCCCCCGCTCCGGCGGCAAGGACTTCACCGCGGTCCGCTCGGGTCTCGGCGGCATGGTCTGGTACCAGGACAAGCTGATCGTCACCGCGGCGCACGGCGCGGGGCTCCTCGTCTTCGACCTCCACCGCGTGCTGCGCACCGGTGTGGACGGCACCGCCGTGGGCCGGACCGGCGCCGGCTACTCGGCCGCCGGCTACCGCTACGTGATGCCCGCCATCGGCTCGTACGACCCGGAGGGCGGCTCCTGTACGCGCGGCCGTGACCGGACGGTCCCCTGTTTCGGCTCGCTCTCCCTGGACCGTACGACCGCACCGGCCAGCCTGGTGGCCACGGAGGCCGCCGCCGGCCGTGCGGAGCGGACACGCGTCTGGCGTTATCCGTTCAGCACCGCCGCGTACCGAACGGGGCTGCTCGCCGACGCCCAAGGACACGTGGACGCGGTCGAGGCCTACTCGACCAAGGGCACCGGCGTGTCCGGCGTCCTCTCGCACCGGTCCGCCGGCGCGCGCGAGGCCCGGTGGTACGTGGGCCGGCCGTCCGGGAGCGGCAGCCTGCGCGGTTCGCTGTGGCGGCAGAACGGCGACGGGGCCCAGGCCGCCACCTGCACCGCGGACCAGTCGCACGCCTGCTGGGGTCTCGGCCCCGGGGCCTTCTCCTACTGGCCGCAGACCGGCGAACTGTGGACCCTCACGGACACGGCGGCGCAGCGGGTGCTGTACGCGGTGCCGCTGTCGTCGGTCGACAAGTCGGTGGAGTAGCGGCGACCCCCGGCCGCCCGGGGCGGCTTTTGGAGGGGCGCCCGCGCTCGTGGTTCCCTGACCGGCATGAGCAACGTCAGCGTGACCACCTGGTCCCTGGAGCAGACGGCACCCACCGACCTGCTCCCCGCGATCGCCCCCGACGGCGACGTCCGCATCGTCCGCGCCGAGGTCCCCTCCCCCGAGTTCAGCCGCTTCCTGTACGCCTCCGTCGGCGGCGACATCCGCTGGACCGACCGGCTCTCCTGGACGTACGCGCAGTGGCAGGAGGTCCTGGACAAGCCGGGCGCGGAGACCTGGGTCGCCTACGACCGGGGAACCCCGGCGGGCTACGTCGAGTTGGGCACGCAGGACGACGGGGTCGTCGAGATCGTCTACTTCGGGCTCATCCCCGCGTTCCGTGGCCGCCGCATCGGCGGCCACCTGCTGTCCTACGGGACCGCGCGCGCCTGGGACCTGGCCGAGCGCCGGCCCGGAGCGGCCGAGACCAAGCGCGTCTGGCTGCACACCTGCAGCAAGGACGGCGAGCACGCGATGGACAACTACCTGCGCCGCGGCTTCAAGCTCTTCGACACCAAGGTCGAGGAGGAGCGCGAGGTGGCCACCCCGGGCCCGTGGCCCGGAGCCCACAGCGCCTGACCCGCGCGCTTCCCTCTCCTCCCCGCGCACGCGCGCGAACCCGGTTCTGTGACCGGGGACACCCTTGTCTCGTCATGCGGGACAAGGGTGTCCACATCTTGGACGATGGTGGACTGGTCCGAGATCCGCGTGACACGCTTCCGTCATGTCTGGAACTGGGATTGCCTTGGTGAGTCGGCGGCACGTCGACCTCGGCCGCATGTCCAGCGCCATCTGTCCGGCGAGCTGATCAGCACAGCAGCGCCGACTTCCCTCCCTTTCTGCACTCCCCGCGCAGGCACGCGCCCATACCTCCGTATGCGCCCGTGCGCGCAGGTCAGAGCCGCAGTCAGACCTGTCCCGCAGTCTCGAAGGACGTAACAGCCATGGCCGCCACCCCGCAGAATCCCGACGCCGCGCCCCGCCGCAAGGTGAGCCGTCACCGTGGCGAGGGTCAGTGGGCCGTGGGTCACTTCACCCCCCTCAACGGCAACGAGCAGTTCAAGAAGGACGACGACGGTCTCAATGTGCGGACACGCATTGAGACGATCTACTCCAAGCGGGGCTTCGACTCGATCGACCCCAACGACCTGCGCGGCCGGATGCGCTGGTGGGGGCTCTACACGCAGCGCAAGCCCGGGATCGACGGCGGCAAGACCGCGATCCTGGAGCCGGAGGAGCTGGACGACAAGTACTTCATGCTGCGCGTCCGTATCGACGGCGGCCGGCTGACCACCGAGCAGCTGCGCGTCATCGGCGAGATCTCGCAGGAGTTCGCGCGCGGCACCGCCGACCTCACCGACCGGCAGAACGTGCAGTACCACTGGATCCGCATCGAGGACGTCCCGGAGATCTGGGACCGCCTGGAGGCCGTGGGCCTGTCCACGACCGAGGCCTGCGGTGACACGCCCCGCGTCATCCTCGGTTCTCCCGTCGCCGGCATCGCCGAGGACGAGATCATCGACGGCACTCCGGCGATCGAGGAGATCCACCGCCGGGTCATCGGCAACAAGGACTTCTCGAACCTGCCCCGCAAGTTCAAGACGGCGATCTCGGGCTCGCCGCTGCTCGACGTGGCACACGAGATCAACGACGTCGCCTTCGTCGGCGTGAACCACCCGGAGCACGGCCCCGGTTTCGACCTCTGGGTCGGCGGCGGGCTCTCCACCAACCCGAAGATCGGCCAGCGTCTCGGCGCGTGGGTCCCGCTCGACGAGGTCGCGGACGTCCACATCGGCGTCCTGTCGATCTTCCGCGACTACGGCTACCGGCGGCTGCGCACCCGCGCCCGCCTGAAGTTCCTGGTCGCCGACTGGGGTGTGGAGAAGTTCCGCCAGATCCTGGAGGACGACTACCTGGAGCGGAAGCTGGTCGACGGGCCCGCCCCAGCCCAGCCCGTCGCCCGCTGGCGCGACCACGTCGGCGTGCACCGCCAGAAGGACGGCCTGTACTACGTCGGCTTCGCGCCGCGCGTCGGCCGCGTGGACGGCGCGACCCTGACGAAGATCGCCGAACTGGCCGAGGCACACGGCTCGGGCCGGCTGCGCACGACCGTCGAGCAGAAAATGATCGTGCTCGACGTGGACGAGACGCGGATCGACTCGCTCGTCGAGGGCCTGGAAGCGCTCGACCTGACGGCCCGTCCCTCCACTTTCCGGCGCGGCACGATGGCCTGCACCGGCATCGAGTACTGCAAGCTCGCGATCGTCGAGACGAAGGCGCGCGGAGCTTCCCTGATCGACGAACTCGAGCGCCGCATCCCCGAGTTCGAAGAGCCCATCACCATCAACATCAACGGCTGCCCGAACGCCTGCGCCCGCATCCAGGTCGCGGACATCGGTCTCAAGGGCCAGCTGGTCCTCAACGAGCAGGGCGATCAGGTCGAGGGCTTCCAGGTGCACCTGGGCGGCGCGCTCGGCCTGGAGGCCGGGTTCGGCCGCAAGGTCCGCGGCCTGAAGGTCACCTCGGACGAACTGCCCGACTACATCGAGCGGGTCCTCAAGCGCTTCCAGGCGGAGCGCGAGGGCGGCGAGCGCTTCGCCGTCTGGGCCTCGCGCGCCTCCGAGGAGGCGCTGTCATGAGCGAGCGAGCAGCGCCGTTCTACTGCCCCTACTGCGGGGACGAGGACCTGCGACCCAGCGAAGAAGGCCACGGCGCGTGGGAATGCGCGGCGTGCAACCGGGCCTTCCATCTGAAGTTCCTCGGGCTGCTGTCCCGGGGTCTTCGGCAGGACGACCGTGGAGGGGCGGAGATATGACGGCACTTCAGGAAGAGCGTACGGACGAGGACTTGAAGAACCTCGCCGAGCAGGCCGGGCGTGATCTGGAGGACGCCTCGGCCCTGGAGATCCTCCGCTGGGCCGCGGAGACCTTCGGCGGGAAGTTCTGCGTCACCTCCTCGATGGAGGACGCGGTCGTCGCCCATCTGGCCTCCCGCGCGTTCCCCGGCGACCGCCGCGTCGACGTGGTGTTCCTCGACACCGGCTACCACTTCCCCGAGACCATCGGCACCCGCGACGCCGTCGAGGCCGTGATGGACGTCAACGTCATCACGCTCACCCCGCGCCGCACGGTCGCCGAGCAGGACGCCGAGTTCGGGCCGAAGCTGCACGACCGCGACCCCGACCTGTGCTGCGCGATGCGCAAGGTCCAGCCGCTCGAAGAGGGCCTGACCGCCTACGACGCCTGGGCGACCGGCCTGCGCCGCGACGAGTCCCCGACCCGGGCGAACACCCCGGTCGTCGGCTGGGACGAGAAGCGCCGCAAGGTCAAGATCTCGCCCATCGCCCGCTGGACGCAGGACGACGTCGACGCGTACGTCGCCGAACACGGCGTCCTCACCAACCCCCTGCTGACGGACGGTTACGCCTCCGTCGGCTGCGCGCCCTGCACCCGCCGGGTGCTGGCGGGCGAGGACGCGCGCGCCGGCCGCTGGGCCGGCCGCTCGAAGACCGAGTGCGGGCTGCACGGATGACGCCGACGACGGCAGCCGCGACGGCCCCGGACCCCACGATCTCCCAGGAGCAGCAAGTGACGACCGGAGCCACCGTCTGGCTCACGGGTCTGCCGAGTGCCGGCAAGACCACCATCGCGTACGAGCTGGCCGGCCGGCTGCGCGAGGAGGGCCACCGTGTCGAGGTGCTCGACGGCGACGAGGTCCGCGAGTTCCTCTCCGCCGGCCTCGGCTTCTCCCGCGCGGACCGCGACACGAACGTACGGCGGATCGGCTACCTCGCCGAACTGCTGGCACGCAACGGTGTCAAGGCGCTCGTGCCCGTGATCGCGCCGTACGCGGACAGCCGTGAGGCGGTCCGGGGCCGCCACCAGGCAGGGGGCACCGCCTACGTGGAGGTGCACGTGGCGACGCCGGTCGAGGTCTGCTCGGTGCGTGACGTGAAGGGGCTGTACGCCAAGCAGGCCGCGGGCGAGATCTCTGGCCTGACCGGCGTCGACGATCCCTACGAGGAGCCCGAGTCGCCCGATCTGCGCATCGCGTCGCACACCCAGACCGTGCAGGAGTCCGCGGCCGCGCTGCACGCGCTGCTCACCGAGAGGGGTCTCGCATGACGACCGTCGCCAGTGTCACCGGGGACACGGACAGCAGCCCGTACGCGCTGTCGCACCTGGACGCCCTGGAGTCCGAGGCCGTGCACATCTTCCGCGAGGTCGCGGGCGAGTTCGAGCGGCCGGTGATCCTCTTCTCCGGCGGCAAGGACTCCATCGTCATGCTGCACCTCGCGCTGAAGGCGTTCGCGCCCGCCACGATCCCCTTCACGCTGCTGCACGTGGACACCGGGCACAACTTCCCCGAGGTCCTCGCCTACCGCGACCGCGCGGTGGAGGAGCACGGGCTGCGGCTCCATGTGGCCTCCGTGCAGGACTACATCGACCGCGGTGTACTGCGCGAGCGTCCCGACGGCATCCGCAACCCGCTGCAGACCCTCCCCCTCACCGAGAGGATCCAGGCGGAGCGCTTCGACGCCGTCTTCGGCGGCGGACGCCGCGACGAGGAGAAGGCCCGGGCCAAGGAGCGGGTGTTCTCGCTGCGCGACGAGTTCTCCCAGTGGGACCCCCGCCGCCAGCGTCCCGAGCTGTGGCAGCTGTACAACGGCCGTCACGCGCCCGGCGAGCACGTCCGTGTCTTCCCGCTGTCCAACTGGACGGAGCTGGACGTCTGGCAGTACATCGCCCGCGAGGGCATCGAGCTGCCCGAGATCTACTTCGCGCACGAGCGCGACGTCTTCCAGCGGGCCAACATGTGGCTGACCGCCGGTGAGTGGGGCGGTGCGAAGGACGGCGAGACGGTCGAGAGGCGGCTCGTCCGCTACCGCACCGTCGGCGACATGTCCTGCACCGGCGCCGTCGACTCCGAGGCGACCACTCTGGACGCCGTCATCGCCGAGATCGCCGCCTCCCGCCTCACCGAGCGCGGCGCCACCCGCGCCGACGACAAGGTGTCCGAGGCCGCGATGGAAGACCGCAAGCGCGAGGGGTACTTCTAGACATGACCAGCACCACCGAACCCACCGAGCCGCTGTCGGTCGAGCAGTTGTCGGCCACCACGCTGCTGCGCTTCGCGACCGCCGGTTCCGTCGACGACGGCAAGTCCACCCTGGTCGGGCGGCTGCTGCACGACTCCAAGTCGATCCTCACGGACCAGTTGGAGGCCGTGAAGCGCGTCTCGGCCGGCCGCGGCCAGGACACCCCGGACCTCGCCCTGCTCACCGACGGTCTGCGCGCCGAGCGGGAGCAAGGCATCACGATCGACGTCGCGTACCGCTACTTCGCGACCGCGCGGCGCCGGTTCATCCTCGCCGACACCCCCGGGCACGTGCAGTACACCCGGAACATGGTCACCGGCGCCTCCACCGCGGACCTGGCCGTCGTCCTCGTCGACGCCCGCAACGGCGTCATCGAGCAGACCCGCCGGCACGCCGCCGTCGCCGCCCTGCTCCGCGTCCCGCACGTGGTCCTCGCGGTGAACAAGATGGACCTCGTCGCGTACGAGGAGACCGTCTTCGCGGCGATCGCCGAGGAGTTCACGGCGTACGCCTCCGAGCTGGGCGTCCCCGAGATCACCGCGATCCCCATCTCGGCGCTGGCCGGCGACAACGTCGTTGAACCCTCCGCGAACATGGACTGGTACGGCGGCCCGACGGTGCTCGAACACCTGGAGACCGTGCCCGTCAGCCACGACCTGGCGCACTGCCACGCTCGGCTGCCCGTGCAGTACGTGATCCGCCCGCAGACCGCCGAACACCCCGACTACCGGGGGTACGCGGGCCAGATCGCCGCCGGTACGTTCCGCGTCGGCGAGAGCGTCACCGTGCTGCCGTCCGGACGCACCTCGAAGGTGGCCGGCATCGACCTGCTGGGCACCCCGGTCGACGTCGCCTGGACCCCGCAGTCGGTGACCCTCCTGCTGGAGGATGACATCGACATCTCCCGCGGTGACCTGCTCGTGCCGAGCAAGGACGCGCCGCCGACCACGCAGGACGTCGAGGCGACGGTCTGCCACGTGGCGGACGAGCCGCTCACCGTCGGCCACCGGGTCCTGCTCAAGCACGGCACCCGCACGGTCAAGGCGATCGTCAAGGACATCCCGTCCCGGCTGACCCTGGACGACCTGTCGCTGCACCCGCACCCGGGCCGGCTGGTCGCCAACGACATCGGCCGCGTCAAGATCCGCACCGCCGAGCCGCTCCCGCTCGACGCGTACGCGGACTCCCGGCGCACCGGCGCGTTCATCCTGATCGACCCGGCCGACGGCACGACCCTGACCGCGGGCATGGTCGGCGAGTCGTTCGCCGCGCCGCAGCCGGTCGAGGACGACGCCGACGACGACGGGTGGGACTTCTGACATGACCCCTATCGACTACTGGTCCACGTTCGCGAAGGAGGGCGGCCGCGTCGGCAGCGGCGCCCTCGGCAGCGGGCAGGGCGGAGTCGCGCGATGTGCGCGATGACGTACGCGCACTGCCTGCGCGCCCCGTCCCCCCACAGCCTGCGAAGACGAAGACCTGCCGACCTCCCGGCCACGACCTGAGAAAGGCGTGACCGCCGGGCCAACGAGAGGAACACCTCCCGTGCCTGCCATCCGCTCCCACCGCTCCGCCCTGGTGCGCCGCGGCCTCGCCGTCGCCACCGCGCTCCCCCTGCTCGCCCTCGCGGCGTGCAGCTACGGCTCCGACGCCAAGGACGACACCAAGGCGAAGGTCGCCGCCGGATCGAAGAAGATCGACGGACTCGACTCCGTGAAGATCGGCTACTTCGGCAACCTGACGCACGCCACCGCGCTGGTGGGCAACCAGAAGGGCTTCCTCCAGAAGGAGCTCGGCGCCACCTCGGCGAAGTACCAGATCTTCAACGCCGGACCCTCCGAGATCGAGGCCCTCAACTCGGGGTCCATCGACATCGGCTGGATCGGCCCCTCTCCGTCGATCAACGGCTTCACGAAGTCCCAGGGCAAGAGCCTGCGCATCATCGGCGGTTCGGCTTCGGGCGGCGTCAAGCTCGTGGTCAACCCCAAGAAGATCACGTCCCTGAAGGACGTCAAGGGCAAGAAGATCGCGACACCGCAGCTCGGCAACACCCAAGATGTCGCGTTCCTCAACTGGGCGGCGGAGCAGGGCTGGAAGGTCGACGCGCAGAGCGGCAAGGGCGACGTCTCGGTCGTCCGCACCGACAACAAGATCACCCCGGACGCCTACAAGTCCGGCTCCATCGACGGCGCCTGGGTGCCGGAGCCGACCGCGTCCAAGCTGGTCGCCGAGGGCGGCAAGGTACTGCTCGACGAGTCGGACCTGTGGCCCGACAAGAAGTTCGTGATCACGAACATCATCGTGTCGCAGAAGTTCCTCAAGGAGCACCCGAAGGTCGTCGAGGCGGTCCTGAAGGGCTCCGTCGAGACCAACAAGTGGATCAACGCCAACCCGGACGAGGCGAAGGCCTCGGCGAACAAGCAGTTGGAGGCGGACTCGGGCAAGGCCCTGCCGGCCGACGTCCTCGACCCGGCCTGGAAGTCCATCCAGATCACCAACGACCCGCTGGCCTCCACCCTGACCAGCGAGGCGGACCACGCGGTGAAGGCCGGTCTCCTGGAGAAGCCCGACCTGAAGGGCATCTACGACCTCACGCTCCTGAACAAGGTCCTCAAGGACGCGGGCGAGAGCCCGGTCGAAGACGCCGGTCTCGGCGTCAAGTAAGCCCGGATCCCGAAGAGTTCCCAGGAGGTGACGACCATGGCCACGACCCTCGCCAAGGCCGCGGACGGCGTCGGTACGACGGAGTACGCCGCCCGCATCGAGCACGTCTCGAAGTCCTTCGCCGGACCTGCGGGGCCCCAGCTCGTCCTGGACGACATCACCCTCGATGTCGCGCCGGGCGAGTTCGTCACCCTCCTGGGGGCCTCGGGGTGCGGCAAGTCCACCCTGCTGAACCTGGTGGCGGGGCTCGACAAGCCCTCCGCCGGTGACATCACGACCCATGGGCGCCCCGCCCTGATGTTCCAGGAGCACGCCCTGTTCCCGTGGCTCACCGCGGGCAAGAACATCGAACTCGCCCTGCGTCTGCGCGGAGTTCCGAAGGCGGAGCGGCGCGACAGGGCCGAGGAACTGCTCGGACTCGTCCGGCTGCAGGGCGCGTACGGCAAGCGGGTGCACGAGCTGTCCGGCGGTATGCGCCAGCGTGTGGCGCTGGCGCGGGCGCTCGCGCAGGACAGCCAGATCCTGCTGATGGACGAGCCGTTCGCGGCGCTGGACGCCATCACGCGGGACGTGCTGCACGACGAACTGACCCGGATCTGGCGCGAGACGGGCGTGTCCGTCCTGTTCGTCACGCACAACGTGCGCGAGGCGGTGCGGCTCGCGCAGCGCGTGGTCCTGCTGTCCTCCCGCCCCGGGCGCGTGGCCCGCGAGTGGACGGTCGACATCCCGCAGCCGCGCCGCATCGAGGACGCCCCCGTGGCGGAACTGTCCATCGAGATCACCGAAGAACTGCGTGGGGAGATCCGCCGCCATGGCCAGCACTGAGACCAAGGCCGACGCCGCCGTCAAGGAGACCGACGGCCTGGGCGGTCTGGAGGCGGGACTCGACGCGCTGGAGTCCTCCGTCACCCGCCGCAGGTCCTTCGGGACGACGTTCCGGCAGAAGGTGCTGCCGCCGCTCGTCGCCGCCGCGGTGGTGCTGGTGGCCTGGCAGGCCCTGATCACCTTCAAGATCGTCGACGACCCGACCAAGCTGCCCTCGCCGTCGGACGTGTGGAGCGAGGTCGAGAACGCCTGGCTCCAGGGCACGCTGCTCGACTACATCTGGACCAGCGTCTCGCGCGGTCTGCTCGGCTTCCTGTTCGCCCTGGTGATCGGGACCCCGCTGGGTCTGGTGGTGGCCCGGGTGAAGTTCGTGCGCGCCGCGATCGGCCCGATCCTGTCCGGCCTCCAGTCGCTCCCGTCGGTGGCCTGGGTGCCGCCGGCCGTGATCTGGCTGGGTCTGAACAACTCGATGATGTACGCGGTGATCCTGCTGGGCGCGGTCCCGTCGATCGCCAACGGCCTGGTGTCGGGAGTGGACCAGGTGCCACCGCTGTTCCTGCGGGCGGGCCGCACGATGGGCGCGACCGGCCTGCGCGGCACCTGGCACATCGTGATGCCGGCCGCGCTGCCCGGCTATCTCGCCGGTCTGAAGCAGGGCTGGGCGTTCTCCTGGCGGTCGCTGATGGCCGCGGAGATCATCGCCTCCTCCCCCGATCTCGGCGTGGGCCTCGGCCAGTTGCTGGAGAACGGCCGCAACGCCAGCTCCATGTCGATGGTCTTCCTCGCCATCTTCCTCATCCTGTTCGTCGGCATCGCCATCGACCTGCTGATCTTCAGTCCGGTGGAGCGGTATGTACTGCGCAGCCGTGGACTCCTGGTGAAGGGCTGACACCGTCATGAGCAGGCCCGAGCGTCCCGTCCTCGTCGTCATCGCCCACGGCAGCCGCGATCCGCGGCATGCCGCGACGGTGCACGCCCTGGTACGGCGGGTGCGTGCCGCGCGCCCGGGCCTGCGCGTCGAGACAGGTTTCCTCGACTTCAACATCCCGTCCGTCCAGGGCGTGTTGGCGTCACTGGATGCGGAGGGTGTGCGGGACGTGGTGGCGCTGCCGCTGCTGCTGACGCGCGCCTTCCACGCCAAGTCGGACATCCCCGCGGTGCTGCGGGAGGCACCGTCCAGGATGCGGGTGCGCCAGGCGGAGGTGCTCGGCCCGTCGCCGCTGCTGACGGCGGCGCTCGAACGCCGGCTGTACGAGGCCGGGCTGACGCCCGCCGACAAGTCCTCGACCGGGGTCGTGCTGGCCTCGGCGGGGTCCACCGACCCGGAGGCGATCGCGGTGATCGCAGCAATCGCGCGGGAGTGGCGGCACACCGGTTGGTGCGCCGTGCGGCCCGCGTTCGCCTCCGCGTCCCTGCCGCGCACCGAGGACGCGGTGCGCGAACTGCGGGCGCTGGGCTGCGAGCGCGTGGCCGTCGCCCCGTACGTACTGGCCCCCGGTTTCCTCCCGGACCGTATCGCGCGGGGCGCGGAACGGGCGGACGTCCTCGCCGACGTCCTCGGTCCCGCGCCGGAGGTGGCCCGGGTCCTGCTGGACCGCTACGACGAGGCCCGGATGCCGGCCCTGGCGGCGCTCGGCGCCTGATCCGGCGTCCCGTCGCTGCGTCGGCGCTTCGTCGGCGGCGCCCCGAGGAACCGGGCGGGCGATCCTGACGCCCGCGGCGACGGGTTCCGCTTCACACCGCCGAGAGACGGGGGTCGCGGCCGCTGTGGGCGAGGGCCCGGTCGAAGACGGGCGCGTCGTCGGGCACGTCCACGGGGTCGGCGAAGCCGTCGTAGCGGCGGTAGATCTCGGCGTGGGTGTCGACCACGTCGAGGACGAAGCGGGCCGCGTCGTCCGAGATGCGGAACGGCTGTCCGGTGGCGGCGGCCACGTCCCAGCCGTGCACGGCCATCTCCTTGACGATCATCGAGGCGATGTCCACGGCCGGCAGGCTCGCCGTTCCGAGGTCGACCTCGCCCTCCCACACGACGGGATCGTTCCAGGCGGCGACCGCGCGGTCGAGCTGCTCGGCGTAGGCCTCGGCCCAGCCGGGGTCGGCGGTGAAGTCGCACGCGGTCAGTTCGTCGGGAAGCGGTGTGCGCAGGGCCCGGTGTTCCAGGCCGTGCGCCGTGTAGAGGACCCAGTGGTCGACCAGGGTGCGCACGTCCCAGTCCGCACAGTGCGAGGGCTCCGCCAGCTGTGCCGCGGTGACGCCGCGGGCCACGCGGGCGGCCTCGGCGGCGCACTCGACCATGTGCGGGTGCACGTTCCTGTACGCGTCGTTCCTCTTCGTGTCGTTCATGGCCACCACGCTAGGGACGCGGCGGCGGCTCCTCTTGAACAAACGCGACAGCCTCGTCGGCGAGGCGGACCAGTTCCGTCACCGGCATCGACCCCGCGGGGCGGCGTTCGCGGGCGAAGGTGTTCGCCAGCCTCTGGAGGAGGTCGTTGAGCGGGGTCGGTACGCCGTGCAGCCGGCCCAGCAGGGCGATCTCGCCGTTGAGGTAGTCGGCCTCGATCGTGCCGGTGCCGCGGTCGAGGGACTGCCAGGAGGAACCTCCGCGGCGCGGGGCGCCGTCGAAGGGTTTGAAGGTGATCTTGTCGGCGCGGGCCCGGCGCTGCTCCTCCTCGCCGGCGTACGCGATCTTGGCGGCGTCCAGGACCGCGGTGCCCTCCGCCCGTACCCGGGTGAACAGCTCCAACCCCTCCTCGCTGGTGAGTACGCCGCTGACCGCCTCGATCGCGTTGGCGAGGTTGCCGAGGAGCTTGGCGTACTGCCAGCGCGCCACGTCGGGCACGACCGGCGCCTCGAAGTGCGCCGTCTCCAGGTCGGCGGCGATCCGGCGCAGCGTCTCGTCGGTGCCGTCCGGACAGCGGCCGAGGTGCAGGATGCCGGTGAGCGGGGCGCCGGCCGCCGCGACGGTGCCGGGTTCGACGAAGGTGGCGGGCAGCCAGACGCAGACGCCGTACACCCGGTGGAAGCGGCGCAGCGCGAGACGCCCGCTCTCCACGCCGTTCTGCGCGCACACGACCGGGAGCCGTTCCGCGGCCGAGCCGCCGCCCGCCACGGGGGCGGGCCCCCAGTCCCTGAGCACGGCCTCGCCGTCCTGGGTCTTGACGGTGAGCACGAGCACGTCGTCGGGGCGCAGTTCGCCGAGTTCGGCCGGCTTCTCCACGGCGGGGAGCCGGTGGACACGCGGGCCCTCGGGTGTCACGAGCCGCAGGCCGTCGGCGCGCAACGCCCTGAGATGGGCTCCCCGTGCGACGAGGACCACCTCGTGCCCGGCCTCGGCCAGCCGCCCGCCGATGGCCCCGCCGACCGCTCCCGCCCCGATGATGATGTAGCGCATACGACGAGCCTCGCACAGAAGGGTGTAGCGGCCACCCGGAATGCCGCAGCCCGTCAGGCCTCGGTGGCGCCGAAGGGGGTGCCCTGGTGGAAGTAGAGCAGCCAGGCGTCGCCGGAGCGACGCCACAGCGAACTGCGGTGCGCGCGGCGGCCGTTGTCGTCGGTGTCGAACGTCAGGTGCACGAGGTCCGGGGCGAGCTGGACGCCCTTCATGCGCGAGGTGGTGCTGTGGCCGCCGGTCTCCGTCTCGGCGGCCAGCGTCGCGATGATCGAGGCGCGGTCCCAGATGTGGCCGGACGAGCCGAACTCGTAGAAGTCGGGATGCAGCAGCGCGTCGACGACGTCGGCGGAGCGGCGGACCTCGGGGTCGAGCAGGCGCAGTTCGCCCTCGACGGCGGCCTCGACGGCAGGGGTGCGCTCAGACACCGGTCAGCTCCTCCAGTTTGACGACGGTGTTCCAGTTCCGCGTGGTGGCGAGGACACCCTTGAGCATCCGGGGTCTGGCCAGCACCTCGCCGAGCTTGGAACGGCCGAGGCCGTCGGGCGCGTACAGGTACAGGGCGCGGTCCCCGAGGCGGAACTCCTCGGGGAGGAAGGCGGCGGGCTCGACGGAGGCGAAGCGTTCGGCGTCGACGGGGTCCGAGAAGTAGGTGACGTGCAGCTGCTTGGCCTCCAGCTCGGCGGCGGGGAAGGGGCACGCCTCCCGTACGGCCTTCAGATAGCGGTGGTCGCGGACGAGGACGCCGACGTCGAACCCGAACCGCTGCTCGATGGCCGTGGACAGCTCGGCGGCGAGGCTCTCCTCGTCGCCGTGCGCGCTGCTGAACGCGGCGTTCCCGCTCTGCAGATACGTACGGACGTCGCCGTGGCCGAGTCCTTCCATCAGGGTGCGCAGCTCGGCCATCGGCACCTTCTTCGCGCCACCCACGTTGATGCCGCGCAACAGCGCCGCGTACTTCGTCGTCATCCGCACACCATAAAGCGGCCGTCGTGCCCCGTGGGGGTGGGCACGACGACCGCGGTCCATGGGGCTACTCGACGACCTTCAGGAGTCTGTCGGGCGTGCCGGTGCCCGGGTCGGAGATCTTGCCGGCGGTGGGCGCGGCGGCGACCCGGGCGGGGGCGGCGACCCGGTGACCGGCGAGGTGGACGGCGGCGGCACCCGTGACGTGCGGCGTGGCCATCGAGGTGCCGCAGGTGGTGCTGGTGTCCGCGACGGAGCCTGCCGTGGCCGTTGCCGTTGCCGTCGTTCGCTGCGTCGTTGTCGATCGCGTCGAAGCCGGAGGAGGCGCGGTCGCCGAAGTCCTGGTGGCCGACGCGGACGCCGGTGTCGATGCCGTACGCGGTGACGCCCGTGCCCGCCGCGTCGGGGTAGGTGTACTTGGCGTCGCCGGCGGTGGCGCTCTGGTCGATGCCGTCCAGCCCTCAGGACGGCGGGTCGTCCTGGGTCGCGTCGACGTGGATTTCTTGTTCCGCACGACCGTCGCGACGGACGGGTCGGCGGCCGGCCGCTTGGCCTCGGACTCCGAAAGGCCGGACGCCGAGGAGCCGTTGACGGCCGAGGCGTAGGCGCGCTCGAGTTCGGCACATCGGACACGGCCCCCGCGACCCTGACCGGCGTCCCCTAGAACTGCCTTTACGTGTAAGGGGCTTGCTCCTCCGCAGTGCGGAGGGTGGCGGGGTCCGCGGGGAGGAGACGACGGGCCCGTACCTCACCGGACAGCACGACGAGACGCTCCGCCGCGGCCCATACCGTCATGGTGGAAGGTGACGGCAGGGGCTGTCACCGCGCACAAGGGGGCTGGCCCGTCATGGGAAACGGACACACACGGGTGCGGGGCATCGCCGCCCGGGCAGGCGGCTGGAGCGCCCGGCACCGATGGGCGGCCGTCGGGATCTGGGTGCTGTTCGTCGTCCTGGCGATGGGTCTCGGCTCGGCGGCGGGCCGGGTCGACGTCAACGAGAGCGACCAGCTCAAGGGCGAGACGCACACCGCGGCCAAGATCATCGAGGACGCCGGCATCGAGGAGCCGGCCAGTGAGTCGGTGCTGGTGCAGGCGAAGGACGCGGGCGGCAAGGCCACGGACGCCGAGTTCAGGAGCGCGGTCGCCGCTGTCGTCGAGGCCGTTGACGCCACCGGCAAGGTCACCGACGTGACCTCGCCGTACGACACCGGGACGATCTCGAAGGACGGCCGCAGCGCGCTCGTGCAGTTCGACATGCGCGGCGACTCCGACACGGCGGGCGAGCGCGTCGAACCCGTGCTGAAGGCCGTCGAGAGCGTCCGGAAGGACCACGCCGGGCTGCGGATCGAGGAGATCGGCGGCGCGAGCATGATGAAGCAGTACGACGACGCGTTCGGCGACGACTTCCAGAAGGCCGAACTGTCCGCCGTACCGGTGGCGCTGGGCATCCTGCTCATCGCGTTCGGCGCCCTGGTGGCGGCGCTGCTCCCGGTCGCGCTCGCGGTCACCGCCATCATGGCGACGATGGGCCTCATGGGTGTCGTCAGCCATCTGATGCCGATGAGCGACACGGCCAACTCCGTGATGCTGCTGGTGGGTCTGGCCGTCGGCGTCGACTACTGCCTGTTCTACCTGCGGCGTGAGCGCGAGGAGCGCGAGGCCGGCCGGGACGCCGCGACCGCCCTGCGGATCGCCGCCGCGACCAGTGGCCGCGCCATCATCGTCTCGGGTGTCACCGTGTGCGTGGCGATGGCGGGCATGCTCTTCACCGGGCTCGCGGAGTTCGAGGCGATGGGCCTGGCCTCGCTGATGGTCGTCGCGGTCGCCATGGTCGGCTCGGTCACCGTGCTGCCCGCGCTGCTCTCGCTCCTCGGCGAGCGCGTCGAGAAGGGCCGCCTGCCGTTCCTGAACCGGGCCAAGCGGCGCGACGCGAACGGGGGCCGGACGAACCGGCGTCCGGCCGCTGAGGGCAGCCGGTTCTGGGGCGCGGTCCTGCGGGTCGTGCTCGCCAGGCCCGCGATCTCCCTCATGGTCGCGACAGGCGCCCTGCTCGCCATCGCGGCTCCGGCCCTCGGCATGAAGACCCAGCAGCTCACGCTGGACCAGGAGTTCGGTGACTCGCTGCCGATCGTGGGCACCTACAACCGCGTCAACGACGCCTTCCCGGGCGGCTCCGAGCCCGCCGAGGTGGTCGTCAAGGCGCGGAACATCAACGCCGGCGACGTGAAGGCCGCACTCGCCGACTTCCGGGAGCAGGCGGTCAGTTCGGGCGCCTCACGCGGGCCGGTCGACATCAAGGTGCACGCCGAGCACAACGTGGCCTTCGTCTACGTACCGCTGGTCGGCGGCTCCGACCAGGACAAGGCGGCGAAGAGCCTTCAGCTGCTGCGGGACACGGTACGTCCCGAGACGCTCGGCAAGGTCGAGGGCGTCCAGGCACCGATCACCGGACAGGTCGCGGGATCGCACGACTTCAACGACCAGCTGATCGGCTCGGTGACCCCGGTCTTCGCCTTCGTGGTCGTCTTCGCCTTCCTGCTGATGCTCGTATCCTTCCGTTCGCTGACCATCGCGATCACCTCGATCGTGCTCAACCTCCTGTCGGTGGCCGCCGCGTACGGAATCCTGGTCGCCGTCTTCCAGCACGGCTGGGGCGCCTCCCTGGTGGGCGCGGAGGGGGTCGGCGCCATCGTGGCCTGGCTGCCGCTGTTCCTCTTCGTGATCCTCTTCGGGCTCTCGATGGACTACCACGTGTTCGTGGTCTCCCGGATCCGTGAGGCACGACTGCGGGGCCGCGACACCAAGGACGCGATCCGGCACGGGGTGGTCACCACGGCGGGCGTGGTCACCAGCGCCGCCGTCATCATGGTGGCCGTCTTCGCGATCTTCGGGACGCTGTCCATGCAGTCCATGAAGCAGATGGGCGTGGGCCTCGCGGCCGCCGTGCTCATCGACGCGACGATCATCCGGGGTGTCCTGCTCCCCGCGGTGATGGCGCTGCTCGGCGAGCGCAACTGGTACCTGCCGAAGTGGCTGAACCGGATGCCCGACCTGACCCACGACGAGGCGGCCGAGGCGCTCGCACCGACCCCGCCGACCGCCGTCGAGGGCGAGCGGGTGGGAGCCTGACAGAGGACCGGCCCGTCGGCGGTGGCGCCGGGGGCCGGTCGGATCGGGTGGCCGGGGCGCGAGTTCGCCCCGGCCACCTCGCCGTCCCGCCGCGAGGGCGAGGAGGGCTCAGGCGGCCTTGGCCACCGAGTCGCGCTCGAAGGAGTCGATCGTGCGCGTGAAGTCCCGGGTGGACAGCAGGAGTTTGTAGATGATGGCGAGTTCGAAGACGAGGAGCAGCACGCCGGAGACGATGGTCGCCCCCATGACGGAGTCGAGCAGCGGGCCGATCATGAAGACACCCATCTGGAATTCGATGCCGCTCACCAGGTGGGCGCGAATCCGGTGCCGCAGCAGGAACGACCGCAGCCGCAGATACGTCGGGAATCGCCGGCGGAACTCCTGCTGGAGGTCGATGACACGGGCCGGGGTGACGGGCGTCACGCCCACCGGCACCTCCGTCGCGTTCTCCTCCGCGTTCCGCGTCGCGGCGGCTTCCTCGGCCCTCGTCATGTCCTGCTCGATGTCGGCCTCGGGGTTGTCGCGCAGCAGGTCCTCCATGAAGCTCAGTTCGGCCTGGTTCTCCGCGCGGCGCGCCTCCCGCATCCTCGACTTGATCTGCTTCCGCATCGAGTGACGGATCTTGAAGATCTCCAGGGAGTTGATGTAGCGCAGAGTGTCGAGGCCGACGACGGCGAGCGCCAGCCAGATGTACAGCGTCTCCCCCGTGCGCTCGTACTGGCCGCCCATCAGCGCCACCGCGCACACGGCCACCCGGATGCGGTCGAAGACGAAGTCCAGCCAGGCGCCGAACACCGAGCCCTGACCGGTCAGCCGGGCGAGCTTGCCGTCCATGCAGTCGAAGATGAAGCTCACGTGGTAGATGACCGCGCCCGCGACGAGCCAGCGCCAGTCACCGAGCGCGAAGCAGGCCGCCGAGGCCAGTCCGAGGAGGAAGGCGCCCCAGGTGATCTGGTTCGGCGTGACCCTCGTCCGCAGCGCGAGCTGCCGCACCAGAGGCGTGGCGACCGGATCGACGAGCAGCACCGTCCACCAGGCGTCGCGCTTCTTCTCCGTGATGCGGCGTACCTCGGCGAGGTGCGGTATGTCTCGGCGTGTGGATCGCATGGGTCAACTTCCTGGTGTTCGACTGGAATTAACCTCACGCTAAGAATCCTCTTACCAAAGTCGCAAGATCCCCTCCGTGCAACCTTTTGGAAGGGGTAACCGTCTCTTTGATTGCCGGGTCGATGGATATGCCCGGCGAGCCCCGCGTTACCTGAGCGTTACACAATTGCCCGACCGTTATCCGATGCGCGCCAGGACTTCACTGTTCGCGCGCAACCATGACGCGGCGGCACCGAAAGATCTCTGGACGGTGACATTCCGGGGGTCTTTCCGTGCCGCCGCGGCGCCTTGCCCTCGTGCCGGCTCAGCCGCGCAATCGCGCCTCGATGAGATCCGCCGCCCTGCGCGTGCCGCCCTCCCGTGCCATCCGTTCCCGGATCTCCTCGAGCCGCCGCGCCACCTCGGGATCGTCGGCCACCGCGAGGACCGCCTCGCGCAGTGCCGCGGCCGACGCCTCGGCCGTCGGCAGGTGGCGGGCGACGCCGAGCGCCTGGAGCATGTCGGCGTTTCCGAACTGGTCGGCCGCCTGCGGTACGGCGACCATCGGCGTGGCGGTGGCGAGGCCCTCCTGGCTGCCGCCCGCGCCCGCGTGGGTGACGAACGCGTCGGCCTGCCGCAGGACGGACAGCTGCGGCACCCAGGAGTGCACCTCCACGTTGCGGGGCAGCTCGCCCAGCTCCGCGGGGTCGACGAACTTGCCGATCTGCAGGACGACATGCCAGTCCCGCAGGTCCGCGAACGCCTCCGCGCACGCGCGGTAGAACGCGGGCTGCTTGGTGAAGCTGGAGCCCAGGGAGACGAGCAGCACCCGCCCGGCACCGGCGGGCCGCCGCCACTCCCCCTGCGCGGCGCGGTCGCCCTGGCAGGCGCCGACGAAGGTGTAGCGCTCCTCGTCTACCCGGTCGGCGTGGGGCTGCAGGGCCCGCGGGATGAGCACGAGGCAGCGGTCGGGGCGGCCCATGAAGTCCTCGACGCTCAGGTCCATGCCGTTCCCGGCGATCCAGCCGGCGAAGGTCTCGTAGAAGGCCTTGCCGCGCGGGGTCTGCTTGAGCGGCTCGAACAGGGGCTTGCCGACCTCCTCGTCGTAGCCCTCCCAGGCCACCATGCTCGGCGACAGCTGCACGAGGGGGACGCCCCAGCGGTGGGCGAGCACGCGGGCCGGATAGGCCGTGATGTCGTACAGCACGAGATCCGGCTCGTCCCCCGCGTACGCCGCGGCGAGCTGCGGCTCGGCCTGGAGGGCGTCCGCGAGGAACGGCTCGATGTTGTCGATCAGTTCGGTCCCCCACGCGTCCGGGTCGTCGTCGGTGGGCAGGGTCGAGTTCCAGAGCTTCGGTTCGGCGCCGGTCTCGGCCACCTTGGCGGCGAAGGCGGGCGGGATCGCGTACGTGACCCGGTGGCCGCGGGCGACGAGTTCCCTGATCACCTCGATGCTCGGGTTCACATGGCCGTGCGCGGCGATCGAGAACATGGCGATATGGGCACGTCGACTGGTCATGGGTCGACCATAAGCGAGACGATACGTCTCGTCCACTCATTAAGGCCGGCCTGCCTCAGCGCTGATAGCGGGCCAGCACCAGGTTCCCGTCCCTCTCCAGACGCTCGCGCAGCTCACGGAGCCCGATCGCGCCGCTGTAGTACTCCTGGAACGCGGGGGTCGCCACCTTGTCCTTCCACTCCGGATAGCCGCGCACGGACTGGGCGGGCGCGGGGCTCAGCCGGTCCGCGAGCGCGGTGCCGGTGGCCCAGTCGTTCTTGGCGGTGTGCAGGGCCGGATCGCGCAGCGCCTGTGTGCCGGTGGGCAGCATCCAGTCGCCGAGGGCGAGCCGCACCATGTTCCTCGGCCGCAACAGGAAGTCGAGGAACGCTGCGGCCTCCTTCTTGTGCGGGCTGTCCTCGGCGATGGAGAGGGTCTGCGGGCTCACGCCCTGGGTGAGTCCGTCCGCTCCGGCCGGCGCGGGCAGCACCTGCCAGTCGAAGCCCTTGGGGGCCTGCTGCGCGATCTGCTGACGGTAGGAGAAGCCGAGCGGGACCATCGCGTACTTGCCGCCGAAGAAGCCGGGCAGCGTGTCGGACCCGCCCATGCCCAGCGTGGTTCCCGACGCGCTGTGGTCCGTCGCCACCGTGTCGCGCACGGTCCGCGGCACCACCGCGTCGGCGTCCCCGAACCGCACGGTCACCTTGCCGTCCGCACCCCGGTGGAACAGCCGGCCGCCCGCCGAGAGGGAGAGGTTGAGCGTCGCCGAGACCGGTTCCTTCAGCGGCCACGCGACGCCGTACGTGCCCTTCCCGCTGAGCCTCCTCGCCACCGAGCGGAACTCGTCCCAGCTCCAGGGCCTGTCCGGGGTGGGAACGCGCACGCCGGACGCCTTCAGCAGGCGGGAGTTGGCGACCAGGACGCGCGGCTCCTGGAGGAAGGGCACGCCGTAGACCCCGTCGCCGAAGGTGGCCGCCTTCCAACTCCGCCGCGGGATGTCCGACTTCAGCCGGGACGGCAGCAGCCCGCGCAGATCGGCGAGATAGCCGCCGTACGCGAAGTCCGCGAGGTCGTCCGAGGCGTCGTGGATGATGTCCGGGGCCTCGCCGCCCTCGAAGGAGGTCAGCAGCTGGTCGTGGACGCTGTCCCAACTGCCCTGAACGTACTCGACCTTGATACCGGGATGGCTCGCGTTCCACTCCTTCACCAGCTGCTTGTTGGCGGTGACGGAGTCCTGCTGCCAGGCCAGGGACTGGAAGCGCAGCGTGATCACGCCGTGCGCCCCGCCGTCGCCGTCCGTACAGGCGGTGAGGAGCATGCCGAGAACGGCGAGGACCGTCAGAAGCCGTGTGCGCATCAGCTCTTCACCGCCCCGGCGAGCATGCCGCCCGTGATCCGCTTCTGGATGAGCGCGAACACCACCAGGGACGGCAGTGTCGCGAGGAACGCCGCCGCGGCCAGCGGTCCGAGGTCCGCCACACCCTCCGCGCCGATGAAGTGCGTGAGGATGACCGGGAGGGTCTGTTTCTCCGGGGTCTTGAGAAGGACCAGCGCGAAGAAGAACTCGTTCCAGGCGCTGATGAACGCGAACAGCGCTGTCGCCACGATGCCCGGCGCCAGCAGCGGGGCGGTGACGGACACCAGCGTGCGCACTCTGCCCGCGCCGTCGACCGCGGCGGCCTCCTCCAGCTCGACGGGTACCGCCCGTACGTAGCCGACGAGCATCCACAGCGCGAACGGCAGCGCCCACACCACGTACACCATGATCAGCCCGGTCATCGAGTCGATCAGCCGCAGGTTCTTGAGCACGAGGAACAGCGGGATGATCACCAGGACGAAGGGGAAGGCCTGGCTGACCACGACCCACCCGGTGGCCGCCTTCGCGAGCGCGGTGCGGTGCCGCGCGATGACGTAGGCCATCGGCGTCGCGATCACCACGGCGATCAGCGACGCGCCGAGGGCGGCGGTGAGGGAGTTGAGTGCCGCGCGCAGCAGCGGCTGCTCGTCGAAGGCCTGCCGGAAGTTGGCGAGCGTCGGGTCGCGGGGGATCCACGTGGGGTGCAGACTCGCCAGCTCCCGGGCCGGCTTGAAGGCGGTGGAGATCAGCCAGAGGAAGGGGAAGGCGAGAAAGACGAGATAGCAGAGCAGGGCCGCGTACTGCCCGGCCCGGGCTCCTTTGCGGGTCCTCATATGTCGTCGCCTCCCCGGAGCGTGGCCACGAGCCGCACGGCGAGGATCACCGAGATCACCGCGACCATCACGCATCCCATCGCCGCCGCGTAGCCGAACTGCCCGTAACGGAAGGCCTCTTCGTAGGCGAAGAGCATCGGCAGCCGCGTCCGCCCGCCCGGACCGCCGTTGGTCAGCACGTAGACCAGCGCGAACGAGTTGAAGTTCCAGATGAAGTTGAGCGCGGTGATCGCTAGGGCGACCGGCCTCAGCGCGGGCCAGGTGACCGTCAGGAAGCGGCGCCAGGCGCCCGCGCCGTCCATCGCGGCGGCCTCGTGCAGTTCACGCGGGGTGTTCTGCAGTCCGGCGAGCAGGGCGACCGTCGTCTGCGGCATGCCCGCCCAGACACCGACGACGACGACCGCGGGCAGCGCGGTACCGAGTCCGCTCAGCCAGTCGCGGCCGTCACCGAGACCGAGGTCGCGCAGGGTCTCGTTGAGGATGCCCGCGTCCGGGTTGTAGACGAGCCGCCACATGATGCCGACGACGACCTCGGGCATGGCCCAGGGGATGATCGCGAGGGCGCGGGCCAGCCAGCGCAGCCGGAGTTCCTGGCTGAGCAGCAGGGCCAGCCCGAGCGCGAGGAGGAACTGCGGGACGGTCACTCCGACCGCCCACACCAGGCCGATCCGGAAGGACTCCCAGAACAGGGTGTCGTGCCAAAGGTCCTGGAAGTTCAGACCGCCCACCCACCGCGTGGGCGCCGTCCGTCCGGACTGGGAGTCGGTGAACGCCAGCCCGATCCCGTACAGCAGCGGTCCGACGCTGAGCACCAGGATGGGGATCAGCGCGGGCAGCACCAGGAACCAGGCGCCGTGATCGGCGCGCCCGCCGTCCCGGTCCGCGGCGCGGGGCGCTCCGCGCGCCGACCGCTCCGCCCTGGCCGTCAAGGTCAAGTGACTCAGCTCCTTCGGGCGGCTCATGGGGGTCCGGCCGTCCCGGCGGCCCCCGTCATGGTCGTGAAGGCGCTGTGGGTCGTCAAGACACCGTGCACCTGGTCCGACCTGTGGCAATGCGACACTGACGGACGGATGGCGTGAACCCGACGCCGTGACGAGCGGGAGCGCGCGGGCCGCGCGCGAGGACACGGAGGCGAGCGATGGACGAGGCACGGGCGCGGGACGTACTGGCCGCGGCGAACGTACTGCCCGGGCCGGCGCGGGACGCGACGCTCCTCGCCCTCGGCGAGAACGCGGTGTTCGCCGCCGGCGGCCTGGTCGTGAAGGTGGGCCGGGACGCGGAACTCCTCGACCGGGCACGGCGGGAACTGGACATCGCCGGCTGGCTGGCCGCGTCGGACGTTCCCGCGGTAAGGGCCGCCGAGCCGGCGCCGCTGCTGGTCGACGGGCACCCGGTGACGGTGTGGCACCGGCTGCCCGACGCCGTACGCCCCGCCGAGCCCCGCGATCTGGCCGAACTGCTGCGGATCGTGCACGCGCTGCCCTCCCCCGGCTTCGCCCTGCCGCCCCGGCAACTCCTCGGCGGTGTGGAGCGCTGGCTGCGGCTGGCGGGCGACGCGATCGACCCCGCGGACGCCGCGTATCTGCGGGAGCGGCGGGACGGGTTCGCCTCGGCCGCCGCCGCGCTCACCCCGCATCTGCCGCCGGGCCCGATCCACGGCGACGCGCTGCCGCGCAACGTCCACGTCGGCCCGGACGGACCGGTGCTGGTCGACCTGGAGACCTTCTCCGCGGATCTGCGCGAGCACGACCTGGTGGTCATGGCCCTCTCCCGCGACCGCTACGGACTTCCGGCCGAGGCGTACGACGCGTTCACCGAGACCTACGGCTGGGACGTCCGGGAGTGGGAGGGCTGCCCGGTGCTGCGGGGCGCCCGGGAGACCGCCAGCTGCGCCTGGGTCGCCCAGCACGCGCCGGCCAATCCCAAGGCGCGGGCCGAGTTCGAACGCCGGGTCGCCTCACTGCGGGACGGCGACGAGACCGTCCGCTGGTACCCCTTCTGACCCGCCGCCTGAGCCCATGACGGGCGGTACGGGGCAGGGCTCGGGACGGGCGGGCGGGCCGGCTCAGACGTGCTCGTCGGCCAGGTCGCGCAGGGGCCAGGTCCCGTCCACCACGGCGTCGGCCTCGCCCTTGCGGCGCAGGAAGCTCTGGAAGTCCGCCGCCCACGCCGCGTACCAGTCGATCTGGCTGCGGTGCAGTTCGGCGGGGCCGAGGGACGCCACCTTGGGGTGGCGGTCGGCTATCGCGCAGGCGAGCCGGGCGGCGGCGAGTGCGTCGGCCGAGGCGTCGTGCGCGGTGTCCAGGGCCACGCCGTACTCGGTGCAGACGGCTTCGAGGTTGCGCTTGCCCCGGCGGTAGCGGTCGACGGAGCGGTCGATCGTGTACGGGTCGATGACCGGCGCCGGGTCGCTGCCGCCGAGCCGGTCGCGCAGCGATGGCAGTCCGTGGCGCCGCAGTTCGGCGGCGAGCAGCGTGAGGTCGAAGGCGGCGTTGTACGCGACGACGGGGACGCCCGTCTTCCAGTAGCCGGTGAGGACGTCGGCGAGCGCTTCGGCGACCTCGTCGGCGGGGCGGCCCTCGGCGGCCGCCCGCTCGTTCGTGATCCCGTGCACGGCCACCGCGTCGGCCGGAATCTCCACGCCCGGATCGGCCAGCCACTCGCGGCGCCCTCTCGGCTCGCCGCCCCTGACCTCGATCACGGCACCCGAGACGATGCGCGCCTCGCGCGGATCGGTCCCGGTCGTCTCCAGGTCGAAGCCGATCAGCAGCTCCCGGTGCCAGCTCATGGGTGGCCCCCCTTCTTCGTGGTGCTTTCCCCCAGTGGTCTCCACGATCGCATGGGCCACTGACAATCCGGGGACCGCGTTCCGCTCGACGACCGACGGGTGCGGACGGGACGGGTGCGCCAGGTGGGCCCTTTCAGGACACGGGCCGTGAATCGGCCCAAGCCGTCTCGAACTCCTCGCGATAGGTCGGGAAGAGACCCTCTTCATCCTTGTCGTCCGGTTTGACCGTGCGGCTGCCGCCCCGGAGCACGAGCACCGGCGCCTCCATGCCGCGCGTACGGCGCAGGTACGACTGCACGACCGCGATGCCGTCCGAGCCGTCCCCGTCCACGAGGTAGGCCGTGAAGCGGGGGGTCTCGTCGAAGACCTGGATCTCGAAGGCGTCCGGGTCACGCAGCTTGGACCGCACCCGCCGCATGTGCAGGATGTTCATCTCGACGGCGCGGCTCAACTCGCCCCGCTTGATGCCGAGTTCACGCTCCCGCCGCTTCACCGCGCTGGAAGCGGGGTTCAGGAACAGCAGGCGGACCCGGCAGCCGGACTCGGCGAGGCGGACGAGCCTGCGTCCGGAGAAGTTCTGCACCAGCAGGTTCAGGCCGATGCCGATCGCGTCGAGCCTGCGGGCGCCCCCGAAGAGGTCCTCGGCGGGGAACTGGCGCAGCAACCGCACGCGGTCGGAATGGACCCCGACGACATCCGCGTACCGGTCGCCGACGAGTTCCTCGACGGCGTCGACGGGCAGCCGGCGCGCCGAGGGCACGTCGCTGCCGGCGCCGAGGATCTCCAGGAGCTTCCCCGCGGCCCGCTCCGCCTGGCCGAGGACCGCCTCGGACAGGGCGCGGTTGCGCGAGACGACGTTGCGGGTCACTTCCAGTTCGTCCAGGGCGAGTTCGACGTCACGGCGCTCGTCGAAGTACGGCTCGAAGCAGGGCCAGTGCTGCACCATCAGCTCGCGCAGCTGCGGCAGGGTGAGGAAGCTCAGCACGTTGTCGTCGGCCGGGTCGAGCAAGTACCCCTTGCGGCGGCTGACTTCGCGTACGGCGACCGCGCGCTGCACCCACTCCTGTCCGGCGGGACCCGCGGCGGCGACCACCCAGTCGTCGCCGTGGACGGGTTCGTAGATGGGGCGCAGGACAGCGGCCACGACCGCGCGCAGCCGCTGTTCGACCAGGTTCAGCCAGATGTAGGCGCGGCCGGCCCGCTGCGCGCGGGTGCGCACCTCGCGCCAGGCGTCGGCACCCCAGTCCAGTTCCGGTCCAATGGATCCCATCTCCATCGGCCGTGCCAGGGACACCGCGCCGGGTGGGACATCTGTGGAGTTCCCCTCGTGACCCGCGTCACCAGGAGGCAGCTCCAGCCCTCCCGAGCCCACCCGCGCACCGCCTTCCGCTCCCCCGAGCAATCCCCAGGGGCCAGGCCCCAATCAACGATCAAGGAAGGGTACTCCGGGAGCGGTCGGCGGTGCAGCCCGATGGACAGGCTGTTTCCCAACTACCGCGGTTCCACTTGCCCGTTCTGGTTCGCCAGCTCCGGCGGAGTGAGCGGATTCATAGCGGTGACGTCCCGCGGGGCGATGGAGAAGCCCTGCCAGTGGACCGGCATGGGCTGCTGGTCCTCGTCGCGGGCGATGTGGTGGAAGCCCACGTTGACCCAGACCACGGGGTGCGTGAGGGTCTGGCCGCCGACCCACTTGTCGACGGACTTGCCGTGCCCGGCACCGCAGTTGCGCAGGTTGTCGCTGGCGAACTGCTCGCACTTGTTGTACTCGGTGAAGTAGACGTCGTGCTGGGTGAAGGTGCGGCCGAGGTACTTGGTCGTCGCGCCCGGGATCAGCTCGTAGGAACGGGCGTGGTTGTCCTTGTTCTTGCCGGAGTTGCTGACGACGCGCCACCAGCGCGAGTTCTTTACGTCGCCCGCGAGTTCCTTGGTGACCTTCGTGAGGGTGGTCTTCTTGCTGGGCGCCTCGCCTCCGCGCGCGGGCGGACTGACCGTGGAGTCGTACTGCTCGACCTTGGCCTTGGAGGAGCCGTCGAGGCCGAAGTTCAGCCGCCAGAAGACGTTGTGGCTGTGGCTGGTGGCGTAGTCCTTGGCGCCCTTGCCGAGCGGCCAGCCGCGGCCGTCGCCCGCGTCGTAGTCACCGGGCGAGAGACTGCCGGTGGCGCCGACGTTCATGTTGACGGTGCCGTCGTCCTGGAAGCGCCACTCGGTGATGTACTCGTACCAGCCGACCTTGTTGACGGTGTAGACGAGCAGGTCCTTGCCCTGCTGCTGGAAGACCTTGTTCCCGGTGTCGGCCTGCATCCGGTAGGCGTGACCGCGTGAACGGGTCGTGGTGCACAGGCCCTTGACGTTCGCGTGCTGCGGGTCCCAGGCCTCGGGGACCTTGACCGTCTTGATGGTGCCGCCGGGGCACTCGGTGGGGGCCATGCCCATCAGGCCCTGGCCGAAGCCGGCGCCCGTCAGGTCGCTGTACTCGACCGAGCCGTCGTCGTAGGGGACGTCGATCTGGGCGAGCTTGGCGGTGCTGAGGACCTTGATCGGGGCTGCCTCGCCGGGGGGCTGGTAGGAGATGTCCTCCAGCACGAGCCCGGCCTCGCTCTCGTAGTGCCAGCACATCCGCCAGGTGGTGCCGGTGGCGAGCTTCTGCTCGATCCGGTAGGCGGCGCTGCAGTCGGGGGCCGGTGCCGGGGCGGCCTTGGGCTGGGCGACGGCCGGTCCCGCCGCCGTCGTGGCACCGGCGGCCAGGGCGAGCACCGAGAGGCCCGCCGCTGCCCGGCTGCGGGCACGGCTGTTTCTGTTGACGCGCATGAGGAAGTGACTCCTTGCGGAAAGCGTGAAGGTGGGAAGGAAGGAGGAGCGGGCAGCCGGCGCTCAGCCGAGCTTGCCGACCTTGCGGGTGCTCAGGTCGATCACCAGGTCACGGCTGTCGATCCAGGGCCCGTTCTTGACCTTCGGGAAGAGCCGCACGCACCGGTGCACGCCGCAGGCGTCCAGGACCGCGGGCTGCGCGCCGGACGTGGCGCGGTAGACCATGCTGTTCAGGATGAGCTGGCCGGACGAGGTCAGGCCCTTGCCGGTCGCGTCCTTGTAGTCGGCCTTCAGGCCCGCGCCGAGCGGGTCGGCGATCAGCAGATCGGCGGCCTCGGTCATCTCGGCGCGGCTGATCGGCGGCTGCACGTCGTGCTGGACGCCCGTGTGCTCGACCTTTCCGGTGTCGAGGTTGACCGTCCGGGTGACGAGCGTGTCGTCCTTGTAGTCGTAGAACGTGACGTCGGCGCGCCGCGGCGCGTTCGGGTCGTCCAGTTCGGACGTCTCCGGTTCGGTGAGGTCGATGCCGAGGCGCTGCGGTCCGCGCGCCCCCTCGACGTTCTCGCTGGAGTCGAAGAGCTGCCGGCTCACCGCGATGCGCTCGACCCGCTTCATCTCGTCGTCGGTCAGCGGGTCACGTCCGGTGCCCTTCTCCCCCTGGGCCGGCGCCTGCTCGACGACACCGGGCCGTACCGCGCCGTCGGGTGCCTGTCCCTGCTCCGCGGCCTGCCCGGCGGTTCCCCCGCCTCCCTTGGCCCCACCGGTGTCGTCGGCCCCCGCCGAGCCCGGAAGAGTGATGCCGATCATCACGGCCGTACCGGCCACCGCGATGGCCGCGCCCGCCACCACCTTGCCCAGATGGCGGTGCACTGTCCTGCGCACATTTCCCCCTACTCCCCCTGCGTTTCCAGGAGTCGTTCGAAGCCCCACTGGTTCGGCATACGAGGTATGCCTGGTCGCGGGGTAAGAGGGATGTAAGTCATTGGAGGTTCCATCACTTTCGGGGAGACTCGACTCGGACTCGCCCCCAGGGGCACGGCACTACTGGAAGAGTCATATCCATGCAGGTCTGGCCTGGTGAGGCATATCCACTCGGTGCCACGTACGACGGTGCCGGTACCAATTTCGCGGTCTTCTCGGAGGCCGCCGACCGTATTGAGCTGTGTCTGCTGGACGACGACGGCTCGGAGACGGCCGTGGAGCTGCGGGAGACGGACGCGTTCGTCCGGCACGCCTATCTGCCCGGCGTCATGCCCGGGCAGCGGTACGGCTTCCGGGTGCACGGGCGGTACGCGCCCGAGAGCGGCCAGCGCGCCAATTCCGCGAAGCTGCTGCTCGATCCGTACGCGAAGGCGATCTCCGGCGCCATCAAGTGGGGCGAGGAGGTGTACAGCTATCCGTTCGGGTCGCCCGACAAGCGCAACGACCTGGACTCCGCCCCCCACACGATGTCGTCCGTCGTGGTGAATCCGTACTTCGACTGGGGCGACGACCGGCGCCCCCGGACGGAGTACCACCACACGGTGCTCTACGAGGCACACGTCAAGGGCCTCACGATGCGTCATCCGGCGCTTCCCGACGAACTGCGCGGCACGTACGCGGCCCTCGCCCACCCGGCGATCATCGAACACCTGACGGAACTGGGCGTCACGGCACTGGAGCTGATGCCCGTACACCAGTTCGTGAACGACCACCGTCTGGTCGACATGGGCCTCAACAACTACTGGGGCTACAACACCATCGGCTTCTTCGCCCCGCACAACGCCTACGCGTCCTGGGGCGACCGCGGCCAGCAGGTCCTGGAGTTCAAGTCGGCCGTCCGGGCCCTGCACGAGGCGAACATCGAGGTCATCCTCGACGTGGTCTACAACCACACGGCCGAGGGCAACCACCTGGGCCCCACGCTGTCCTTCCGGGGCCTCGACAACGCCTCGTACTACCGGCTGGCCGACGACCCCCGCTACTACATGGACACCACGGGCACCGGCAACTCGCTGCTCATGCGCTCCCCGCACGTGCTCCAGCTCATCATGGACTCGCTGCGCTACTGGGTCACCGAGATGCACGTGGACGGCTTCCGCTTCGACCTCGCGGCCACCCTGGCCCGCCAGTTCCACGAGGTGGACCGGCTGTCGTCGTTCTTCGACCTCGTCCAGCAGGACCCGGTGGTCTCCCAGGTGAAGCTGATCGCCGAACCCTGGGACGTCGGCGAGGGCGGCTACCAGGTGGGCAACTTCCCGCCTCTGTGGACCGAGTGGAACGGCAAGTACCGCGACACCGTGCGGGACATGTGGCGCGGTGAGCCGCGCACGCTCGCCGAGTTCGCCGGGCGGCTGACCGGCTCCTCCGACCTCTACCAGGACGACGGGCGGCGGCCCCTCGCCTCCATCAACTTCGTCACCTGCCACGACGGCTTCACCCTGAACGACCTCGTCTCGTACAACGACAAGCACAACGACGCCAACGGGGAGGAGAACCGCGACGGCGAGAGCCACAACCGTTCTTGGAACTGTGGCGCCGAGGGCGCGACGGACGACGAGAGTGTTCTGGCGCTGCGCGGCCGGCAGCGGCGCAACTTCATCGCCACGCTGATGCTCTCCCAGGGCGTGCCGATGCTCAGCCACGGCGACGAGTTCGCCCGCTCCCAGGGCGGCAACAACAACGCGTACTGCCAGGACAGCGAGCTGGCCTGGGTGCCGTGGCCCGAGGAGGACTGCGAACTCCTCGACTTCACGCGCGCGATGGTGTGGCTGCGCCGCGACCACCCGGTCTTCCGGCGGCGGCGCTTCTTCCACGGACGGCCCGTCCAGGGGACCCACGACGAGCTGTCCGACATCGCGTGGTTCACCCCCGAGGGGCAGGAGATGACCGAGCACGACTGGGGTTCCGCGACGGCCCGGGCTCTGTCGGTCTTCCTCAACGGCAACGCGATCTCCGAGCCGGGCCCGCGCGGGGAACGCATCGCCGACGACTCCTTCCTGATGCTGTTCAACGCCTCGCCGAAGTCCCTGGACTTCGTCGTGCCGGCCGACCACGGCCGCCAGTGGCAGGTCGTCGTCGACACCTCCCTCCCCGGGGGCATCGCCGCGGGCGCGGGCGCGAAGGTCGACGCCGGGGACCGGCTGACCCTCGTCGACCGGAGCATGACGGTGCTTCAGCGGCCCGCCTGAGGAAGCCCGGGCCACCGGCACACGAACGCGTGCGCCTCCTTCCCGGAGTCGCACGCGTTCGTGTGCGGGCGTCGCAAGCACGCAGGCGTGGCCCGTACGCGCCGTCCCCGCCGACGCCGCGTGCCATATGCGCGTCCGGGTGACACGAAAGGCGGCGGGGCGGGTACGTAAGTCCCCATGACACCTGAGCGTCCCGAACCGGCGTTGGCGGACTCGGTGGTCCCCGGCCCGGTGTCCCCCGTCGTACCCACCTCCACGTACCGGCTCCAGCTCCAGCCGGAGTTCCCCTTCGCCAGGGCGGAGGCGGCCGTGCCGTACCTGGCCTCGCTCGGCGTCTCGCACCTGCACCTGTCACCCGTCCTGGAGGCGGTGCCGGGCTCGACGCACGGCTACGACGTCGTGGACCACGCGCGCGTGCGCGCCGAACTCGGCGGTGAGGAGGGGCTGCGCTCGCTGGCCCGCACCGCGCGGGAGCACGGCCTCGGACTCGTCGTCGACATCGTGCCGAACCACATGGCGATGGCCCCGCGCCACAACCGTGCCCTGTGGGAGGTGCTGCGCGAGGGCCCCGAGTCGCCGTACGCGCGGTGGTTCGACATCGACTGGGAGGCCCAGGGCGGCCGGCTCCTGCTGCCGGTGCTCGGGGACCGGCTCGGCGCAGAGATCGGCCACCTGAAGGTCGACGGCGACATACTGCGCTACTACGACCACGTGTTCCCGCTGCGCGCGGGCACCGAGAAGCTGCCGATGCCGCAGCTCCTGGACGCCCAGTGGTACCGCCCGGCGTGGTGGCGGCTGGCCCGCACCGAGCTGAACTACCGCCGCTTCTTCAGCATCTCGGAGCTGATCGGGGTGCGGGTCGAGGACCCCGAGGTGTTCACGGCGACGCACGGGAAGATCCTGGAACTGCTCGACGAGGGGGTTGTCGAGGGGCTGCGCATCGACCACCCGGACGGTCTCGCGGACCCGGACGCGTATCTGCGCCGGCTGCACGAGGCGACCGGTGGGCGGTGGACGGTGGTGGAGAAGATCCTCGCGGACGGCGAGCCCCTGCCGGCCGCGTGGCCCGTGGCGGGCACCACCGGGTACGACGCGCTGCACCAGGTCGACGGCCTCTTCGCCGATCCGGCGGGCGCGAGCCAGTTGCTCGGCCGGTACCGACGGTTCGCGGCACCGCGGGCCGACCGGGGCGGCCACTGGGAGACGACGGTGCGGCGGGCCGCGTACAAGGTGGTCACGCACGAACTGGCCACGGAGGTCGACCGCCTGACCCGCGTGGCGAGCCGGCTGTGCGCCGCCTCACCCGACCCCGCCCTGCGCGACCACGCCCCCTGGGCGCTCGGCGCCGCGCTGCGCGAGCTCCTGGTCCGTTTGGAGGTGTACCGGCCCTACCCGTCCACGGACGCCTCCCTGGTGGTGACCGAGCAGGCCGCCGACGAGGCCAGGGCCGCGTTCACGGTGCCGGAGGAGGCACACGCCGTGGACGTCGTACGGGATCTGGTGCTCGGCCGGGGCGGGGACGGGCCGGAGCGGGCCGAGTTCCGGGCCCGGTTCGCGCAGACGTCGTCGGCGCTGCGGGCCAAGTCCGTGGAGGACACGGCGTTCTACCGCTATGTGCCCCTGCTGTCCGCGAACGAGGTGGGCGGTGATCCGGGCAGGCCCGCGGTGTCCCCGGAGGACTTTCACGCCTACTGCGCGCGTCTCCAGCGCGACTGGCCGGTCTGCGGGACCGTCCTGTCGACCCACGACACGAAGCGCAGCGCCGACGTGCGCGCCGCCGTCTCGGTGCTCTCCCAGTGCCCGGACCGCTGGTCCGACGTCCTGGAGGAGGTGTCCCGTGAGGGTGCCGGGATGCCGGACCCGCAGGTGGCGTGGGCCGCGTGGCAGACGGTGTTCGGCCTCGGGCCCGCGCAGGAGGCGGTCACCGGCGACGCGGCCGGCTCCGCCGCGGTCTACGAGGCACGGGTCCAGGACGCGATGGTGAAGCACATCCGGGAGGCCGGCACGCACACCGCCTGGACCGAGCGGGACCCTGCCTACGAGGACGCGGTGGCGGCGTTCGTGGCGGAGGGGCCGTGCGGGCCTCCCGGGCGGCGCGTGGCCGACTTCCGCGCCTCGCTGGCGCCGCATGTCCGGGCGAACGTCCTCGGGGCCGCTCTGGTCCATCTGACGATGCCCGGAGTGCCGGACGTGTACCAGGGCACGGAGGGCGAGTACCGGGCGCTGGTCGACCCGGACAACCGGGGGGCGTTCGCACCCCGGGACACCTCCGAGGAGAAGGTGGCGCTCACGGTGGCCGCGCTGCGGCTGCGGGCGCGGCGGCCCGACGTCTTCAGTGACGTGGCGACGTACGCGCCGCTGTCCGCCGAGGGTTCCGCGGCCGGGCACTGCCTGGCGTTCGTGCGGTCCGGAGAGGTGATCACGGCCGTCACCCGGCTGTCGCTGCGGCTCGCGGAGGCGGGCGGCTGGGGCGACACCCGGCTCGCGCTCCCGGAGGGGCGGTGGGCCGACGTGCTCTCCCCGGGTGTCCCGGAGCGGGTGTTCACCGGGCACGCACGCGTGGCGGACCTCTTGGGGCCGTCACCCGCGGTGCTGCTGGAGCGGGTCAGCGCAGCCGGACCGGCAGGGTCCGGGGCGAGCGGCTGACCAGCCCCTCCGCCGGGGGCCGGTCCCCCGGGACCCGGCGGAGGTGCGGCAGGACGTCGAGCAGGGCCCGCAGCCCGTGCACCGCGGTCAGCCGGGCTAGGGAGGTGCCCGGGCAGAAGTGCCGTCCGGAGCCGTACGCGAGGGCGCCCGGGTCGGCGCGGAAGACGTCGTAGCGATCGGGGTCCGCGAAACGTTCCGGGTCGCGCCCCGCGGCGCCGAGCAGACAGGCGACGGTGGCGCCTGCGGGGATCGGGCCGATCCCCTCCAGGGCGCGGCGCGGCACCACCTGCAGGGGCGGATCGCGGCGCAGCGACTCGGCCCAGGCGCCGTCCGTCAGCTCGGGGCGGTCCCGGATCGCGTCCAACTGGCGTGGGTGGTCGAGGAGGTTGGCGAGGAACATGGCGAGGGCCCGTGCGGTGGTGCCGCCGCCCGCGCCCAGCAGGATCCCGGCCACGCCCGTCACGGCCTCGTCGGTGAGCGGCCGCCCGTCGGTACGGGCCGTGCACAGCAGGGACAGCAGATCGTCGCCGGGGCGGGCGCGGCGGCGGGCGATGTGGGGGCCCAGCAGTGCCGCCAGCGCGGGGTGGTGTCCCCCGAGGTGGTCGAGGCCCGCCCGGCACAGGGCGTGCACGCGCGCGGTGGCCTCGAACGGCAGCCCGAGGGCGGAGACGACCGTGGCGGTGGGCAGCCACTGGCAGAACTCGGCGACGAGGTCGGCCTCCTGGCGGGCCGCCAGGCGACGGGCCAGGACGTACGCGGTGCGTTCGACGCCGGCGGCCAGGGCTGCGGGCGCGCCGTCCTGGAACGCCGGGGACACGAGGGCCCGGTGGGCGTCGCGCGCGCCGGTGTCCAGGTGGGCCAGGGCGGGTCCCGGCTCCGGAGCGGCGAGCCGGGGGTCGGCGAGGGCGGCACGCACATCGGCGTACCGGCTGATCAGCCAGGCGCCGAACGGCTCGTCGTACAACAGCGGGAAACGGCCCCGCAGGGTGCGGTAGAGCGGGTACGGGTCGCGCCCGGTGCCCGGGTCGAGCAGGCTCGGCGCGGTCACGGGCGCGGCCCCGACCGGCGGGGGCGTGTACGGGCACCCTCGCGCCGGACGCGGCGGCTCCGTCGGGACGGCGGGCGGGGCACCCGGCGGCACGTCGGACAGGTGCGCGGCGGGCGCCGGCGACGGAAGCGGGCGGGCCGGCGGCGGGCCGGTCGGCAGCGGCGGGGCGGCTCGCAGGGCGGCCGGGGCGCCTTCGCCGGGAAGGCCGTGTGGACAGAGCACGCGGGCCTCCATCTCGGATCTGCGCGCCGGACCCGCGCGCACTGCTCCCAGCGGACCATCGCGCGCCGGGGACCGCAGTCCACGTACGCCCGTACGGGTGAATCGTCCTGCCGGCTCCGTGGGAGGAGGCGCCGTGGGACCGGTCGCGTGCGCGGCTCCCCCGCCCTTCCTCGCGGGCCGCCGCCCCGTCTTCGCAGGCCGGTGGGCCGTTCCGCGCCGGTTCGGGACGGCGCGCGCGTGCGGGACGGGCCGGTCCACGCGGCCGGTGGGTGCCGGCGCGGGGAGAAGTGTCACCTGGTGCCCTCTGGCGCCGCCCCGTCAAATCCTTGACAGTTCTCCAAGAGCGTGGAGTACTGCCAAAAGCGACGCAGGGCGGGACAAGTCGGGGGTGAGTCACCTGCCGGAGTTGCGTTACCCCAGTGTGCCCGAAATCGTCACGTCCGCACGGGCGTTGGCGGCCCACCGACCGGACCTGTGCGTCCTCAGGCAGGTGGGCGTCTCTCGTGGGGGAAGACCCCTCCACCTGCTGTCGGTCGGCCACGCGCGGCGCGCGGTCCTGGTCGTCGCGGGCGCCCACGCGAACGAGCCGACGGGTGGATCGACGCTGCTGCACCTGGCCGAACGCACGTTTCTGCAGCGGGAGTTACGGCGTGACACCTCGTGGCACTTCCTGCTCTGCGCGGACCCGGACGGGGCCAGCCTGCATGTGACGCCCGCGCCGCGCACGCTGCTCGAGTACCACCTGGGCTTCTTCCGTCCCGCGGGTCCCGAGCAGCCGGAGTGGTCGCCCTCCGTGCTGCCGCCCGACCGGCTGCCGCCGGAGACCCGTGCGCTCACCCGGGTCATCGACGAACTGCGGCCCTACCTCCAGGTGACCCTGCACGGGACCGATCTGGGCGGCAGCTGGGTGCAGTTGACCAAGGACATCCCGGGCCTCGCCGAGCCGTTCGCCAAGTCGGCCGCGGAGCTGCACATCCCCGTCGAGACGGCCGCGTCGGACGCGGCGGGCTGGCCCGCCTCCGGGCCCGGGGTGCATGTGATGCCGGCGCCCGGCTCGGACACCGCGTACCCGAGCATGCCGGACGACGCGCGGCACAGCACCTGGTACCACGCCCACCGCTACGGCGGTCTGACGGCGGTCGTGGAGGTGCCGATGTGGGCGAGCGACCTGGTGGACGATCCGGCGCCGCACCCCGATCCCGCCGCGGCGCTGCGGCGGCTGGGCCGCCGGCTGCTGACGGACGCGCTGCAGGTGGAGGCGGTGCTCGGACGGGCCGCGCCCCGGCTGCCGGGCCCCGACGGCGCGCTGCTGCGCGCCGCGAAGTGGGCCCTGGAGCTGGTGCCGGGCCTCGCCGGGGACTGGTCGCAGGCTCCCCCGCCGGACACGACGATGGCGTACGTGGGCAGCGTCGACGCGTTCGGCCGGCGGCTTCCGCTGCGGGCCGCGTCGATGCTGCTGCGCGTCCTCCAGGAGGCCGACGACTCCGAGGTTCCCCTGCTGGCGGACCTGGTCGCCTCCTGGAGCGACGCCTTCGCCGAGCGGTTCCGGGCGCGCTGGGTGCCGTTGGAGAACCAGGTCGAGCACCAGGCCCGTACGGTCGTCGCGGCTGCCCGGCACGCGCGCGACGACGCCGCCTGACCCCCTGAGAAAAACGGTCGCCCGGCTCCCGTGCGCCGCGCCCGGGTCAGTCGCGGCGCACGGGTGCGGTGGGCCGCGGTACCGCACCCCATCCGGAGTCGCGCGAAGAGGAGCGCACGTGCGGGTGCCGTCCCGCCAGGTCGAACACGGCGAGCACCACGCGTGCCTGGTACTCGACCTGCCGGGCGACGGGTATCCAGTAGGCGCCGCAGCCGTCGCGGTAGTCGGCGCACCACAGGTCGATGAGCCGGTCGAGCTCGGGCAGGACACCGCCCGGGTCCCGGCCGGTGACCGTCACGAGTTGGTGGAGCAGTCCGGCCGTGCGCAGGGCGACCCGGCGTCCGGCGAGCCGCAGGGCCGTCAGACGGGCGGTGTCGAGGGGCGGCAGGGCGCGCGTCGCGGAGTCCCGCACGTCGGGGTCCCACGAGTCGGCGATGCCGGGGCCGACCAGTAAATAGTCGTCGACCGGGGCGAGGAGGCGGTCGATCGCCGGCGAGGTGCCCAGGCCGGGCCGCACGCGCGCGAGGACGCCCTCCAGGTGTGCCGTGTCGCGGCGCAGGGTGTGGCTCACCGAGCGCAGGACGGCGTCGGGGTCCGCGGGCCGGGTGGGGTCCTCGACGGCGTCGACACCCCACATGGGCGCCTCGACGATCGCGGTCACCGTGCCGTACGGCTGCGGGTGGAACCAGGTGGACTCGACGGCGGCCTCCGTGATGGCGGCGGCGAGATCGCCGGTGCGCGGCGGCGGGACGCGGTAGACGGCGGGTCCGAGCATCGGCCAGTACAGGGTGTCGAACGGGCCGAGTTCGCGCGGGATGCCGAGGCGGGCGGCGCTGTGCGCGACGCGCTGGGCGAGTCCGGGCAGGTCGCGGGTCAGCTCGACGAAGGCGCCGCCCACGTCGACGCCGTGCAGCGAGCACTGGAGGAAGGGCCGCAGTTCGTCCTGGAGGTCGAGCAGGGTGCGGGTCTCCGGCAGGACGGGGCCGTCCTCGCCCTCGGGCAGCCATTCGGGCTGCTCCAGGAAGCCGGGCCGGAAGAAGTGCCGGAAGTAGTGGCCGAGTGTGTACGGGCCGGACAGCCAGGTCTCGTTGCGACGGGAGCCGTCGGGGTCGAGGCACAGGAGCAGGTTCCAGGTGGCGTCGGCGCCCTCGGTGAGCCGGGGGTCGGCGAGGGCCCGCTCGGCGAGCCGCAGGGCGGTGGCGCCGCCCACGGGTTCGTTGGCGTGCGGTCCGGCGACGACGAGGGCCTGCCGGCTGCCGTGTCCGACGGACAGGAGCCACAGCGGCGCACCGGCCCGGGAAGTGCCCACGCGGCGCAGCCGGACGTCCTCGGGACGGTGGGCGGCCAGCGCCGCGGCGCGGACGCCGAGTTCGTGCACGGTCGGGTAGCGGCGCAGAGGCGGCAGGACACACCTCCCCTTGTGCGGTGCCGTCGGCTCACCTGGTGTACACGGTGTTCCTACAGTCAGTCACGGGCCATGGTCCACGTCAACACCTCTGCGCGCGAAGGATGTTGAGGACACCGATACCCGAACGGCCGCCCGGAGCCGACGGGCCTGCGACGGTGTCGGTCCGCGGCGGCGGGCCGCGCCCGGTCAGTCCGAGGCGAGGCGGAACAGCATGCGGCCGAAGCCGATCTGGTCGCCGTCCCGGACGGCGGAGACACCGATGACGCGGCGTCCGTTGACGGTCGTGCCGTTGGTCGAACCCAGGTCGCGCAGCACCCACACGCCGCCCTGCCTGCTCAGTTCGGCGTGGACGCGGGAGACCGTCTCGTGGTTGAGGCGCAGCCCGCTGGCCGGGTCGCGGCCTATCCGCAACGGGTACGGGCTGCCGGGATTGGGCAGCTGGAGCTTGGGGAGCCGCTCCGCCTGCCAGGCCCTGCGCAGCCGGACGGTGAACCCGGAGACGGCCTCCACGGTCCCGAAGACCGCTTTCGACCAGCGGTTCTCGGTGGGCAGGTCGGCGGTGAGCACGACGAGTTCCTCGGACCGGCGGGCGGCCAGGGCCAGCTCCATGCGGCGGATGAACGTGTCGTGCGAGAGACGGCCGAGGGCGACGCCGTCACGGAGCGACTTGAGCGCCCGGTCGCGCTCCGCGTCGGACAGCCGCGCGGGGTACGTGTGGAACTCGAAGGACGACGTCACGCTCGTGATTGTCGGTCAGCGACGACGACGTGTCCAGAAAACCCGTAAAGGGCAGAGGAAGCCGACAGGGGCGGTCCGCGCGCCCAATGGGCGACGGACACGCGGCAAAAGGGCGGATCTGAAAGCGGATTGATCTCCCGTGGAGCACCATGGACGGGCTGGGTCACGCTGAGCCGACAAGGGGGAACTCTGTGCGATTCGAGGTCTGGGCACCGCACGCGGACCGGTTGACGCTCCACTGCGACGACGTCACGAGCGCGATGGAGCGCGATCCGGGCCGTCCGGGATGGTGGAGTGCCGAGGCGGACGCGCGGGACGGGACGCGGTACGGCTTCGCGGTCGACGACGGTCCCACGCTGCCCGATCCGCGCTCGCGACGGCAGCCCGACGGTCCCGACGGGCTGAGCGCGGTGGTCGACCAGGAGCGGTACGCGTGGCGCGCCGAGTGGGCCGGGCGCGCGCTGCCGGGCGCGGTCCTGTACGAGCTGCACGTGGGGACGTACACGCCCGGGGGCACCCTGGACGCGGCGGCCGAGCGGCTCGGACATCTGGTGGAACTGGGCATCACACACGTCGAGTTGATGCCGCTCTGCCCGTTCCCCGGACGGCACGGCTGGGGGTACGAGGGCGTCTCCCTGTGGGCGGTGCACGAACCGTACGGCGGCCCCGAGGCCCTGAAGCGCTTCGTCGACCGGGCGCACGAACTCGGCCTGGGCGTCGTCCTGGACGTCGTGCACAACCACCTCGGGCCGTCCGGCAACTACCTGCCCGCGTTCGGGCCCTACTTCACGGACACGCATCAGACGCCGTGGGGTTCGGCGGTGAACCTCGACGCGCCGGGCTCCGACGAGGTGCGCGACTACTTCGTGGGCAGCGCGCTGGCGTGGCTGCGCGACTACCGGCTCGACGGGCTGCGCCTGGACGCGGTGCACGCGCTGAAGGACACCCGCGCGCTGCACTTCCTGGAGGAGCTGTCGACGGCGGTGGACGCGGTCGCCGGCGAGCTGGGCCGGCCGCTGTTCCTGATCGGCGAGTCGGACCTGAACGACCCGCGGCTCATCACCTCCCGCGAGGACGGCGGTCTCGGTCTCGACGCCCAGTGGAACGACGACTTCCACCACGCGCTGCACACGACGTTGACCGGCGAGGGGCAGGGCTACTACGCCGACTTCGCGCGCGCGCCGCTCGCGGCCCTGAGCAAGACGCTGACGGCGGGCTTCTTCCACAACGGCAGCTACTCCAGCTTCCGCGGCCGGCATCACGGCAGGCCGATCGACCGGGCGCGGATCTCGGCGCAGCGCCTCCTCGGATACGCGCAGACCCACGACCAGATCGGCAACCGCGCCCAGGGCGACCGGCTGTCCGCCTCCCTCTCCCCCGGGCTGCTGGCCTGCGCGGCGGCGCTGACGCTCACCGCGCCGTTCACGCCGATGCTGTTCATGGGCGAGGAGTGGGGCGCGGGCACGCCCTGGCAGTTCTTCACCGACCACACCGACCCCGAGCTGGCGGAGGCCGTACGGCGGGGCAGGCGGCGGGAGTTCGCGGCGCACGGCTGGGCGGAGGAGGACGTGCCGGATCCGCAGGACCCGGCGACGCGGGACCGCTCCTGCCTGGACTGGTCGGAGCCGGAGGCGCCGGCCCACGCCCGCCTGCTGGCCTGGTACCGCGAGCTGATCGCGCTGCGCCACCGTCAGGCCGACCTCGCGGACCCCGACCTCGCGGCGGTCCGGGTGGCCCACGATCCGGAGGCCCGCTGGCTTGCCGTTCGACGCGGTGACGTCCGGGTGGCCGTGAACCTGTCCAAGGACCCCGCGGTGATTCCGCTCGGTATCCGCCGGGGACGCGTGCTGGCGTCCTGGGACCCGGTCGCGGGGCCGCTCACGGACGGCGTGCTGAACGTGCCGGGCGAGTCGTGCGTGGTGCTCACCCAGGCGTGAGGCGCGGGGTCCGGACGGTCCGCCGCGCGGGCGCCGATTGAGCCGGCGCCCGCTAGGGCGCCTCGTCCGGCCCGTCCCGCAGGTCCGTCACCCGCTCCAGAAGGATGGCCTCCCAGGCGCGCCGCAGCTGGGCGTCCAGGAGCGGGACGGGGGTGCCGCCGCGGCCGCGGAGCCGGTCGGCGAGGCGGACGACGGTGTCGCAGCGGGCCAGCCACAGACCGCGCAGGCAGGGGCGGGCGCCGTAGCCGGCGAGCGTGGCGGCCCGTACGGCGGCGGGGGCGCCGACGGCGACGGCGAGTCCGGCGATGTCCTCGGCCGGGTCGCCGACGACGGCGCCGCTCCAGCCGAGGACGCCCCGCACGCGTCCGCCCGCGCCGGTCACGAGGTGTTCGCCCCTGAGGTCGTGGTGGACGAGGAACGCGGCGCCCGACTGCGCGGCGAGCTGGACGGCGGCGGGCTCCGCGAGCTGGTCGAGCCCCGCCGGGTCGAACTCCTCGGAGGGCAGCCTGCGGGCCGCGCGGACCGCGGCGGACCGCAGGGTCTCCAGCGACCGCGGCCGGGCCTGTGGCACACCGAGGGTCCCTGCCTGGCGTACGGGCACCTCCCGCAGCCCCGTCAGCAGGCCCGCCAGGTCGGCCTCCCCGACGGCCGAGACCCCCTGTTCCTCGCCGGAGGCGCCGGGCAGCCGGGTGTCGAGGGTGTAGGCCAGCCCGGTCGCCCATTCGCCCCGCGCGACGCTCACCGGGACCGGCACCCCGATGTGCGGGCGGACCAGGTCACGCAACCGCAGCTCCCGGCGTTGCCGCACGGAGGCGTCGCGGTCCCCGGCGAGCCGCAGCACATGGCGGGGGCCCACCCACCAGGTGAGGTGTTCGCCCTCCTCGGCGACCGGCCGCACGTCGGGTCCCGGGCCCGCGGCGCCGTCGTCGGCGAGCAGCGAGCGGACCAGTCGGCTGACGGTGTCCGGTGTGGGGATCGGTGGCGGTTGGCTCATGGTCGCGCCCTTGTCGTCCGGGGGCGGGGGAGAAGCGGTCGCCGTGCGGTCGGTGCGTCCACGTCAGTCGACGACGACCATCTCGCGCGAGGTGTCGTTGAGCCGGCGTCCACCGTCCTCCGTCACCGTGACGATGTCCTCGATCCGGACCCCGAAACGGCCCGGCAGGTAGATGCCGGGTTCGACGGAGAAGCACATGCCGGGGACCAGCGGCTGTTCCTCGCCCTCGACCATGTAGGGGGGTTCGTGGGTGGTGACGCCGATGCCGTGCCCGGTGCGGTGGATGAAGTACGTGCCGTACCCGGCGTCGTCGATGACGGCACGGGCCGCCCGGTCGATGTCCTGGCAGGCGGCTCCCGGACGCACGGCGCGGAAGCCGGCCTCCTGGGCCGCGCGCACGATGTCGTGCACCGCGCGTTCCTCGTCGTCCGGTTCCCCGACGTGGACCGTGCGGGAGGTATCGGAGCCGTAGCCGTCCTTGAGGCCGCCGAAGTCCAGGACGACCATGTCGCCGCGCTGGATGACGCGCTCATCGGCCTCGTGGTGCGGGTCGGCGCCGTTCGGTCCCGAGGCGACGATGGTGAAGTCGACCTGTGAGTGGCCGAAGCGGCGCAGCAGGGCGGCGAGGTCGGCGGAGACCTCCGACTCCCTGCGGCCGGCGAAGGTGACCTTCCGGATCTCCTCGAACGCCGCGTCGGCGGCCGCTCCGGCCGCCGCGAGCCGCTCCAGTTCCGCCGCGTCCTTGACGGCGCGGAGCATCGGCAGCGCCTCCGTCAGGGCGGCGTAGCGGGTGTCGGGGAGCCGTTTCTGCAGGCCGAGCAGGTGCAGGGCCCAGCCGTTGTCGCTGACGCCGAAGCGGCCGGCGGGGTCGAGGAGGGGCGCCGCGGCTTCGTAGGGGTTCGTGCCGTCGGTCCAGTCGTGGAGGGTCAGCGCGGGCGCGCCGGTCGACTTGGCGGCGTCGGGTGCCTCCAGGGTGGGCACGACGAGTGCCGGGTCCTGTCCGGCCCTGAGCACCAGGAGGGTGAGCCGCTCCGTCTCGACCGGGCGGTATCCGGTCAGCCACACCATGTCGGGTCCCGGCGCCACCAGGACGCCGTCCAGACCTGCGTCGGCGGCGGCCTCGGCGGCGCGGCGCATACGGGCCTCGTAGTCGGCGGCGGTGAAGGGCGCGGGTGTGGCGGCGGTCATCCATGCCTCCGTGTGTGCGGAGTTCCCCCAGAGGGCTACGGGCAGCATCCTCCCCCTCCGCCGGAACGCGCGCGAGCCGATCCCTCCGGCGCGCCCGCGCTCCGTTCGACGACGGTCCCCCGGCACGGGCCTCCACCTCGAAAGCTCGAAGGCTCGAACAGCGGTCCGGGCCGCTCCGGAGTGCCGCGGACGTGCACCCCACTGCCTGGCCGGCTCCGCTCCATGGCGCCGCCGCGGCGCACCGCCGGAGCGGACGGCGCGCCGCGGCGGGGATCCTGCCGCCCCTCCGCGCACCGGAAGGTGCGGGTGGGCAGCGGCTGTCCTCAGGTCGCGACGCCCGGGACGGCCGACAGGTGTCCGCGGGTGCCGTTCGCGTGCCGGACGTCGAGGGTGAGGCCACGGCCGGGCTCGGCGGCCGCGACCGCGTGGGCGAGGTCGGCAGCCGACTTGATCCCGGTCCCGCCGACGGCGAGCAGGACGTCGCCGCGGACCAGACCGGCGGTGTAGCCGGGACCGGGGATGTGCACGCCGACAAGCAGGGCGCCTCCGCCCCTGGGCGCGTCGACGGCCTCGATCCCGAGCGCAGCCCGCCCCGATGGGTCGGTGGCCTTCCCCGGGGCGATCGGGGCGCCGCTGCCGGACGCCGTCGTGGTTCCAGCCGGCTGCGGCGCCGCCGAGGCGCCCGGTCCGCCGGACGGCCCTCGCGCCTGCCCCGCCGCGCCGGCCTGCTTCTGCAGGGCGGCCAGCTTGCTCATGCCGATCACGGTCGCGCCCACGGTGCCGAGCCCCACCCCGGACAGCACCAGCACCACCCCGACGAAGAGACTGAACAGCAGCGTGACCAACCGCCTGCCGCGCCGCTTCGCCGCGTGCGGTCGCCGGGCTCCGCCGGGGTGACGCTCCCCGGTGCCCGGTTCCTGCCCGGGCATCGGCTTGGGGCGCAACGCGGTCTGTTCCATGGGTCGCCTCCGGCGGATGCTCTGCGGATCGCCTGCGGCTTCTGCCCTACCCCACGCTCCGGCGCGCGATGGTTCCCTAACGAGTGAGACTGGCGCCCGCGTTCGAGCAGTCCTCCTCCGCACCGGTGGCACGGCGGACCGGCGGGAGGGCATGGCCGAGTGCGGTGGGGGTGGTCCGTTCGAACCGGATCCCCCGCACCGCCGGACGCGCTCGATCACCGCGGACCCACCGCGGCCTCTGCTCCGCTCAGAGGGCGGCGGGCTCCGCCCGCCAGGCGAACGGCAGCCCGGGCGTCCGGTCGGGTGTCTGGTCGGGCACGAACCCGTGGGCGCGCCGGGCCAGGTCCGCCGCGCCGTAACGGCGGCAGTCCTGGTGCCACTTCAGGATGCCGGCCAGCCAGTTCTGCAGCTCGACCACATAACCCCGCATGATGCCGCGCACCTCGTCCGACAGCTTGAAGTCCTCGAACAGGATGGGCAGTTCATGGGCGGCGACGTGCTGGAACTGCTCCATGCGCCGGGTCATCAGGTCGTGGATGATGCCGAGCGCGGTCGGGTAGTCGCAGCCGAAGAAGTTCTGCACGACGAGGATGCCGTTGTGGACCTCTCCTTCGTACTCGATCTCCTTCTGGTACGAGAACACGTCGTTCAGGAGCATGGCGTAGTCCATGGCCGCGTTCTCCAGCGAGCGGACGGGCCCGCTGCGGTACACCTCTGGCGGGACCGCGGGGCCGTGGCCGAGACGGCACAGGCCCATGGTCAGGTCGGAGCCGAAGGTGGCCCGGCGCATCTCCAGATAGTCGATCGGGTCCGGGATGCGGTTCTGGATCTGGTTGGACAGCTCCCACAGCCAGCTCTCGGTCATCACGTCCACCGACGCGCGGACGGTCCGGCGCGCCTCCGGGGCCATCTCCGTAGTGGTGCGCCGCCACAGGTCGATCAGTCCGCGTTCCATCGCGTTGACCGGTGCGGGAGCCTCCTCACCGTCGATGGGCATGCAGGCCGACAGACGTGCGGTGGTCAGCTTGGCGGCGGCCAGGTCACGACGGTTGCCGAACAGCAGCGGGTAGTAGTCGTCGCCGTACGTGCCCCACGCCAGCCACTGCGAACTGAGGTCGAGCGCCTCGGGGGTGGCGTCGGGATGGATGCCGGCCGCGCAGAGCGGCAGGTCGTAGGCGATGAGCTTGTCCTCGTCCCAGACGCCCTCCTGGAGCATGCCCGTGCCGTACATCCAGCCGGTGAGCCGCTCGCGGGCCCCGGCGAGGTGCGGGCTGAGGGTGACCTCGAACGGCATGTGGAACGCGGGGAGTCGAGAAGGGCCGACCTTCTGGAACGGGACGTGGGAGTACGCGCGCATCCGCTCGGCGCCGGCCGCGGAGAGCAGGCCGCCGATGTCCGCTGCGGACGTGCCGAAGCCGCCCATGGCGAAGGGCCGCGGCTCGTCCGTGGCGCCCTGGTTCATGTAGCGGCTGGAGCGCATGTGCCATTCGTGGCCGCCGGACTGCCAGTCCACGAGTCCCTGCGTGTACGCGGCGACCGCGCCGACCTCCGGCGGGGTGAGCCCCTTCTCCAGGACCAGTGCGGGCACTTCGGTGAGGGCTGTGTGCTCGAACTGGTGTAGCCGCGAGGTGAGGATGTCGTTGACGGTCTCGGCGGCCTCCTGGGTCGTGCAGCCGAAGAACGTCTCGAGGACCAGGACTCCGTTGCTCAGTTCACCCTCGTCCTCCACCTCGCGCTGGTAGGAGAAGAGGTCGTTGCGCAGATGGACGCCGTCCGAGAACGTCTCCATCAGGACGCGCAGCGGCCTGGACTCGGCCACGGACGCCGGGACTTCGGCGGTGGCGTACTCGACGAGACCGGCTGACCAGGGCGCGCCGCCGACCTTGCGGCGCATCTCGATGTACTCGACGGGGTTGGAGACCCGCCCTTCGTTGATGTTCGACAGCTCCCACATCGACTCGTTCAGCAGGTGTTCGGTGGAGACGGCGAACCGCCTGCGCCAGTCCTCCGTCATCGCGGGCACGGTGCGCGCCCACAGGTCGGCGAGGCCCGCCTCGACGGGGTTCTCCGGCTCCGGCACGGGAGTCGACAGGTCGAGCGGCATGAACAGCGGCAACCGGTCGAGGTAGGACTTGCCGCCCTCGCGGTCCTGCGTGCGCTTGAAGGTCTCCAGGAAATGGTCGTCGAAGAAGAACACCCACACGTACCAGTCGGTGATCAGGGAGAGGGCCGGTCCGTCGCAGTCGGGGTGGGTGTACGCGCACAACAGGCCGTAGTCGTGGGCGTCGAGGTCGGACCGCTCCCAGATGCCGGAACCTTCCAGCATGCCCATTCCGCGGGCCCAGTCGACGGTGTGAGCCCGCGCCTCGTCCAGATGCGGGTTCAGCCGGGCGGTGTACGGCATGTAGAAGTGCGGGAGTTCGAACGGCTGCGTCATGGCCGGGCCCTACCCATGGCCCCGCGCGGGCATCCGGAGGCCCGGACATGATCACACCATCGCGTGAATCGGTGCGAAAGCCACGCACGGCGGCACTGTTTCCGGTCCGGCGGAAACCGGGGCCGGCCCCCGTCCTAGCGTCGCGCCTGGATCAGCGCGTGGGTGCCTCCGGTGCGCCAGCGGCCTCCCTCGGCCGCGTCCAGGGCGGCCTCGGTGGCGAGGGTGAGTCCGACGACGACGTCGGACTTGAGGGTGCGCAGCGCCGCCACCGGTCCGGGGAAGTACGCGGTGACCTCGGCGAACGGGGTGGTCGCCCGGTGGAGGCGGTCGCCGATGAGGCGACGGTAGTTGAGGTCGCCCTTCAGGACGGTGACGTCGGCCGCGGCGAACTCCTGGCGGAGGTCCTCGGGCAGGTCGGCGTACGGCAGCGGGGCGCAGGCGAAGGGGTGCGCCCGCAGGGTGAGCCGGCCGTCGGCGAGAGCCGCCCAGAGTCGCTGCCCGGCCTCACCCGCCGCTCCGTCGGCCGAGACGAGCCGGCGCAGGGCGTCGAGGGCGTCGGCGGTGGTGGCGTCGGAGACGTAGTACGGGTACGGCTTCAGGTGCAGGACGGCTTGTCGGGCCCTGCCGTGGCGGAGCAGGTGGTCGATGAGGAGCAGGTCGGGCAGGAGTTCCCGGCCGGCGTTGTCCGCGACCAGGCAGAGGGTGCCTCCGGCGAGGAGCGAGCGCAGCATCTCCCCGTCGTTCGCCACGAGTTGGGAGTCCGCCGTGGACTCGACCCCGGCGGCCTGCAGCCGGAATCCGAGGTCGGCCCGGTTGCCCCACAGCGAACCGTGCAGGAGAGCCTCCTCCTGCTCCTCGACCGGGCGGAGCGCGAGGTCGTCCAGCGCGGCGAGTTCCTCGTCCGCCTCCGCACTCTCCAGCTCGGCGAGCTTGAAGGGCCGGAAGGGGTCGATGCCCTGCCAGGGCCCGGGTGTGAAGTAGTCGACCGCTTCGAGGAGTTGGCGGTAGAAGTAGCTCTCGGACCAGAGGAAGGGGACGTCGAACCAGGACCGGCCGTAGTACGCCCGGCCGCCCCAGGCGTCCCACTGCGCACGGTCCGCCGCCGATGCCGGGAGCGGTTCGATCATGCCCTCGGAGCTGTTCGTGAGCAGGGCGGCGAGTGCCCGGCGCTGCTCGGGTCCGTACGGAAAGGCGTCCTCCACCTTGCGCAGGAGCGCCGGATGCCGTTCGGCGAGCACGCTCCAGGGGAACGAACCGCGCAGCGAGGAGACGACCACCGGAGCGTCGACGGGAGCGGTGGCTGACGGGGCGGTGGCGTCGGGATCGGGCATGCCGTCACCGTACCGGCCGGGCGGGACGGGCCCGCCGACGCGGGCGCGTGCCGGACGCCGCTCCCCCGGAGGGCCCAGCACCGGTCGGCAGGCGACCGGCCCCGGCCTGAACACACGGCACGGTGGCCCCGTACTTCACGGTGCCCCGCGCGAGGGACCGTCCGGTCCCCGCCGTGGCACGCCGCTTCGCCGACGCACCGAGGAGACCTCCGGATGACCGCCTACCGCACCGCCACCGCGGCCGCTGTCGCCCTGGCGGCCCCGCTGCTCCTCACGACGTGGGCCGCGGGACTCGCGTCGGCGCACGGCGCCCCGACGTCACCGGTCAGCAGGGTGTTCGCCTGCTCGCCCGAGGGCGGCGGCCTGAACCGCACGAACGCCTGCCGGGCCGCGATCGCCGCGAACGGCGCGCCGTTCACCGCGTGGGACAACCTGCGGGTGGCCGGGGTGAACGGCCGGGACCGCTCGGTGATTCCCGACGGCAAGCTGTGCAGCGGTGGCCTGCCCGCCTACAAGGGGCTCGATCTGGCGCGCGCCGACTTCCCGTCCACGCGTCTGACGCCCGGCGCGTCCTTCACGCTCGCCTACAGCTCGACGATCCCGCACACGGGATCCTTCAAGCTCTTCCTGACGAAGCCGGGTTACGACCCGACGCGCCCCCTGAGGTGGTCGGACCTGCCGACGCAGCCGTTCGCGACGGCCACCGACCCGGCGCTCGTCGACGGCGCCTACCGCATCAGGGCGAAGCTGCCGTCCGACCGCACCGGCCGCCAGATGCTGTTCACCATCTGGCAGAACACCAGCACGACGGACACGTACTACTCCTGCTCGGACGTGGTGCTCTCCGGAGGGCGCGCGGCGTCCACACCGACGCGGACCGCGGCGGCCGCGGGGAAGACCGGCGCGTCGGCCGGCAGCGGGAGCACGCACACCCACACGTCGTCCCCGTCGTCGACGCCCAGCCGGACGTCGACGCCCGAGCCGTCCGACTCGCCCTCCCTGGTGACCACGTCACCCACCGAGTCGGCGGGCACCGATCACCTGACGCCCGCCGCCGACAGCACGTCCGGCGGCGGCAGCGCCACTCTCCCCCTTGCCGCCGGAGGTGCGGCGGCGCTCCTGCTCACCGCCGGAGTCGCCGTCACCCTGCGCCGCCGGCGCTGATCCCGTACGCCCGTCGGCACGACCTCGGACGATCACCACCTGCGACAATCAAGGCAGGACGTCATCTCCGTCGGAGATGGGCCGGCGACGGGCTGCTTCGGGAGTGCAGATGGATCTGCGGCAGATGGAGGTCGTCGTCGCGGTGGCCGAGGAGGGCGGATTCACCGCGGCCGCCCAGCGGCTGCACGTGGTGCAGTCCGCCGTGTCGAGCACGGTCCGCGCACTGGAACGGGAGCTGGGAACAGCGCTGTTCGACCGCACCACCCACCGGGTGTCACTGACCCCGGCGGGTGAGGCGTTCGTCCCCGCGGCGCGCCTGGCGCTGCGGGCGGCCGAGCAGGCCCGGGCGGCCGTCGACCTGGCGCGGGGACAACTGCGCGGGAAGCTCACCGTCGGCACGATGCAGGGTGTCTGGGCCGACCTCCACAAGCCGCTGGCCGCGCTGCGCGCCGAGCATCCGGGTGTCGTGGTGCGGCTGCGGCAGGCGGCGGTGACCGACATCCGGCAGGCGCTGCGCGACGGCACCGTCGACCTGGCGGTGGTCGCGCTCGACCGGCAGCAGCAGCGCGGTCTGGTGACGCGGCTGCTGTCCCACGAGGAGATGGTGCTCGTGTCCGCTCCAGGGCGGGCGCTCGCCACGTCCGGCCCCGACGGCACGGTCACGCTCGCCGAGACGGCCCGGCTGCCGCTCGTGGACTTCGTGCCCGGCTGGGCGATCCGCCTCTCCGTGGACCGGGCGTTCCGCGCGGCCGCGGTGGAACGGGAGACGACCTTCGAGGTCAACGACATCGTCGCCGCGGCCGAACTCGTCCGCAACGACCTCGGCGTCTGCGTCATGCCCGCCTCGATCGCCGCACGGTTCCCCGACCTCAGCACGCACGGGTTCGACCGGCACGCGCCGCACTGGAAGGTCATGGTGGTACGCCCCCGCGGCGAGACCCCGCCGGTGGTCGCCGCACTGCTGCGCCACATGACCTGAGGACGAGTCAGCCTGCCTGTCCTGAAGGGTTGTTCAGGCGGGCTCGACCGGCTGGACGGGCGGGACCGGCTGCGGGGTCATGCGGTGCAGCCCCTTGCGGTCGTAGTAACGGGTCATCGCGAAGCCGAAGAGGAGGCCGATCGCGGCGCCGACGCCGATCATCAGCCAGGCGCGGTCGAGGCCCGCGTCGGCCCGCGCGTCGAAGAAGAGGATGGCCCGCACCCCGTCGCTGAGCTGACGCATGGGCTCGAAGATCGAGAGGAAGCGGTAGAAGCCGGGGACGGCCTGGAGCGGCACCGTGGCTCCCGAGGACGGCAGGCCCAGCACGATGAAGACGAACATGGACACGAGCTGCCCGATCCCGCCGAACGCCGCGTTGATGGCCTGCACCCCCAGACCGACGGCGAGACTCGCGCAGTACGAGTAGATCCACAGCAGCGGCAGGTGGGTGGCGTCCATGCCGAGGATCGCGACGGTGGCCAGCATGACCAGGGAGACCGTCAGCAGGGTGATCCCGGCGGTCATGGCCATCTTCAGGAGCAGCGTCTGGGTGCGGTTGATCGGCACGGTGGGCCGGCGGGTGTGCCAGGGGCCGATCTCACTGTCGGCGTAGCCGAGGGCCGTGTCGACACCGGTGCTGATGAGGTTGGCGCCGAGGAACCCGGCGAGCACCAGGAGCAGGGTGTAGTAGAAGGCGCTCAGTCCGAGACCGCTGTGCCGGCCGATGGGGTGTCCGACCCGGGTGACGACCTGGACGGGTTCGGCGAGGAGCAGGCGTGTGGTGGGGTCGGCCTTCGCGGTCGCGGGGGACGCCGTCAGCTGTTTGCCGATGGTGGCCGAGGCCTGTTGCGCGGCGGCAGTGGTGATGCGGGAGGCGAGGGAGGAACCGAGGCTGCCCAGCCCGGGGTTGGTCAGCACCGTCAGGGTGGGCCGTGCCGTGGCGTTCGCCGTCGTGAGGGCCGCGAGGGAGTCGGTGAAATTCCTGGGAACCTCCAGGGCGCCGTAGATCTTGCCGGAGGCGAGTTCGTCCTGCGCCTCGGCGGGGGTCAGCCGGCGCCACTCGACCTTGTCGGACGTGTCGTCGGTGACGATGGCGGTGGTGACCTGGGTGCCGACGTTCTGGCGCTGACCGGGGAGCGGCTTGCCCAGGTCCGCGTTGACGAGCCCGATCGGCAGGTCGTGCATGTTCCGTTCCGGGTTGACGATGCCGCCCATGTAGAGCAGCGACAGCAGCAGGGCGAGCAGCGCCGTCAGCACGGTGGGGAAGATCCACAGCCTCGGCCGCCGCAACAACGCGCCGGCCCGGGCCCCGCCCCCGGACGCACTCGGCCCTCCACCCGCACCCCGCGCCGCACCGTCGACATCCCCGCCGCCACCGCCGCGACCGCTGCTGCCTCTGCCGAGGGCGTCACCGGTCGCGTCGCCGACGGGGTCGCCGTCGTCCTGGGAGTGCTTGTTGTCGGCGTCCATGCTTCTCCATAGGTTCCGGGCCGGGACCGTCGGGGGCGCGCGGCCCGGCCGGGGTCCGGGGCCGCAGGTCAGGCCAGGATCGGGGGTCCATGAGCGTCACGGCGGCCGACGCGCCGACCGACCGGTTGACGGCCGCGATAACCTGACGGGCACTCGGACACGGCCCGCAACGGATGGCGCGGCGGTCCGCCGAGGGGACGAACGCGGCGCGGGGCGAGGGCGGGGCACCGGGCTTCGGAATCGGGCTTCTGTCCGGCATGCCGTGTTCGCACCTCCCGCAGCATCTGCCGGATCAGGGGGATGCGGCTGACTGAGTCCGCGGTCGGCTTGGATGATTGCGAGCACAACCAAATCGGCACTGTCCGTGGCTGCTTGGGCCGGCGCCTGACGCAGCCCGGAATCTGAAGCGACCACGGGGAGAATGGTGCGCAAGAGCAGGGAGATGCGTAAGTTCGCCGACACGCTCATCGATCCCATCCGGGTGAAGCTTCCCGCGGACCCCGAGGACGTGTTCGGCGGGCTGGTCGCGTCGGTCAACCAGTGGCGCGGCCGCCCGGTCCTCGTCCACCGGGCTCCCTTCCCCCCGCACACCGCGACCGGGCTCTGGCTCGAACGCGACACCTACGACGACGTCATCATCGAAGAGCGCGCCATCGGCTGGCACCAGATCGTGATCCTCGCCCACGAGGTGTGGCACATGAAGCAGGGGGACGCTGCGCCTCCGCACCGGCCGGCCACCGGTGACGGAGTCCGACCGGCCGCCGCTCGGACCGACTTCGTCCTGGCGGCCGAGCAAGAGGCCGACCGGTTCGGCATGTTGGTCGGCCGTCGACTCAGAGCACTCCTGGAGGCGACGGAGAACTCGGTCCTCGGCGCCGGACCGGACGGCTCGGACGATCTCGCCGGCAGGATCGGGGCCGCCCTCAACTACCGCGGGACCCGGCGATGAGCGGCCTGATCAACTACGCGAGCTGTGGGGTGCTCTGGCTCGGACTGACGATCAAGGCCCCCGATCTCGTGCGCCACTGGGGCGATCCCATCCTGCGCGTGATCTGCGCGGTCATGGCGCTGGCCGGCCTCTGCTTCGTCTTCGGCTCACCCCCGACCGTCGGCGCCATCAACCGCGTCACCGGCGTTCCGAACCTCGCGGCTCCCCTGACCTACGCCTCCATAACCGCCTACAGCGCGACCTCGCTGGTCCTGATCGTCTACTGGAAAGGCGGACCCGGTGTCCGCCGGATCGCCCGGTACCTGATGGCCGGTTACGGCACCGTGCTCGTCGGCATCGCGGTTCTGTTCGCCCTCGGGGACACACCGTCGGAGCGCCGCACCGACTTCGACACGTACTACGCGAAGACACCGTTCGTCGCCGAGGCGATCGTCCTGTACCTCGTGGCCCACCTGGCCGCCGTGGTGACGACGGCGTCGTGGTCGCTGCGCTGGGCCCGGGAGGTGCGCGGCTGGCTCCGGGCCGGACTGCTCACCCTGGGAACGGGCACCGTGGTCGGCGCGGGCTACAGCGTGTGCAAACTGACGGCCGTCGTCGCACGGTGGTGCGGGGCCGACTGGTCGTCGCTCGGAACGGCGTTCGCCCCCGGTTTCGCGGGCCTCGGCGCCCTCCTGACGGTCGCCGGCATTCTGGTCCCGTGGGCCGGGCCCAGCCTGATGACATGGCTGCTGCCGTGGCGGACCTACCGGCGCCTCGCGCCGTTGGAGCACGAGCTCGAAGCGGTCCTGGCCGGGCGGAGTCTCCGCCTGCCACGGCCCTGGCCGTTCTCCCCCGCGGCATTGCTGATCTGGCGTCAGACCAGCATCCACAACGCGCTGAGCTACCTCGACGCGCTGTTCGACCGCGACGTGTTCGAGCAGGCCCACGCCCGGGCGATGAGGGCCACCGGGGACCGGGAGCAGGCGCAGGCCGCCGGGTGGGCGGCGGCGGTCACCGCGGTCATGCGAAACGTACGCGACGGACGGCCGCCCGTCGCTCCCGACGGCGGCAGTCCGGTGGCCGAGGCACCCGACGCCGCCGCGCTCGTCCGTATCGCCGAGGCCCTGGTTCCGTCGGGTTCCACCGCAGGCGCCCGTCCGCGGCGGAGCGCCCCCACGGGGCGCCGCGCCGCCGCCACGTCACCCGTACCGGCGACGCCCTCCAGCACCCTGGACGCTGAACGGAGTCGTCACGCATGAGCCTGGTCGTGTACCTCGCGGCGGCCCTCCTCGCTCTCACCTGCGTCCTGCTGTTCCGCCGGCCGCGCTCGGCGCTCCGCAATCCGCTGACGGCCTCCACCTGCGCCGTGGTCGCGATCGGTGCGGTGTGCTTCACCTGCTCCGCCCCGATCACCCTGGCGGGGGTGAACCGACTGACCGGTGTACCCAACTTCGGTGCCCCGCTCACCTACAGCATGATCTCCGCGTACAGCTGCAGCTGGGTCGTCCTGCTCGTCCAGTGGAGGGGCGGCCCGCCCGCGCTGCTCCGGCGGATGACCCTGGTAGGCACCGTCGTCTACGGCCTGCTGATCGTCGCGATCATCGTGCTGTTCACGCTGGCGGACGCCGACACGGAGAGGCTGCGGGACCTCGACACCTACTACGCGAACACGCCGTACATGCGCGAGATGATCGTGCTCTACCTGGTCGGCCACGGCGCCTGCACCCTGGTCATGGGCGTCGTCTGCCTCCGGTGGATGCGCGAGGTGACGGGGCCCCTGCGGACAGGGCTGCGGCTCATCGTCGTCGGCCTGGTCTTCGACCTCGTGGGCTTCGAACTGGCGAAGATCACTGCTGTCGTCGCGCGCTGGCTCGGCCACGACCTCGACTTCCTCTCCACCACGCTCGCCCCGCCCGTCGTGTCCCTCGGCGCGCTGTTCTGCTCCGCGGGGTTCATGCTCCCCCGGCTCCTCCCTCCCGCGATCACCAACTGGCGCAGCCTGAACGACTATCGCAGGCTGACCCCGCTGTGGCTGGAAGTACGGTGGGCCGCGACCACGCCGAAGCCGGATCCCTCCTGGTGGGAACTGCCCCATGCGCGGCTCCAGCGGCTGGAGGTGTCCATCCATGACGCGCTCCTCGCCCTGACCCCCCACTTCGACGACCACGTTCGCCGGATCTCCCTGGAGACCGCGCTCCACGAAGGCAAGACACCCCGTCAGGCACGCGTGATAGCGGAGGCCGCCATGCTCGCCGACGCCGCACGCCACGTGGACTCCCCCGACGGCGCACCGCTCGGAGCCTCCCGCGGCTGCCGCCTGCGCACCCTCGACGGCCTCGGCACCCGAGGACTCGTCGAACTCGCCCAGGAACTCGGGCAGTCCCCCGTCGTCGCCGCGGCCCGGCAGGGTTCGGTGGCCGCATCCCGTGAGTGAATTCCAAGGAGCATCATGAGTAGAGCTGTCATCATCGGCGCGGGACTGGGCGGTGTGCTGGCCGCGGCGGCGATGTCTCCGCACGTCGACGAGGTCGTCGTGCTCGACCGTGACGACCTGCCCACCGAGGGGCCGGACCACCGCAGGGGACTCCCCCAGGGACGCCACGCCCATCTCCTCATGGCGGGCGGGCTGGAAGCCATGGAAGACCTGATCCCCTCGGCCGGCGTCAAGGAGCGGCTCCTGGCCTCGGGCGCCCGCGAGATATCGCTCAGCTCCGGCATGGTGGTCCTGAGTTCGGAGGGCTGGCTGCGTCGGTGGCACCGAACCCACCACACCATGATCACGTGCACACGGGCCCTGCTCGACTGGACCGTCCGCTCCGCCGTCGTCGAAGGCTGCGGCAACATCGAGATCCGCACGGCGCAGGCCGCCGGACTCATCGGCAGCGCCCGGCGCGTGCAGGGTGTCCGCGTCATCTCCGACGAGGAGACCACGGACCTCCACGCGGACATCGTCGTCGAGGCCACGGGCAGGGGCTCACGCATCGTCAACTGGCTGACAGAGCTGGGCATCACCGGCGTCGAGGAGAAGAACGTCGACTCCGGCCTGGTCAACGCCACCCGCATCTACCGCACCCCGCCCGGCGCCGAGGACTTCCCGCTGACGATGGTGCAGGCCGACCCGTACGTGTCCCGGCCGGGCCGCAGCGCCGTGATCGTCCCCATCGAGGGCGGCCGCTGGATGGTCAGCCTCGCCGGCTCCAGAGGCGGTGAACCGCCCGCCGACCCGGACGGCTTCCTCACGTACACGCTCGATCTCCCCCACCCCGTCGTCGGGCAGCTCATCTCCGGGGCCGAGCCTCTCACCGAGGTCTTCCTCAGCCGCAGCACCAGCAACTCCCGCCGCTACCTGGAGAAGCTCCGGGACTGGCCGGACGGGCTCGTCGTCCTCGGCGACGCACTCGCCACCTTCAACCCCGCCTACGGCCAGGGCATGTCGGTCGCCGCGCTCGGTGCCCGGGAACTCGGACACCGGCTCGAAAACGCCGATCTGGCGGCCACCGGCCTCGCCCATCGGGTCCAGCGCTCCGTCGCCCGGCACGTGGAGACGGCGTGGAACATCGCCGTCGGCCAGGACGTGCTCTATCCCGACGTCCGGGGCGGACGGCGGACAGCGGCCGACCGCGTCGCCGCCCAGTACACACGTCGCCTCACCCGCGCCGCGACCGGCTCACTGACAGCCGCCACCGCACTGTGGGACGTGACCGGCCTCAAGGCGGGCCCCACCCGCCTGCTGCGCCCCGGCACGGTACTGGCCACGCTCACCGGGCCACGGCTGCCCCAACTGACCGAACCGCCCCTGACAGCAGGCGAGTTGGAGGTGCTCCACGGCCTCCACGCCACCCCGACGGAAGAGTCCCCGTCCTCCGCGCCCGCCTAGGAACGCCTCCACGGCACGGCGCCACCCCCACGTCACGCCGGCCGGGCGACCGCCCCCGCCCCCTCCCGTGTCGCCCACAAGCTCGCCCCCCTTCCTCTACCGGACACATGGACGCCACCCCGCACGGGAACGTTTCTCCTGTCCCCGTTGCATCGCCTTGGATCCGTCCGTCCGCATGCGGGCGTGACGCGGAAGGACGACGTGCGCCGTGTCCCTGCTTCCGCTCGAAAGCCTCCCCGCGGCCCCCGCAGCCCCCGTCTCCACCCCGGCCGCGGTGCCCGCCGAAGTCCCCGCGCCGGTCGGCGCCCCCACCGCCGACCGCCTCACCCCTCTCGCACGCCTCACCCGTCTCACGATGGTCCTGCTGCCGCTCCTGCTGATCGGGGGGTGGGCCGTACTGGACCGGCGGGCCCTGCTGGACGGAGCCGTCCGGCTGGGTGCCGCCGACCCCTGGTGGCTGCTGGCCGGGGCCTTCTTCACCGCCCTCGGCTGGGCGGCCGCGGCGTGCGTACGGCAGGGCGCCCTTCCGGAGCGGCTGCCGCCCGGGCTGCTGCTGGCGTCGCAGTTCGCCGCCGGTGCCGCCAACCACGTCCTGCCGGCCGGCATCGGCGCCCACGCCGTCACCCTGCGCTTCCTGCGGCGACAGGGCATCCCGCTGCCCCGCGCCACCGCCTCGGTCGCCCTCTACTCGCTGGTCAAGCCACTGGCCAAGATGCCGATCCTGATCGTCTTCCTGGTGACCTCCGAGGACACCCTCCGGCTCGGCCGGCTCGCCCCGGACCGCTGGACGCTGCTGCCGGCCGTGGGCGGCGTGGCGCTCGGGCTCGCCGCCGTCCTCGCCCTGCCGGCGATCGTCCGCCCGCTGCGCCGTCCGGTCCTCGACTTCCTGCGCACCGCGCTGACCGACATACGGATCCTGCACACCCGGCCGAGCCGGGTCCTCGCCCTCTGGGGCGGGTCCGCCGCGGCCGTCCTGCTCCAGGGGAGCGTGATCGCGTCGGTCGGGTTCTCGCTCGGACTGCCGCTGTCGTGGGCACAGATGATGTTCGCGCTCCTGGTCGCCAGTACCGCCGCCGGTGCCGTACCCGCGCCCGGCGGTATCGGCCCCATGGACGCGGCCCTGGTGTTCACCATGGCCGCTCTGGGCGCCCCGGTGAGCCTGTCGACGGCCACCGTGATCGGCTATCGCGTACTGACGGTCTGGGTGCCGCTGCTCCCCGGCACGCTCGTGCTGTCCGCCCTGGTCCACCGCAAGGTTCTGTGACGGCGAGGTCCGGCCATATGATCCGATCCGCCGCTCTCCCCGCGGCGCCCGTCGCGGCGCGTGCCGCCCAAGAGAAGCAGGTCGGCCACGTGACCGGTCCCACCGTCAAAGCACCCTGGATCCTCGCCCGTTGCGCCCAGGGGGCGATAGCCGTCGCCGCCGTCGCGGACGTGTTCCGTGCGACGGCGGTCAGGGCTCGGGCCGTGCATCCCACCGCGGCCAACCAGCACACCTCGGGGACCACGTCGATGGTGTTCGTCTACCTGACGACGGTGACGGTGGTCCTCTTCCTGGTGTGGTTCACCCGCAGCCGACGCAACGCGCAGGTCATCAGCGGCAACGCCGGCCTCGCGTCCGGCGCCTGGCCCGTCGTCTCCTGGTTCGTGCCGTTCGTCAACCTGGTGCTGCCGCGCCGGTTCGTGCTCGACATCCTGCGGGCGAGCGCCGGAGGGAGAACAGGACGGGACGAGATGCTGGTGAACGTCTGGTGGGGTGTGTGGGTCGCCCACGCGCTGCTCGGCACGGTCGGCCAGATGAAGGCCCCCACGTCGCTGCCCCTCCTCGTGCTGGAAGAGGTCCTCATGGTCGCCGCCGGAATCCTCGTCATCCAGGTGATCCGACGCGTCACCACGCTCCAGGCCGCGGCACACCCGGTCCCGCCGGCCCCGGTCCCGCTCGGCCACAGCTGACCTGACCGGCTCCCGGGGCGCGCCACGCGACCCGCCCCGGGTGCCCTCCCGGGGGCGGCGCCGCCCCCGGGGTGGAACTCAGCTCTCTTCGGACGCCAGCCGCAACGAGATGCTGTTGATGCAGTACCGCTGGTCCGTCGGGGTCGCGTACCCCTCGCCCTCGAAGACGTGACCGAGGTGCGATCCGCAGCGGGCGCAGCGGACCTCGGTGCGCGCCATGCCGTGGGAACGGTCCTCGATCAGCTCGACGGCGTCCGTGTCCTTCGGGTCGTAGAAGGACGGCCAGCCGCAGTGCGACTCGAACTTCTCCGTCGAGGTGAACAGCTCCGCGCCGCAGGCGCGACAGGAGTAGACACCCTTCGTCTTGGTGTCGGTGTACTCACCCTTGAACGCGGGCTCGGTGCCGGCCTGGCGCAGTACCGCGTATTCGGCCGGGGTCAGCTCCGCGCGCCACTCTTCGTCCGGCTTTTCGATGTCGTACGACATGAAGCTCAACCCCTCACATTCCGGGAGGCTCGCTGGGAGCCCTCTGTTACTCGGACAGACGGGCGAGGATCTCCGGTCCGAGATCCGTCACGTCACCCGCGCCCATGGTGAGAACGAGATCACCGGCCTTCGCCATTCCCGCGACGACGGACGGAACGTCCGCCTTGTCGTGGACCGGCGTCACGTCCGCGCCCGCGGCGCGCGCGGCCCGGAGGATCAGCTCGCTGGTGACACCCGGGATCGGGTCCTCGCGGGCCGGGTAGATGTCGAGGACCACCGAGGCGTCCGCCAGGGCCAGGGACTCGCCCATCTCCTTGCCCAGCTCCTGGGTGCGGGAGAAGAGGTGCGGCTGGAAGACGACGAGGATGCGGCCGGAGGTGCCGGCGCGCATGGCCTCCAGGTCGGCCGTCATCTCGGTCGGGTGGTGCGCGTAGGAGTCGACGACCTGGACTCCGGCCGCCTCGCCCTTGAGTTGGAGGCGGCGCTTCACGCCGGTGTAGGAGGCGAGCGCGGGGGCCAGCTCGGCCGCCGGGATCCCGAGGGCGACACCGGCGGCCAGCGCCGCCACCGCGTTGTGCGCGTAGTGCCGGCCGGGGACGGAGACCGCGAAGGTCAGCTCGGCGCCGTCCAGCAGGACGGTCACCTCGCTGGTGAGGCCGCTCGGCACGACGGACAGGACCCGGACGTCCGCGTCGGCGGCGTCGCCGTACGTCACCACGTTCACGTCGCACGCCGACACGCGGCGGGTCAGCTCGCGGGCGCCCTCGTGGTCGGCGGAGATCACCAGCGTGCCGCCCTCGGTGACCCGGTCCACGAAGGTCTGGAAGGACTCGTAGATCTCGTCCATGGAGGCGTAGTTGGCGTGGTGGTCGAGCTCGACGTTGAGGACGATCGCGACCTCGGGGGCGTACTTGTGGAAGCTGCGGTCGGACTCGTCGGCCTCGGCGACGAAGATCTCGCCGTCGCCGTGCAGGGCGTTCGAGCCGGGGGCGTCGAGGTCGCCGCCGATGGCGTACGACGGGGAGAGGCCGAGGGAGGAGAGCGAGACCGCGAGCATCGACGTGGTGGTCGTCTTGCCGTGGGTGCCGGCGACCGCGATCGGCCGCAGGCCGTCCATCAGGCGGGCGAGGGCGTCCGAACGGTGGACCACCGGGATGCCCAGCTCGGCGGCGCGGGCCAGCTCCGGGTTGTCGGCGCGGATCGCGGAGGAGACCACGACACAGCTGGCGTCGGGGGCGAGGTGGTCGGCCGCGTGCCCGATGTGGACCGTGACACCGAGCGCGCGCAGCGCCTCAGCGGTGGCGGAGTCCTTCGCGTCACTGCCCGCCACCTGGGCCCCGCGCTGCGCGAGGATCTTCGCGATACCCGACATCCCGGCGCCGCCGATGCCGATGAAGTGCGGTCGGTCCATCGCGGTAGGAAGGCCGGGTGCCATGCGTGTTTCTCCCCAAGATCCGGTACGAAGGTGGGCGCGTCCTCCGCGGAGAACGCGCCCCCAGCCTATGGGGTGCGGCCGGCACCGCCCCACAAGGGCACCGGAGCCGCACCCCCGCTGTTCAGTTCGGTGCGCGCGCCTCACGCCTTGCTGTGCGAGAACAGCTTCAGCACCGGTACGCCCACCTTGTGGCGGGCCTTGGAGGCCCAGTCGCGGTGGAAGAACTCCTCCACGTAGTGCGGGTCGGTCAGCACGATGACCTCGTCGGCCTTGACCTCGTCGACGAGGCCCTTCAGCGCGTCGAGCGGGTGATCCTCGATGAGCCGTCCCTCGGCCTCGCTGCCGGACGCCCGCAGGGCGATCAGCGACACCTCCAGTGCCCGCTCGCCCTGGCTCGCGGCGGCGTCGCCCTCCGGGGTCTCGCCCTCGCGCGCCGCCTCGTCGATCTCGCCCAGCGCGACGTCGTCGATGGCTCGCAGCAGCCGGTCCGCCTGATCGCCCCGGGGCTGGAGCAGTACGTGGAACGTGACCGTCTCGTCACCGTGCAAGGTGGTGACGAACTCCACGTCGGCAGACGTCAGGGCCTTCTCGATCATCAATACGCTTGTGAACACGACAGGCGCCCTTCTCGTCCGTGGGCCGTCCCGGCCCCCTGCAAAAACCATCCTGCCCCGCAACCGCACGGGGCTTGCGCGATTTAGTGTGCCCGGCGCACAACAAACGGAACGTGGCACTCCGATTACATGTCAGGAGCGACCGTATCGGCTGTACAGAAACCCGGCCTCTTCCAGCAGCGACACCAGTTCGAACCGGCGCGGCAGCGGCACCGGGGCCCCTCCCGCGATCCGCTGGGAGTCTCCCGCGGCGAGCATCGGGGACAGCGTCAGACACATCTCGTCGAGCACGTCGGCCGCGATCAGCTGGCCCAGCAGACGCGGTCCGCCCTCCGTCAGCAGCCGGGTGTGGCCGAGGTCGCCGAGAGCCCGTACGGCACGGGCCGGGTCGACCCCCGCACCGTCCCCGGCGATCACCACGCGGGCGCCCGCCCTCTCGGCCGCCGCGATCCGGTCCGCGGGGGCCGCCGCGCCGGTGAGGATAAGCGTGGGCACCAGGGGCGAGGTGTAGAGCGGCAGCGAGAAGTCCAGGTCGAGACCCGCGGTGACCACCGCGATGGCCGGGGCCGGGGCCTGCCCCGCGGCCTCCCGGAGGGCCGCGAAGGCCTCCCGCGCGGGGGCCGGCCGGTAACCCTCCTGGCGTACCGTTTCCGCACCGGCGAGCACGACGTCCGCGAGACCCCTGAGAACGCCGAAGACCCGCATGTCGGTGGGGCTGGAGATGGGCTGCGAACGCCCGTCGTGCTGGGCGGCGCCGTCCAGCGTGGACACCATGTTGGCCCGCAGCCAGGGTCCGCCGGTCTCGGGGTAGGCGTAGGCCTCGGCCAGTTCCCCGAGCTCCCACTCGCGCTCCGTCACATCCGTCTCGGGAGCCCCGGCGGAGGCCTGGGCTGCTGTTTCGTACGTCACAGGGAACAGGCGTCGCATGACGTGCAGTGTGGCACGGCGCATAGAGTGGGTGACCGTGTCGTCCTCCACCACCGCCTCCGGGATAGACCCGATAACCGAAGCGGCCCCCCTGTCCCTGTGCGCCCGCGAGCCGCACGTGGCCGCCGACCGGCTCGTCGCCGAGATGGTGCCGCCGCCGCGCTTCGACTCGGTCCGCTTCGCCACGTACATCCCGGACCCGAACCAGCCCAGCCAGACCGAGGCGGTGGGCGTCCTCGAAGCCTTCGCCGCCGGGCTCGGCGGAGCACACGCCGTGGGTGCGCCCCGGCGGAAGCTCTTCGGGTTCGGCAAGGCCCCGAAGGCCCCGGCCGGCCCGCGGGGCGTCTACCTCGACGGCGGGTACGGCGTCGGCAAGACCCACCTGCTCGCCTCCGTGTGGCACGCGACCCCGGCGGAGCCCGCGCTCAAGGCGTTCGGCACCTTCGTGGAGCTGACGAACCTGGTGGGCGCGCTCGGCTTCCAGAAGACCGTGCAGACCCTCTCCGGGCACCGCCTCCTGTGCATCGACGAGTTCGAGCTCGACGACCCGGGCGACACCGTCCTCGTCTCGACCCTGCTCGGCAAGCTGGTCGACGCCGGCGTCGCGCTCGCCGCCACGTCGAACACCCTTCCGGGCAAGCTCGGTGAGGGCCGCTTCGCCTCGGCCGACTTCCTGCGGGAGATCCAGGGCCTGTCCGCGCACTTCCGGCCGCTGCGCATCGACGGCGAGGACTACCGGCACCGCGGACTGCCCGAGGCGCCGTCGCCGTTCTCCGAGGAGCAGGTCACCCGGGCCGCGTACGCCACCGAGGGCGCGTCCCTGGACGACTTCCCGCACCTGCTGGAGCACCTCGCTCGCGTGCACCCCAGCCGGTACGGCGCCCTGACCGACGGGATCGGGGCGGTCTGCCTCACCGACGTCCGGCCCGTTCCCGACCAGTCGACGGCGCTGCGGCTCGTCGTGCTCGCGGACCGGCTGTACGACCGCGAGATCCCCGTCCTCGCCTCCGGAGAGCCCTTCGACCGGCTGTTCAGCGAGGAGATGCTGAACGGCGGCTACCGCAAGAAGTACTTCCGGGCGATCTCCCGGCTCACGGCACTGGCCCGCGACGCGAAGGGCCTCGTGGAGGGGCCGAAGGGCTGAGCGTCGTCCGGCGGGGAGCGGGTTCGCGCCAACCGTCCGCCCCCTTTCGGGCGCTCTTCACGGGCGAAACGCGCGGTTGACCCTGCGGACAACTCCGGCGGTTACGCTACGGAGCGACGCTGACCGTTGCCGTGGGTGAGCAGCCGGGAGGGGGCGCATGTTCCGAGGTACGACGGCCCGGACCCTGTTCGTGGTGCTCGCCGCCGTCCTGCTGGGCCTGCAACCCCTCGCCCCCGCCGAGTCGTCCGCGTCCGCGCACCGGGGTGAGGTCGTCGCCTGCGCCGAGGCGGAACACCCCCACAAGGTGGCACCGGCCCAGGGAACCCGGCGGCGCGTCCACGACGAAGACCCGGACGCCGGGCCGCCGGTCCTCGCTCCGCAGGCGTGCGACCCCGCCGCCGACTGCCGGCCGGCACCGCTCCGTGCCGCACACCCGGGCACGTCCAGAACCTCGACCGCGCACTCCCCCGCGGGACTTCAGATCTTCCGCTGCTGAGCGGGGCACCTCCCCCCACACTCCGCTCCGCAAGCCGACGCGCCCTGATGGCGCGCCAGGAGGATCCGCCATGCAGCCATTCATCGACCATGCCCGCTCCGTCGGCCGGCGACCCGAGGACTTCCCCCCACTCGCCCGAGGCCGGTCCCCGCAGGTGCTGTTCGTCACCTGCTCCGACTCACGGGTCGTCCCTGCCCTGATCACCGGTGCCGGCCCGGGCCGGCACTTCGAACTGCGCACCGCGGACAGCATCGTCCCGCCCTGCACCCCGGGCCGTCCCACCTCCGAGGCGGCGACCGTCGAGTACGCGGTGGACGTGCCCGGTGTCCGCGAGATCGTTGTCTGCGGCCACGCGCACCGCTGCGCCGTCGGCGCCCAGGTGCGCGGCGAGGACCTCAGCGCCGTCCCGGCCCTCCGTGACCGGCCGACCCAGGCCGAGCCGCCGGCGGACGCGCCGGACGCGCCGGACGACGACCCGGCCGTCGCCGAGGCCGTTCGCGAACACGTGCGCACGCAACTGCTCCGGCTCCGCTCGTACCCCTGCGTGCGCGGGGCCCTGACGGGCCGCCGGCTCAGGCCGCACGGCTGGTACCACGAGGTTCACACCGGTGCGGTGCTCGAACACCGCCCGGACGCCGACACCTTCGCGGCGCTGTGAGGCGCGCGATGACCACCCCCCACGGCACCGAGGGCCCCGCCCGCGGGTCCGGCCTCTGGAACCTCCCGGCGAGGTTCCCTCACCTGTGGCAGGACCTCGCCGCCTCCGTCGTCGTGTTCCTGGTCGCCCTGCCGCTGTGCGTCGGGGTCGCGGTCGCCTCCGGCGTGCCGGCCGAACTCGGCCTGGTCACCGGCATCGTGGGCGGTGTCGTCACCGGCCTGATGCGCGGCAGCAGCCTCCAGGTGTCGGGCCCCGCCGCGGGACTGACCGTGCTGGTCTTCGAGGCCGTGCGGGAGTACGGCCTCCCGGCCCTCGGCGTGATCGTGCTCGCGACCGGACTGCTCCAACTCCTCATGGGCGCACTGAAACTGGGGCGCTGGTTCCGGGCGATCTCCCTCTCGGTCGTCGAGGGGATGCTGGCCGGCATCGGGCTCGTCCTGATCGCGGGCCAGCTCTACGCGATGGCGGGGCTGAAAGCGCCGGTGTCCGGCGTCGACAAGCTCGCGGGGCTGCCGCGGGCCCTCGCCGGCGCCGTCGGGGACCCGGACGCGTCGGCCTCGCTCGGCCTCGGCGTCGCCACCGTCGCCGTTCTCGTCCTGTGGCCGCGGCTGCCGCGGCGGGTGCGGGCGGTTCCGGCGGCACTGGGAGCCGTCCTCCTCGCCACCCTGGCCGTGCCGGTTCTCGGCCTGCCCGTCGCCACGGTCCAGGTCCGGGGGCTGCTGGGCTCGGTCCAGCCGCCGTCCCTCGACGCCTTCGGCGGACCGGCGGCCGCCGGGCTGCTCGGCACGATCCTGGCGTTCACCCTGATCGCCTCGGCCGAGTCGCTCTTCAGCGCGGCGGCCGTGGACCGGATGCACGACGGCCCGCGGACCGCGTACGACAAGGAACTGATGGCGCAGGGCGCGGGCAACACGGTCTGCGGTCTCCTCGGGGCACTCCCGATGACCGCCGTGATCGTCCGCAGCGCGGCGAACGTCCGGGCGGGCGCCCGCACGAAGGCGTCCCGGGTGCTGCACGGCGTCTGGCTCCTGCTGTTCGCGGCGCTGCTGCCGGCCGCGCTCGGTGCCATCCCGCTGCCCGCCCTCGCCGGCGTGCTGGTGCACGCGGGCTGGAAGCTGATCCCGCTGCGGGAGATCGCGTCGCTGTGGCGCGAGCACCGGGGCGAGGCGCTGATCCTCGTCGTCACCGCCGCGTCGATCCTCGCCGTCAACATGTTCGAAGGTGTGCTGATCGGGCTCGCGCTGGCGGTGGCTAAGACGGCGTGGGAGGCCTCCCACGTGCGGCTCGACGTCATAGACAAGGGCGCCGGTCCCGTCCAGGTGTACCTCTCGGGCAACGCCACCTTCCTGCGGTTGCCCAGAATCCTCGACAGCCTGGAGTCGCTGCCGCAGGACCGTCCCGTCGAGCTGAACCTCTCCGGTCTGCACCACCTCGACCACGCGTGCCGGTCCGCGCTGGAGACCTGGTCGACGCGGCACAGCGCCCCCGGGACCGAGCCGGTGAGGGTCACTCCGGACATGTGACCCTCCGGCCGGGCCCGCCACGCGGCGGGCCCGGCCGATCCCGCCGCCCCGGCCCGCCAGGGGCCTGCCGAGCGGCCCGCTGGGACACCGACCGGGCGACGTAACCTGGACGTGTCAGGCATGTCGGACGGCCCGGAAGAGGGTCGCCCACAGCGGACGACTCGAAAGGGGGTCGTCATGGTCGAGGCAATCATCGCGGCGATCGCGGTGGCAGGCTCTGCCGGACTGGTCTACGTCGCGGCCGGCGCCCGGGTCGTCAAGCAGTACGAGCGCGGAGTCATCCTGCGTCTCGGCCGGCTCGCGGGCGAGGTCCGCCCACCCGGGTTCACCATGATCGTTCCGTTCGTGGACCGGCTCCGCAAGGTCAACATCCAGATCGTGACCCTGCCCATCCCGGCCCAGGAGGGCATCACCCGCGACAACGTCACGGTCCGCGTCGACGCGGTCGTCTACTTCAAGGTCGTGAACGCCGCCGACGCGCTCATCCAGGTCGAGGACTACCGCTTCGCGGTCTCGCAGATGGCGCAGACGTCCCTGCGCTCGATCATCGGCAAGAGCGACCTGGACGATCTGCTGTCCAACCGCGAAAAGCTCAACCAGGGACTGGAGTTGATGATCGACAGCCCGGCGATCGGCTGGGGCGTGCAGATCGACCGCGTCGAGATCAAGGACGTGTCCCTGCCCGAGACGATGAAGCGGTCCATGGCCCGCCAGGCCGAGGCCGACCGTGAGCGGCGGGCCCGGATCATCAACGCCGACGCCGAGCTGCAGGCCTCGAAGAAACTCGCGCAGGCCGCCGAGGTGATGTCGGAACAGCCCGCCGCCCTCCAACTGAGGCTGCTCCAGACCGTGGTGGCCGTCGCCGCGGAGAAGAACTCCACCCTCGTCCTGCCCTTCCCCGTCGAACTGCTCCGCTTCCTGGAACGCGCCCAGTCCGGGCAGGCCCCGGTCGCTCCGGAGCCGCGGGCCCAGCGGCCGCCGGAGACACCGCCCCCGCCGGACGAGCAGCAGGTCACCGAGGGCACCGAGCCGCCCGCCCCGGCGAACGGGGCCGCCAGGCTGCCGGAGTGCCTCGGCGTTCCGGACGCCTTCGGCGACACGGACGGGCTCGGCATACCGGGTGCCTTCGGGGACCTGGACGCGCCCGGAAGGCTGCCGGAGTCCCGGGAGCCAAAAGCTCCGGATGAACTCAGGGAGAAGCCGCTGGACTGACCCCCACCGGCTCGGGGCACCCGCTGCGGGCACGCGGTGACCGGGCCGCCCCGAGCACACCGAACGGGTAGCGGACCCCGGACACCCGGCGCACCATCGAGGAACACGGCCGGAAGGGGCGCGCGGTGGGCAAGAAGCACGGCGGGAAGCACGACAAGAAGCACAGCGGCAAGCACCACGGGAAGGGCGGCGATCAGGACGACGCCAGGCCCCCCGCGCGGCTGCGGGAGCTGCTGCGCGTGCCCGGCGGTCACGGCGTGGACCTCTCCGCGTACGACGCCGAGGCCACCCTCGGCGGACCGCACGACAAGGCCTCCGGACTGGCCGCCGCCGCCCGGATGGGCGAACACCTCGCCGACCTCCAGGAACGCCTGTGGGCGGCGAGCACGGCCGGCGACCAGCGGCGGATCCTGCTGATCCTCCAAGGCATGGACACCAGCGGCAAGGGCGGCGTCGTCAAGCATGTGATCGGCCAGCTGAACCCTTCGGGCTGCCGCATCCGGGCGTTCAAGGCCCCCACGCCGGAGGAACGCAAGCACTCCTTCCTCTGGCGGATCAGGCGGGCGCTGCCCGAGCCCGGCGAGATCGGCATCTTCGACCGCTCGCACTACGAGGACGTGCTGATCGGCCGCGTGCGCGAGCTGGCCCCGCGCAAGGAGATCGCCCGCCGCTACGGCGAGATCAACCGCTTCGAGGAGTCCCTCGCCGACGAGGGGATCACCGTCGTGAAGTGCTTTCTGCACGTCTCGTACGAGCAGCAGCGCCGCCGCCTCCTCGCCCGCCTCGACAACCCCGAGAAGTACTGGAAGTTCAACCCGGGCGACATCACCGAGCGCGCCGCGTGGCCCGCGTACCAGAAGGCCTACGAGATCGCCCTCGACCGCTGCTCCACCCCGGGCGCGCCCTGGTTCCTCGTCCCCGCCGACCGCAAGTGGTACCGCAACTGGGCGATCGGCAGGCTCCTGCAGGAACACCTGGAGGCACTCGACCCGCAGTACCCGAAGGCGGACTTCGACGTGGAGGAGTGCCGGAGGCAGCTGCTCACCGGCGACACCGGCCCGGGCACGGCCCCAGCCGGGTGACGTGGCGCCCGCATGCGGGCGCCACACCCCCGCCATGGACGATTAGTCACATTTCATTTCATATCTTCATGCGGTGATCCTTTCCGTACGGAGTTTCGCCCTGACCTGTGCCCTCGGAGTCCTCGGCGCCGCACTCACCGCGTGCGGCGGCCCGGCCGCCCCGCCCGTCGCCCGCCAGGGGCACCACGCGCCCGCCACCAGCGCCGCGCCCCCGCGCCCGCCCACGCTCGCGCCGGGGCCGGCCGGCCTGACTCCTGTCTTCAAGAACGGGCCGCGTTCGCGGGACAAGACCGTGGCGCTGACGTTCGACGCCGACATGACCGCCGATCAGGGGCCCCGGGCCGCGGCCGGGGAGCACTTCGACAACCCGAAGCTGATCGCGACCCTGCGGGCGTTCAAGGTCCCCGCGACCGTGTTCATGACGGGCCGGTGGGCCGACGAGTACCCGCGGGAGGCCCGGGACATCGGGCGGGACCCGCGGTTCGAGATCGCCAACCACTCGTACAGCCACTACGCCTTCACGGACGACTGCTACGGGCTGCCGACCGTGTCCGAGGACAGGATGCGGGGCGATGTGGAGCGCGCGTACGCCGCCTTCAAGCGGGCCGGTGTCCGGGACGCGATGCCGTACTTCCGCTTCCCCGGCGGGTGCTACGACCAGCGGTCGCTGCGGACGCTCAGCTCGGTCGGCGTCACCGCCGTGCAGTGGGACGTGGTGAGTGGTGACGCGTTCGCGACGGACGCGGACGCCGTGGCGCGGCAGGTCCTCGACGGTGTGCGACCCGGCTCCGTGGTCGTCATGCACTGCACAAGGAGCGCGGCTCCGGTCACCGAGCGCGCGCTGCGGACGATCGTGCCCGAGCTGCGCAGGAAGGGCTTCCGGTTCGTGAAGGTGTCGCAGCTGATCGGCGCCTCCGCCGGGCGGCACTGACCGTCCCGGCCTCCCCGCCCGTCCGCTTGCCCCTCGTCCGTACGCTGGTGACATGAGCGACGACTACCGCGCCACCGGCGCGGACGGGACGGGCGGGGAGTACCGCGACCTCGGGACGGCGGGCGACCAGGGTCCGCCGTTCGCGGAGTGCGTGCTGTGCCGCAAGCCCACCGAGTACCCGGAGTCGCGCAGAGGCGTCACGCTGTGCCCCGTCTGCGAGTGGCAGGAAGCCCAGCGCAGCGCCTGTTCGGGCTGACCGGCACGGGACGCGGCCGTTCTCGGGAGCGACCTCTTCCACGGGGAACGGCAGCTCGGTGAAGCAGCGGCCGGACGGGGCCGGGGCCCCGTGTGAACCGTCCGCTCGGGACCGATCTTGCGCCTGGCAGACTGGGGCACGTGACCAGCGAGCCGACCCCCGCCGACGACAGCCCCTTCCGTTCCGAGCCCACCGCGCGCGACGAGGCACCGCAGTTCGTGCTGCCGCTGGTCGTGCACATCGAGAAGGCGGCTCCGCCCGCGCGCACCGACGCGCTGGAGACGTCGGCCCGGGCGGTCCTGACGATCCTGAGCGACGAACGGTCGCTCGGCGACGGGGAGTGGGCGCAGGCGATGCGGGACTGGCAGGACGCCCGGATCCGCAAGGTCGTCCGGCGGGCGCGGGGGGCCGAGTGGCGGCGGGCCGAGGCGCTGCCCGGCATCACGGTGACCGGCGGGTCCGCCGAGGTGCGGGTCTTCCCGCCGGTGCCGTTGGACGGCTGGCCCAAGGACCTGGCCCGTCTCCAGGTCTCCGGGACGGACCTCGACGATCCGGAGCCGCCGGGAGAGGCCGATCAGGACGCGCCCGTGCTGTGGCTCAATCCGGGGCTCGACATGTCGGCCGGGAAGACGATGGCGCAGACGGGCCATGGCGCTCAACTGACCTGGTGGGAGCTGTCGGACGAGGAGAAGGCGGCCTGGCGGGATGCGGGCTTCCCCCTCACTGTGCGCACCGCGCAGCGGGACCACTGGGATGAACTCGTGCTGTCGGGCGGCCCGTTGGTGCGCGACGCGGGCTTCACGGAGATCGCGCCCGGGGAGACCGTCGCCGTCGAGGGCGTGGACCGCGTCAGGTCGCTCAAGCACTGACGACGGCCCCGGCCGGGCCTGCGGGTACGCCGCGCGCCGACGGCCTCGGGTTCGGGGGAACCGGAGGGACGTCGGCGCGATCGGACGGCCGGTCAGGTGGTGACGGTGGCGACGGGGTCGAAGCCGTAGGTGCGGGCGTAGCCGTTCTCGGTGCCGACCAAGAGGTCGACGATCTCGAAGTAGTGGTCCCAGAACGGGGTTTCGCGCAGCGCGTCGACGAGGCGCTGGTAGGCGTCGTGGTCGTCGGCCTCCCAGACCCACACGTCGGTGACGCGGGTGGAGTAGAACTCCGTGTCGTAGAAGCGTGACCGGACGCCGCTCGTCCTGGCCTCGATGGCGGGGACGACCTGGCCGGTGAACGCGTTCATGCGTTCCTGCGGGGTCATGGCGAGCCATTCGGGCCTGGTCTTGATGAGCATGAACGCGGTGACCGGCGGTGCGGCTCCGGGGTTGGTCATGACGGGCGCCTCCGAAGTGACGGGCTGTTGCGGTGTGTCGGACCTCGCGCGGTCCATGGCGGGGTGGTTCGTCACCGGGCGAGCACGGCCGGCTTGAGGGTCCGGGCACACCACTGCTCGAAGGTGGTGGGGGTCGCGGTCTCCGGGGTGCGGACGACCCCTGCGTCGAGACCCTCGTCCTTGGCGCGCTTCATGTCGGCGATGCCCTGGACGAAGGCGTCGTCGAGCCCGTGGCCGACGAGGGTGGTGTACAGCTCGTCGAGGGGCTGCCGCTCGTAGCGGACGGGGCGGCCGAGCTGCTCGGTCATGATGCGGGCCAGGTCGTCGGGCGACAGGTCCTCGGGTCCGAGTAGCGGAACGCTGTCGCTGCCGGTCCACGAGCGGTCCAGCAGCAGGCCGGCGGCGACGGCCGCGATGTCGGCGACGGCCACGAGCGGGGCCCTGCGGTCGGCGGCCACGGCGTCGGTGAAGACGCCTCTGTCGCGGAGGGAGTCGGCCTCCTCCAGCAGGTTCTCGAAGAAGGACGGGTTGGCCAGCGCCCGGTAGGCCACGCCGGTGCCGGTGATGAGGTCGTCCAGGACGAGGGAGGCGGTGACCAGCCCCGCGCGTCCGGCGACCGCCGTGCCGCGGCCGAGCGCGGAGACGCCGACGACGTGACCGACGCCGTGCGCCGCGAGGGCCTTGGCGGCAGGGCCGCTGAAGCCGCTGTAGGCCTCCTCGGGGGTACGGGAGGCGTCCGGCGGGACGAGCCAGAACACGGCGTCGGCGCCCTCGAAGGCCCGGTCGACGACGTCGGCGTCACCGTGCGATCCGGTGACCACCTCGACGCGCTCGCGCACCGTGTCGGGAAGCCGGGCGGGGTCGCGCACGATCACGCGCAGTTCCTCGCCGCGGCCGGGGGCGGACTCCAGGAGCAGGGGCAGCAGGTGGCGGCCGATGTTCCCGGTGGGGGCAGTGATGACGATCATGAAAACCTCGCGGGTCGTGCCGGATCGGTACGTCCCTCATCCTGCGGAGCCCCTCAGTGTTGCCACAATGGGAACTTCAGCAAGGGATCATTGCCTGGAATGGAACAACCCACATGAGCAGCACACCAGAGCCGGTCATCGACGCGAATCTCGCGGTCGCGCTGGACGCCCTGCTGACCGAGCAGAGCGTCACCCGCGCCGCCGCGCGACTGCACACGTCTCCCGCGGCCATGAGCCGGACGCTCGCCCGCCTCCGCCGTGTCCTCCAGGACCCGCTGCTGGTCCGGGCCGGGCAGGGCATGGTCCCGACGCCCCGCGCCCAGTCCCTCCGGGAGGAGGCGTCCACGGTGGTGCGCCGTGTCGGGGCGCTGCTCTCCCCCGGCGCGGGCGTCGATCTGGCCGCCCTGCGCGGCACGTTCACCCTTCAGGCGGCGGACCTGGTCGGCGCAGCCCTCGCTCCCGGCCTGCTGCGGCTGGCCCGCCAGGAGGCACCCGGGGTCTCCCTGCGGTTCCGGGCCGAGGAGTTGGAGGCCGGCCCGGCGCTCCGTGACGGCCGGATCGACCTGGAGGTCGGCTCCATCGACCACGTCGACCCGGAGACCCGGGTCGAGGAACTGGTCACCCTGCGGATGATGGCCGCCGTACGGCCGGAACATCCCCTTGCCGAAGGGCCCCTGACGCCGGAACGCCTGGCCGCCGCCGAGCATGTGGTGGTGAGCCGTCGGGGCCGGTTCACCGGCCCGCTGGACAGTGCTCTGGCCGAGCGGAACCTGCGTCGGAGGGTGACTGTCGTCCTGCCCGGGCATCTGGCCGCGATGACGCTCGCCGCCGGGAGCGACATGGTGTGTCTCATCCCCACCGCGCCGCCGGGCGCCGCGGCGTCCTCGCTCACGGACGCGGCCACCGTGCTCGGCCTTCGGCTTCTGGAGATCCCGCTGCCCCTGCCACCACTGGCCATCGGCATGGCGTGGCATCCCCGTCACGCGGCCGACGGCGGCCATCACTGGCTGCGCGACGCGGTCCGGCGGACCCTGGCGTCGCCGAGCCCGGCCGTCTGACACCCTTCCGACGGCGCCGGCCGCTCCGCGATCGCGGCGGGCGGGGTGGAGGCGCCGGAGTACGGCGGCAGACCGTGTCAGTCGGCCAGCGCTGAGACGAGTTCGGCGGTGACCCGGACGAGTTCGGTGTCCGGCTCGTCGAGCAGGTGCTGCAGGGCGCCACGGCGGGCGCGGACGGCCTGGCGGGCCTCGCGCTCCCAACCCACGTAGTTCTCACGGCGGTTGAGCAGCTTGGGGTAGGCGCGGGCCGTGCGCTCCCACTGGCGGGCGTCGGCGATGTCCTTGAGGAGCTGGACGATCTGCACGCGGCAGGTGACCTGCGGGAGTTCGACGAGTTCCCACAGGAAGGGGACCGTCGCGGCGGTGGCCTGTTCGACCACGAATCCGTACTGGCAGATTCGTTCCCGCAGATCGTGGAGTGCCGCCCGGGCCGTCGGTTCGTCACCCCAGGCGATGGCGCTGAGCAGGAACGGGATGGCCTGAGCGGAGCCGCTGGAGTCCTTGATGTCCTCCCACGACACGTGTTCCAGGTTGTCGAGTGGTGTTGCCATTTCCGCTCCCTCCGAAGGCGTCGGACAGTGTCAGGTGGTGCGAGCCGGTCGACGTCCCGGCCCCGGTCCCGCCCCGAGGGCGCTTCCTGAAACAACGTCAGTACCTGGCGCTGGCAACGCCGTTGGCGCCGCCGCTAGTATCCACCTGACACCACCTTCGTGCAATTGCACGAGAAATTGCACGAGGGTGGAGGGAGAAGATCAAGCCACGTGGTGTCCGTCCGATTCCGGGACGGGGTGGGCGGTATCCACGTGATGGAACGTCAGCAAGGAGAGTGCGTGTTGCGATCGGTGTCTAACGGAGTGCGGGCGAGTTCGCTGGCCGCTCACTGGATCAAGAGCAGCCACAGCAACGCCGAGGGGAACTGCGTCGAGGTGGCCGGCCTGGGCGAAGGGGGAATCGCGGTGCGCAACTCCCGTGACCCCGAGGGTCCGGCCCTCGTCTACACCACGGCGGAGGTGGCCGCTTTCCTGGCCGGTGCGAAGGGTGGCGAGTTCGACCACCTCCTGTGAACGGTCTCCCGCGTCACGCAGCCCGGATCCCGGTCCCGGCGAAGCGGAGGAGTGATTTTCCACTTCTGTCGACGCATGCGGCGAAGACCGACTCGGTGCGATAATTTGGGCTGTCTTCTGCCGGTCGACTGGGAGCCAGGATGTCTGTCGAGTCACCCCGCGTCTCCCGCCTCGAACCGTATCTGAGTCGGCAGGAGCCCGCGCCCACTCTGCTGAAGATGCTGGTCGGCGTTCAGCTGGCGGGTGCCCGCGAGGACGCCGGCCTCTCCCAGGAACAGGCGGCGCGGGCCCTCGGGTTCAGCCCCGCGAAGCTGTCGCGGATAGAGGCGGGCAAGGGCCGCAAGCCCCCGACGGAGGCCGATGTCCGGGCCCTCCTCGACCTGTACGGGACCGACGACTACGAGGTGTCCGTCCTGCTCCGGCTCCTCCGGCGCGCCGGTGAGCCGGGCTGGTGGCAGCGCTACGACAAGCGGCTGATGCCCGAGTGGTTCGACCGGCTGGTCGGGCTCCAGGAGGCGGCCACCACCATCCGCACCTTCGAGATCCAGTACGTGCCAGGGCTGTTGCAGACCCCGGACTACACACGGGCGGTCGTGCAGCGCGGTCTGCCGACGGCGACGGCCGGTGAGGTCGAGCGCCGGGTGGAGCTGCGCATGCGCCGGCGGGAGCTCCTGGACCGGGTGGACGCACCGCATCTGTGGGCGGTCGTCGACGAGTCCGTGCTGCTGCGGGTCCTCGGCAGTCCCGAGGTGATGCGGCGGCAGCTGGAGCACCTCATCGAGATGGCCGAGCGCCCCCATGTGATCGTGCAGGTGGTGCCGTTGGACGTGACGAACGCGTCGGCGCCGGCCATCCCCGTCACCTATCTGCGCTTCGGCGGTGTCGAACTGCCCGACGTGGTCTACCTGGAGCACATCAGGAGCGCCAACTTCCTGGAGGACCGCGACGAGACGGAGGAGTACCGCGTGGTGCTCGACCGGCTCGCCGACGAGGCCCTCAACCCGCGCGAGTCCCTGGCGATGCTGCGCGACACGATGGAGCGGCGCTACAGCGTGTCGGGCTGACTCGACGGCGGGGGCCCCGGCTGTCGGGCGGGTTCGGCGGTGCGATGCTTCGGCGCGGCCGGCCGAAGCATCGCCTCCGGGTCACACGATGCGGCCGACTCCGCCGAACTCGATCCATTCCTGAGTGAGTTGACGTGGCACCACGTCGGTGTCAGGACGCCAGGTGGACACCTCGACGAGCCCGGGTTCCAGGATCTCCATCCCGTCGAAGTACTCGGCGACGTCCTTCTCCTGGCGCACCCGGCCCCAGTGGCCCTGCGTCGCGGTGTCCATGAAGCCGGTGACGAACGTACGGACCTCGGGGTCCTCGCTGACCAGCTGGCACATCACCATGAAGCTGCCGGGGGCGAGCCGCTCGGCGACACGGGCGATCACGGCGAGGGGCCCGTCCGTGTCGCTGTCCGGGATGCAGTGGAACACCGAGTTGAACAGCACGGCGACCGGCTGCGAGAAGTCGATCAGCCGCTGGGTGTCGGGGTGCGAGAAGATCTGCTCGGTCTCGCGCAGGTCGGCGTGGATGACGGCGGTGCGGTCGTTCTGGTCCAGCAGGGCCCGGCCGTGCACGAGGACCATCGGGTCGCTGTCGACGTACACCACGCGGGACGCCTCGTCGATCTGCTGGGCGACCTGATGCACGTTGTCCTGCGTGGGCAGGCCGGATCCGTGGTCCAGGAACTGCCGGATCCCGTACCCGTCGGCGAGGGTCTTCACCACCCGCTGCAGGAAGCGCCGGTTGTTCAGCGCCAGCGCGCGTGTGCTGGGTACGACCTTGTCCAGCTCCTCGCACGCCGCCCGGTCCGCGGCGTAGTTGTCCTTGCCGCCGAGATAGTGGTCGTACATGCGCGCGGCCGTGGGCACGGTGGCATCGATCGCCGTGGACAGCTGCTGGTCAGGCTGCATCATTCCCCCAGATCAGTGCCGCGCCAAGGTCTGGCCCGACGGTCAATACATAGTAGATAAACGGAAGTTGGCGTTACCAGTCCCCGGACGAAGGATGACGTGGACAACCCGCTCCCGACCTCGCCCTCCAGCATCCCGCACGCTGAGCCGCACCGTGCCGAGACCCGGAACATTCCGCCACGGAGGCACCTGAACGGCAAAGCTCTCCCCCGCCTATCACCAAGCACAAACCAAGAACCGGCTTACAACGCCCAGTTGGCCTGCGCCAGGAGGCAACTTGCGGCGTCTCAACGGCGGCGCCCTCGTCGTCGCGGCGCTCGTCGCCACCCTCGGAGCGCTCACCTTCCCCGTGTGGGCGTACGCCGACCGCGCGGACACCGGCCGGGCGAACCTCACCGCCGGCAGGGTGACCGCTGGGGTCCGCTGTCCGCCTCGGACCCGGACGACGTGCTCCGCCGGCGGGTTCGCCCGCTCCGCCCGCGGACCCCGAACCTCAAATGTTGCTCTGAAGGTCAGCTCCGGTGGGTTCGGCGCTCGCCGTCTGGGCCATGACACGGTCACACCGGGGGGGCGGGCCGTCGTGAGGAGACGACACACAGGCAGGCCGGACGGGCACCGTGACGGAGGAGGGGACATGCAGCAGCTGAGGCGGCTGGGGACGGGAATCGGATGGCGGCCGGAGATCGCCGAGGCCGTGGAGCGCATGCCCGGCATCGACTGGGTCGAGGCCGTGGCGGAGAACGTGTGCCCGGGCCACGTTCCAGAGTCGCTGCTGCGGCTGCGCGAGCGGGGTGTCACGGTGGTGCCGCACGGCGTCTCGCTGGGCCTCGGCGGCGCCGACCGTCCCGACGGGTCCCGGCTCACGGCGCTCGCAGAGCGGGTCGAGGCACTGGGTTCGCCGCTCGTCACGGAGCACATCGCGTTCGTCCGGGCGGGCGGACCGCTCACCGCCTCGCCGCTCCTGGAGGCCGGACACCTGCTGCCGGTCCCGCGGACCCGGGACGCGCTCGACGTCCTGTGCGCGAACGTCCGTGCCGCGCAGGCCGCGCTGCCCGTACCGCTCGCCGTGGAGAACATCGCCGCGCTGATCGCCTGGCCCGGCGAGGAGATGACCGAGGGGCAGTTCCTCTACGACCTGGCCGACCGCACCGGGGTCCGGCTGCTCATCGACGTCGCCAACCTGCACACCAACCACGTCAACCGCGGTGAGGACCCTTCCAAGGCGCTCGACGAACTCCCCGTCGAGGCCATCGCCTACGTCCATGTCGCCGGGGGCTTCGAACGCGACGGCGTGTGGCACGACAGCCACGCCCACCCCGTCCCCGAGCCCGTCCTCGGCATCCTCGCCGACCTCGCGTCCCGGGTCGCGCCGCCCGGGGTCCTCCTCGAAAGGGACGAGAACTTCCCCGAGCCCGCCGAACTGGAGCGGGAACTGACGGCGATCCGGCGCACGGTGACCAGGGCACAGGCGCGCGCCACGATCGGAGCGGGCACGCGAGGAGGCGTGACGTACGCACCGACCGCGCCGAAGGCGATCACCGGTACCGGCGTGGAGCCGGACGCCGGGGCCGCCGGACGCCCGGAACCCGGTGCCGCGGTCCGGGCGGAACCGGCGTCCGGGGCCGAGGACGCCGCCCGGCAGCGGCTGGCGCTCGCACAGGCTGCCCTGCTGTCGGCGCTCGTCGCCGGTACCCCCGCGCCCGAGGGGTTCGACCGGGTGCGGCTCGGGGTGCAGGCGCGCGCCCTGGCCGCCAAGCGGGCGGACGTGGTCGCCAAGGTCGCCCCCGAACTGCCGGAGATCCTCGCGGAGGTGTACCGCCCGGCATTCCTGGCCTACGCGCAGGGCCATCCGATGAGCGGCGGGTACCGGCGCGACGCCCTGGACTTCGCCGAGCACCTGCTGCTCGCGGGGCTCCCGGAGAGCGCGGAGACGCGGCTGCTGCGCGAGTGGTGGCTGGAGCGTTCGGGGCCGGCCCCGCTGTCCCGTCGCCCGGGGGCCCGGCTGGCCCGCGCCACCCGCAGAGTGCTGCTGGGCCGCTGACCGGACGGGGCGCGGGGGGGGCCCCCCCCCCCCGCCGGCCCGGCATCCGGGGCGCGCCCCGCGCCCCGGCCCCCCGTAGAGCCCACGCGCGCGCCCCGGGGCGGGCCCGGCGTGTGCCCCGGCAAACACCGCG
>NZ_JBIWLU010000013.1:58084-320694 GCF_044766365.1 Streptomyces sp. NPDC102279 | reverse complement strand
ACCGTTTCCGTATCCGATTTCCTCGGCGCTTTCCAGGTTTTCGCTTTCGCGTTTCCCTTTCCGGCGAGTCCGACTCTATCAGATCCTTTCGGGCCTGATTTCCTCGGCGCTTTCAAGTTCTGCGCTTTCGCGCTTTCCTTTTCAGCGACTCCGACTTTATCAGAAGTTCTGAGTCGGAATTTCCGCCCCCCTCGGGGACTCGTTCCGAGGCACGAAGCTCTCGGGTTCCCGTTCAGGCGGAGCCGTAAACGTACTGGAGCGGGCCGCCCCGATGCAAATCGGGGCGGCCCGCTCCCTGTTGACGTGCTCCGGGGGTCAGACCTCGACCACGACCGGGAGGATCATCGGGCGCCGGCGGTAGTTGTCGGAGACCCACTTGCCCAGCGTGCGGCGGATGAGTTGCTGCAGCTGGTGGGGCTCGACCACGCCGTCCTGCGCCGACCGCTCCAGGACTTCGGTGACCCTCGGGATGACGTCGACGAACGCGGCGTCGTCGATGCCGGAACCACGCGCCTGGATGTGCGGGCCGCCCGTGAGCTTGCCCGTACTGGCGTCCATCACCACGAATACCGAGATGATGCCCTCGTCACCGAGGATCCTGCGGTCCTTGAGCGCGGGCTCACCGACGTCACCGACCGAGAGGCCGTCGACGTACACGTACCCGGCCTGGACCTTGCCGGAGATCTTCGCCTTGCCGTTGATCAGGTCGACGACCACGCCGTCCTCGGCGATCACGATGCGGTCGTGCGGGACGCCGGTGAGGGCGCCCAGCTCGGCGTTGGCCCGCAGGTGGCGCCATTCGCCGTGCACCGGCATCAGGTTGCGCGGCTTGCAGATGTTGTAGAAGTACAGCAGCTCGCCCGCCGAGGCGTGACCCGAGACGTGCACCTTGGCGTTGCCCTTGTGGATGACGTTCGCACCCCAGCGGGTCAGGCCGTTGATGACGCGGTAGACCGCGTTCTCGTTGCCGGGGATCAGCGACGACGCCAGGATCACGGTGTCGCCCTGGACGATCCGGATCTGGTGGTCGCGGTTCGCCATCCGGGAGAGGGCGGCCATCGGCTCGCCCTGGGAGCCCGTACAGACGAGCACGATCTGGTGGTCCGGGAGGTCGTCGAGCGTCTTGACGTCGACGACCAGGCCCGGCGGGACCTTCAGGTAGCCGAGGTCCCGGGCGATGCCCATGTTGCGGACCATCGAGCGGCCGACGAAGGCGACCCTGCGGCCGTATTCGTGGGCGGTGTCGAGGATCTGCTGGATGCGGTGCACGTGGCTGGCGAAGCTCGCCACGATGATGCGCTTGCTGGCGCCGGCGAAGACCTGGCGCAGCACGTTCGAGATGTCGCGCTCGGGCGGGACGAAGCCGGGGACCTCGGCGTTCGTGGAGTCCGAGAGGAGAAGGTCGATGCCTTCCTCGCTCAGACGCGCGAACGCGTGCAGGTCCGTGAGGCGGCCGTCCAGCGGGAGCTGGTCCATCTTGAAGTCGCCGGTGTGGACGACCATGCCCGCGGGGGTGCGGATGGCGACCGCCAGGGCGTCCGGGATGGAGTGGTTGACCGCGACGAACTCGCAGTCGAAGGGGCCGATGCGCTCGCGGTGGCCCTCGGCCACCTCCAGCGTGTACGGCCGGATGCGGTGCTCCTGGAGCTTCGCCTCGATGAGGGCGAGGGTCAGCTTGGAGCCGATCAGCGGGATGTCCGGCTTCTCGCGCAGGAGGAACGGCACGGCACCGATGTGGTCCTCGTGGCCGTGCGTGAGCACGATGCCCTCGATGTCGTCGAGGCGGTCCCGGATGGACGTGAAGTCCGGCAGGATCAGGTCGATTCCGGGCTGCTCCTCCTCGGGGAAGAGCACGCCGCAGTCGACGATCAGAAGGCGGCCTCCGTACTCGAAGACCGTCATGTTCCGGCCGATCTCGCCGAGGCCGCCGAGCGGGGTGACCCGCAGGCCGCCCTTCGGAAGGACCGGCGGTTTGCCGAGTTCAGGATGCGGATGACTCAAAAGACTCTCCTCACCACGGACGCCACGTACCTGGCAAGGCACGTGGCGCGCGTGACGTTCGTGCAGTAGCAGTTGTCTGTGTGGGGTGCAGGCCGATGGCCTGCGGTGGTGCTTATTCAGTTGTGAAGTCTGTGATCAGAGCTCTACCCCGCCGGCGCCAAGATCGATCTTGAGCTGGACGGTCTCCTCGGGCGACAGCTCGACCATCGGGGCGCGCAGCGGACCGGCCGGCAGGCCCTGGAGGGCGAGTGCGGCCTTGGTCGTCATGACGCCCTGGGTGCGGAACATGCCGGTGAAGACGGGGAGCAGCTTCTGGTGGATCTCCGTGGCCTTCTGGACGTCGCCCGAGAGGTGGGCGTCGAGCATGGCGCGGAGTTCCGGGGTGACGACGTGGCCGACGACGGAGACGAATCCGACCGCGCCCACGGACAGCAGCGGGAGGTTCAGCATGTCGTCGCCGGAGTACCAGGCGAGGCCGGAACGGGCGATGGCCCAGCTGGCCCGGCCGAGGTCTCCCTTGGCGTCCTTGTTCGCGACGATACGGGGATGCTCGGCGAGCCGCACCAGGGTTTCGGTGTAGATCGGGACGCCGCTGCGGCCGGGGATGTCGTAGAGCATGACCGGCAGGCCGGTCGCGTCGGCGATGGCCGTGAAGTGCCGGTAGAGGCCCTCCTGCGGCGGCTTGTTGTAGTACGGCGTCACGGTGAGCAGGCCGTGCGCGCCGACCTGCTCGGCGGCGCGGGCCAGTTCGATGCTGTGGTGGGTGTCGTTCGTGCCGACGCCCGCGACGACGTGGGCGCGGTCGCCGACCGCCTCCAGCACGGCACGTACGAGATCCGATTTCTCCGCGTTGCTGGTGGTCGGTGACTCACCGGTGGTGCCGTTGATGATCAGGCCGTCGTTGCCTGCGTCCACCAGGTGGGTGGCGAGCCGCTGAGCGCCGTCGAGGTCGAGTGCGCCGTCCGCCGTGAAGGGCGTGACCATGGCGGTGAGGACCCGCCCGAAGGGGGTCTGCGGAGTGGAGGTCGGAGCCATGGGTAACACGCTACTCGCTGCTCAACCCGGGGTCTGCCCTCGGGGGACACGACAAAGCATGACAAAGGTGGAGCCCGGCACTGCCTGCTCGGGGGTTCAAGCAGTGCCGGGTCCGTTTGATCAGGCTAGATGAACTTCGCGAAATGCCGCAATACGGACACTTCGCTCGGCTGATCCGTACATCTGTGCCGGACCGGTGCGCACAGGGGCTTTACGGCGCCACACGTCCGTTCGCGTTGTAGGCCGCGTGTGTGAGCGGCATGAGCCTGGCCCACTCCGCCTCCATCTTCTCGCCGACCATCTCGATCTCCCGCTGCGGGAACGACGGGACCTTGGCGAGCTCGTGCTGGGTGCGCAGGCCGAGGAAGTGCATGAGGGACCGCGCGTTGCACGTGGCGTACATCGAGGAGAAGAGGCCTACCGGCAGGACGGCACGGGCGACCTCGCGGGCCACACCGGCGGCGAGCATCTCCTGGTACGCCTCGTACGCCTGGCGGTAGGAGTCCTCCATCGCGCGGCTCGTGAGCTCCAGCTGGGCCTGCGTGCCCTCCACGAAGACGTACTTGCCGGGGCGGCCCTCCTGGACCAGCTTGCGGGAGGCACCCGGGACGTAGAAGACCGGCTCCAGCTCCCTGTAGCGACCCGATTCCTCGTTGTACGACCAGCCGACGCGGTGGCGCATGAACTCGCGGAAGACGAAGATCGGGGCGCTGATGAAGAAGGTCATCGAGTTGTGCTCGAAGGGGCTGCCGTGCCGGTCCCGCATCAGGTAGTTGATCAGGCCCTTGGAACGCTCCGGGTCCTTCTGCAGCTCTTGCAGCGACTGCTCCCCGGCCGTGGAGACACGGGCGGCGAACAGCACGTCGGCGTCGGAGGCCGTGTGCTTGATCAGCTCGACGGTGACATCGCTGCGGAAGCTGGGCTTGAGGTCGTCGGCGGGGGTGTCGGTCACGGTGCGGAGGGTCCTTCCCATCACTGGCTCGGGCGGCGCCCACTCTACGGCCCGGCACTGACAACGGGGCGTTCGGTACCGTGCCGCGACATTCGGCACCGAACTTCTGCGAATTCGGTGATTCAGGGCACCTCATGGGGCACTCGTGCGTCTGTATGGGTGAGGGCGATGCGTTCGAGCCGCTCTCATCGGACCGTCACACCAGCACGAGTCTCCGGAAGGAGAAGCACCCCCATGTTCCGCCGGCGCGAGCCCGTCCCGTTCGCCTTCATCGCCGAGGCCGACCAGTTCCGCAGCAATGTCACTCCCCCACCCCGTGAGCGGGCCTCCGCCGGGCAGATGGTCGGCCGATGGCTCATCGGCCTCACGGTCATCGCCGGGATAGCGGGGTCCCTGATCGTCGGGATGCCCGCCTTGTCGCAGGATCAGTCACCTGCGAAGACGCAGCATTCCGAGGCGTCGGAGGGCCGCTGACTCATCCGGACCCCCAAGGGTGGTGGCCCGGCATCCGGCTCGATAGCCTCACCGGGCACAGCCCATGCGTGGATTGAGTGAGGATCAGTCGTGCCCCTGCCTTTCCTGACGGCGGACCGCGCCTTTGACGAGGCCGCGGAGGATGTCGCGCTGCCCTTCGACGACCGCGACCGCTGGCGGCGCCCCTACCGGCCCGGCCCGTGGCGGGTCGGCGCCGCAGCGCTCGTCCTGCTGCTCGCTTCCTACGTGCTCGCGGCGGCCGTGATCATCGTCGTCGCCGGCACGGTGCCCGCCGCCGCGGCCTGCATGGTCGGCGCCGCCATCGCCATACTGTGCGCGCTGCGCCTGTTGCGCGTGGGTGTGTGGGTCAGCGCCCGGGGGTTGCGCAGGGTGGGCTTCTTCGTCACGAACACGACCCCGTGGGACCAGGTCACCGCCGTGCGCACGGTCCAGCAGCCGGTGCGCTGGCTGGGGTTGCCGCGCACGGTGCAGGGACAGGCACTGGTGCTCGTACGGGGAGAGCGCGCGCCCGGTGAGGTGCCGCCGCTCATGACGACGCACAACGCCGACTTCCTGGCCCGTATGGAGGCCTTCGACCGCGCGGCGGACGCCGTCGAGGTGTGGGCGGACGAGTACCGCCGGCACTGAAGCGCGATCACACAGAGAACGACGACGGAGGAGGGGCCACCCGCACAGTGCGGGTGGCCCCTCCTCCGTCGTACAGCCGCCATGCAGCGCGTCGTGCCCGACGTCGCGGGCGTCGCGCTGCCCGGTCAGGCTTCCAGGGTCCGGCCCTCCTGGAGGGCGATGGCCCGCTGCATGGCCTTGCGGGCGCGCGGGGTGTCACGGGCGTCGTGGTAGGCCACCGCGAGGCGGAACCAGGTGCGCCAGTCGTCCGGCGCGTCCTCCGTCTCGACCTTGCGGCGGGCGAAGACCTCGTCGGCCGAGTCGCGGTCGATGCGGCCGCCCTCGGTGCGCCTCAGCTCGTCGACGGGCAGTCCGCCCTCGGCGTCGAGCACGGCCGCGAGCTTGTTGGCCTTCCGGACGAACTGCGTGTTCGCCCAGAGGAACCAGACACCGATGACCGGCAGGATGAGCACGGCGACACCGAAGGTGACGGTGATCAGGGTGCCGTCCTGGATGAGCATCACCCCCCGGCTGCCGACCAGGACGAAATAGACGACCAGGACGGCGGCCGTGACGGCGTAGGTGATTTTCGCGCGCATGTCTGCCGGTTACCTCGTGTACGTGCCCCGGCTCAGCCGAGGTCCAGGAAGTGTTCCAGGCCGAAGGTGAGGCCCGGGGTGGTCACCACGCGGCGGACACCGAGCAGGATGCCCGGCATGAAGCTGCTGTGGTGCAGGGAGTCGTGGCGGATGGTGAGGGTCTCGCCCTCACCGCCGAGCAGGACCTCCTGGTGGGCCAGGAGGCCGCGCAGCCGGATCGCGTGCACCGGCACGCCGTCGACGTCCGCGCCGCGGGCGCCGTCCAGAGCGGTCGCCGTGGCGTCCGGCTGCGGCGCGCTGCCCGCGCGTTCCCGGGCGGCGGCGACGAGCTGGGCGGTGCGCGTGGCGGTGCCGCTGGGGGCGTCCACCTTGTTCGGGTGGTGCAGCTCGATGACCTCGACGGACTCGAAGTACGGCGCGGCGACCTCGGCGAACTTCATTGTCAGGACCGCCCCGATGGAGAAGTTCGGCGCGATGAGCACGCCGGTGTCCGGGGACGCGGCCAGCGAGGTGCCGAGCTGCGCGAGACGCTCGTCGGTCCACCCTGTCGTGCCGACCACGGCGTGGATGCCGTGCCGGACACAGAAGTCGAGGTTGCCCATCACCGAGGCGGGGGTGGTCAGTTCGACGACGACCTGGGCGCCGGCGTCGACCAGCGTCTCCAGCTTGTCGCCGCGCCCGAGGGCGGCCACCAGCTCCATGTCCTCGGCGGCCTCGACGGCTCGTACCGCCTCGGCTCCGATCCGGCCCTTGGCACCGAGGACCGCCACGCGCAGCTTGCTCATTGCTTCGTTCCTTACCGAGACGGGATTACGCGACCGCGTCGTGCAGACGGGACGCCTGCTTGTCCTTGACCGGGCCGATGACCGCCAGCGAGGGCCGCTGTCCCAGGATGTCCCGGGCGACCTCGCGGACCTCGTCCGGGGTGACCGAGGCGATCCGGGCCAGCATGTCGTCGACGGACATCTGCTCGCCCCAGCACAGCTCACTCTTGCCGATGCGGTTCATCAACGCGCCGGTGTCCTCGAGGCCGAGGACGGTGGAGCCCTGGAGCTGGCCGACGGCACGGCCGATCTCGTCGTCCGAGAGGCCGTGCTCGGCGACCTGGTCCAGCTCGTCGCGGCAGAGCTTCAGGACGTCGTGGACCTGGCTCGGTCGGCAGCCTGCGTAGACGCCGAAGAGACCGCAGTCGGCGAAGCCCGAGGTGTACGAGTACACGCTGTAGGCCAGGCCGCGCTTCTCGCGGACCTCCTGGAAGAGGCGTGAGGACATGCCGCCGCCGAGGGCGGTGTTCAGGACGCCGAGGGCCCAGCGGCGTTCGTCGGTGCGGGCGAGACCCGGCATGCCGAGGACGATGTGGGCCTGCTCGGTCTTGCGGCCGAGCAGTTCGACGCGGCCGGCGGTGCGGATGCTGCGCCGGCCGTCGCGCGGGGCGATGGGGGTCGCCGAGGCGTTCTTGAAGGCACCCGCCTTCTCGAAGGCGGCGCGGACCTGGCGGACGACCTTGTTGTGGTCGACGTTGCCTGCCGCGGCCACCACGAGATGGGTCGGGTCGTAGTGCTTCTTGTAGAAGCGGCGGATGCGGTCCGCGGTGAGGGCGTTGACGGTGTCGACCGTGCCGAGGACCGGGCGGCCGAGGGGGTTGTCGCCGAACATCGTGCGCGCGAACAGGTCGTGCACGCAGTCGCCCGGGTCGTCCTCGGTCATCGCGATCTCTTCGAGGATCGCGCCGCGCTCGACGTTGACGTCGTCCTCGATGATGAGGGAGCCGGTCAGCATGTCGCAGACGACGTCGATCGCGAGCGGCAGGTCGGTGTCGAGCACGCGTGCGTAGTAGCACGTGTACTCCTTGGCCGTGAACGCGTTCATCTCGCCGCCGACCGCGTCGATCGCCGAGGAGATGTCCAGGGCGGACCTGCGGCTCGTGCCCTTGAAGAGCAGGTGCTCCAGATAGTGCGTGGCGCCGTTCAGCGCCGGCGTCTCGTCGCGGGAGCCCACGTGTGCCCAGATGCCGAAGGTGGCGGAGCGCACGGAGGGGAGCGTCTCGGTGACGATGCGCAGGCCGCCGGGAAGGGTGGTCTTGCGGACCGTGCCGATGCCGTTCGTGCCCTTGATCAACGTTTGGGTACGGGCGACGGCCCGCGCCTCCGAGGAGGTGCGGGCCGTCGCCGTGGAGCTACTCGACGTCACTTGTCGGTGTCGTCCTTCGTCTCATCGTCGCCTTCGCCCTCGATCACGGGGATCAGGGAGAGCTTGCCGCGGGAGTCGATCTCGGCGATCTCGACCTGGACCTTGGAGCCCACGCCGACGACGTCCTCGACGTTCTCCACGCGCTTGCCACCGGCGAGCTTGCGGATCTGCGAGATGTGCAGCAGCCCGTCCTTGCCCGGGAGGAGCGACACGAACGCACCGAAGGTCGTCGTCTTCACGACGGTGCCCAGGTAACGCTCGCCGACCTCCGGCATGGTCGGGTTGGCGATCGAGTTGATCGTGGCGCGCGCGGCCTCGGCCTGCGAGCCCTGCTGGGCACCGATGTAGATGGTGCCGTCATCCTCGATCGTGATGTCGGCGCCGGTGTCCTCCTGGATCTGGTTGATCATCTTGCCCTTCGGGCCGATGACCTCACCGATCTTGTCCACGGGGATCTTGACCGTGATGATCCGCGGGGCGTTCGGGGACATCTCGTCCGGCGTGTCGATCGCTTCCATCATCACGTCGAGGATGTGGAGGCGGGCGTCGCGGGCCTGCTTGAGGGCCGCGGCCAGGACGGAGGCCGGGATGCCGTCCAGCTTGGTGTCGAGCTGGAGGGCGGTCACGAACTCCTTGGTGCCGGCGACCTTGAAGTCCATGTCGCCGAAGGCGTCCTCCGCACCGAGGATGTCGGTGAGGGCGACGTAGTGCGTCTGGCCGTCGATCTCCTGCGAGATCAGACCCATGGCGATACCGGCGACGGGGGCCTTGAGCGGCACACCGGCGTTGAGCAGCGACATGGTGGAGGCGCAGACGGAGCCCATGGACGTCGAGCCGTTGGAGCCGAGGGCCTCGGACACCTGACGGATCGCGTAGGGGAAGTCCTCGCGGCTCGGCAGGACCGGCACGATCGCGCGCTCGGCGAGCGCGCCGTGGCCGATCTCGCGGCGCTTCGGGGAGCCGACGCGGCCCGTCTCACCGACGGAGTACGGCGGGAAGTTGTAGTTGTGCATGTAGCGCTTGCGGGTCACCGGGGAAAGAGTGTCCAGCTGCTGCTCCATGCGGAGCATGTTCAGGGTGGTGACGCCCAGGATCTGGGTCTCGCCACGCTCGAACAGCGCCGAGCCGTGCACACGCGGGATGGCCTCGACCTCGGCGGCCAGCGTACGGATGTCCGTGACGCCGCGGCCGTCGATGCGGACCTTGTCCTTGATGACGCGCTCGCGGACCAGCTTCTTGGTCAGCGAGCGGTACGCGGCGGAGATCTCCTTCTCGCGACCCTCGAACTGCGGGAGCAGCTTCTCGGCGGCGATCTCCTTGACGCGGTCCAGCTCGGCCTCGCGGTCCTGCTTGCCGGCGATGGTGAGCGCCTGGGCCAGCTCGCTCTTGACCGCGGCGGTGAGGGCCTCGAAGACGTCGTCCTGGTAGTCCAGGAAGATCGGGAACTCGCCGGTCGGCTTGGCGGCCTTGGCGGCGAGGTCCGACTGCGCCTTGCACAGGACCCTGATGAAGGGCTTCGCGGCGTCGAGGCCGGCGGCCACGACCTCCTCGGTCGGCGCCTCGGCGCCACCCTGGACGAGCGTGATCGTCTTGTCGGTGGCCTCGGCCTCGACCATCATGATCGCGACGTCGCCGTCCTCGAGGACGCGACCGGCGACGACCATGTCGAAGACGGCGTCCTCGAGCTCGGTGTGCGTCGGGAACGCGACCCACTGGCCGTTGATCAGCGCGACGCGGACGCCGCCGACCGGGCCGGAGAAGGGCAGACCGGCCAGCTGCGTGGACGCGGAGGCGGCGTTGATCGCCACGACGTCGTACAGGTGGTCGGGGTTGAGGGCCATGATCGTCGCGACGACCTGGATCTCGTTGCGAAGGCCCTTCTTGAAGGACGGACGCAGCGGGCGGTCGATCAGGCGACAGGTGAGGATGGCGTCCTCGGAGGGACGGCCCTCACGGCGGAAGAAGCTGCCGGGGATCTTGCCGGCGGCGTACATCCGCTCCTCGACGTCCACCGTCAGGGGGAAGAAGTCGAGCTGGTCCTTGGGCTTCTTGGAAGCGGTGGTGGCCGACAGCACCATGGTGTCGTCGTCCAGGTACGCGACGGCGGAGCCGGCGGCCTGCCTGGCCAGCCTGCCCGTCTCGAAGCGGATGGTGCGGGTACCGAAGGAACCGTTGTCGATGACGGCCTCGGTGTAGTGGGTCTCGTTCTCCACTAGTGTTTTCTCCTCGTCTTCGTCCCGGCCTGCCCGTGTGGCAGGGGGACGGTGGCGGAGAGGCGCTCCTTCTGGTGCGGGCCGGTCTTCGATCGAAGCACCCGGGGCTCTTGAGCCCGGGGGCCACTACCGAGGACCGGCGGCGGCGAGGCGCGCTTCTCCTCGTTCGGTGTCGTGAGATGCCCTACCCGGCGGGCACGACTTCATCACGCTCTGTTCGTACGTGCTGTTTCCTGCGTATTGCGTTGTGCTACCACACTACAAAGCGTCGGTGACACTCCGCACGTACAAGGCCGTGCGGCAGCACATACAGCAAAAGGAGCGGCTCCCGACGCGGGAACCGCCCCCCTCACGGCGTCTTACTTGGCGCCGCCGGCCGCACCGCGGCGGATGCCCAGGCGGTCGACCAGCGCACGGAAGCGCTGGATGTCCTTCTTGGCAAGGTACTGAAGCAGGCGGCGACGCTGGCCGACCAGGATCAGAAGACCACGGCGGGAGTGGTGGTCGTGCTTGTGGGTCTTGAGGTGCTCGGTCAGGTCCGAGATCCGGCGCGAAAGCATGGCGACCTGGACCTCGGGGGAGCCGGTGTCGCCCTCCTTCTGACCGAACTCGCTGATGAGCTGCTTCTTCGTAGCGGCGTCGAGCGGCACGCTTACTCCTTGTAGTCTCGTGTCTGCCACCGAGTGCCCCTGGTCGAATTCTCAGGGGAGCTTCCGTGACTCGGAAGGCGGGGATCCGTCGGGCGCGGCCTCCGGAGCAGCGCTCCGGGGGTGCGTACACAAACGGCCGTTACACAGGGTACCAGCCTGGCCGGACGCGTCTGCCAGGGTCACGGAAGGTTCCCGGGTGGTGTGGTCCAGGCCACTAGGGTGACGCCGCAGAGGTCATTCGTACGTGGGGAAGGGGCCGGCGGAACATGGCCGAGGAAGCGGACAAGGACGTCAAGGCGCGCAAGGAGCGGGAGAAGGACGAGCTCTACGCGCTGGACATCTCGGGCGCCGAATGGCAGAGCGCGCCCGGCACCGAGGGGCACGAGGAGCGGGTCGAGATCGCGTATCTGCCCGGAGGCGCGGTGGCCATGCGCTCGTCGCTCGACCCCGGGACGGTCCTGCGGTACACGGAGGCGGAGTGGCGGGCCTTCGTGCTGGGTGCCCGGGACGGTGAGTTCGACCTGGAGCCGGCGCCGCACGCCGGGGGCCTGCCGGCGGAGTAGCGGCACGGTCGGCGGCCGTCCGGTGGGCGGCGTCCCGTCGCCCTGGGAACACTGAGCACTGTCGGGCCGGAGCGGAGAGGTTCTCCGCTCCGGCCCTTGCTGCTGTTTGTCTGCTTTGGGGCTCAATCGTGAGCGTGTGTACGCCACTTCTGGGCAGGGTGTGACGTAGCGGGCGTCCGCGGTGGGGTGGACGGGCCTGCCCTCCTGACAGTCATGGTGATTAGGCTGGGACAGGGCGCGACGCCAGAACCCGTGGACGGGAGGCTCGTGTTCCAGGGGGAGCCGGGTCAATTCGGACGACCTCGTACGGACTTCGGACGACCTCGGGCGTTCACGGACGCTCACGGATGACAAGTAGACGGTCGCCCCGGCACGGCTTGAGGGTGCTCGACCACACCAGGAGGAATTGTGAACAGCGATCGGGACGGGATCCGCGGGGGCTGGGCCACGCCCGGCGATGACCAGTCCGACGCGGAGTCCGCCGTCGAGACGACGGGCGAGTTCACCATCGACTACGCGCCGCCGGCCTGGTACACGCAGAACGCCTCGGGCGGCTCCGGGGATGCGGACGCCGCAACCGCCGACGACGACGCCGAGGGGCCGGTCGACGCGGACGCTCCCGCGGACTCCGAGGACTCCGCGCGGACCGAGGACGTGGCGGCCGCTGTGCCGCCCGTCCCGGACGCGGCCGGCCCCGCCGCCGTGCCGAACCTTCCCGTGGGCGGTTTCGAGCCGCAGTGGGCACCGCCCGCTCCGACTCCCCCTTCTCCCCCGGCTCCTGCCGCTCCCGGCACGCCGGACATCGCCTCCTTCACACCGTCGGACACCGCCTCGGACGAGCCGGATTCCATGAACGGGGACCTGGAGAGCGGCGCGACCATGCGGTTCTCCTCCGCCGCCCTGAAGCGTGAGATCGCGGAGCGGACGGGTTCGGAGGTCCCCGAGGCCGAGGACGCCGCTCCGACCGCTCCCGTTCTCGTTCCTGCTCCCGCTCCTGCTCCTGCTCCTGCTCCTGCTCCTGCCGAGGTCGCCGCCGAGGACGAGAGCGGCGACGACGTCGAGGACGCCGGCGCGGAGGGCCGGAACACTCGGGCCGAGAGCGCGGACGCGGCGGACGTCGAGGACATGGACGCCGACGACGACGGGGAGGAAGACGGGAACGGAGCCGAAGGGGACGCCGACGTCCCGGTCGAACCCTTGGCCGTCGTCGACCCCGAGCCCGTCCTCTCCGACTCCGACCGGCCCTTGAGCCCGCCCGAGCCCGCCATCGACCCGGTTCTCGCGTACCAGTCGCTGGAAGCCGGCGTCCAGCGGATCGGTGCGACCGACGCGCCGGTGACGGACGGGGCGTCCAGCGACGACGCTCAAGTCCCCTCCTTGGAGGCCGAGTTCACCGATGTGCGGGGTGGTACGTCCGCGGAGGCGGCCGAGGTCGCCGACCCCGCGGCACCGCACCCTGTCGCCGACGAGCACTCCGCGCCGGGCGAGGTCCCGGCGGACGACGGCATTCACGACGCGGTACCGGCGGACGCGCTCACGGCCGACGAGCCGCAGGGCGAAGGTCCGACGGCCGGTGAGCCCCAGGACGCGGTCCCGGCCGCTCGGCCGGAGGAGCAGGCGGGCACGCAGGACGCGCCCCCCGCCTGGGCTCCGCCGCCGCTTCCGCAGGCCGGACTGCCGCCGTTGCCGCCCGCCTACCAGCCCGCGGCTCCCGCCCCGGCCGCGCAGTGGCCCGCCTCCACCGAGCCCGCTCCGGCTCCCGGTCCGGTTCAGGTGCCCCCGCAGGCGCCCGTTCCGCCCTACGTTCCGGATCCGCAGCAGGCTCCCGCCGCGCAGGCACCGGCTCCCGCACCGGGCGCGCCCTTCCAGCAGCCCGCGCCCCATCCCGCTCCGGGTCAGCCGTTCCAGCCCCCCTTCGCGCAGCCTGCGCCGGGTCAGCCGTTCCAGCCTCCGGCCCCGGCCCCCCAGCCCGCGCCCCAGTCGGGGCCTCCTGCCTGGACCGCTCCCGGTGAGCCCGTCGCGTCAGGATCGCCGCAGGGGCCCGTCCCGGTGCAGCCGCCCGCTTTCGACAGCTCCGTTCCGGCACCGCCGCAGGCCCCGTTCCCCGTTCCGGCCGCTCCGGCCGCCGACGCGCCCGTGCCGATCCCGCCGCAGCAGGGCAGTTACGGCTTCCCGCAGCCCGGTGCACCGGTCCCGCCGGGCGCTCCCGCTCCATCGGCCCCGCCCGCCCCGGCCTACGGCTTCCCGCAGCAGCCCGCGCCCCAGGCCCCGCAGGCTCCCGCCCCGGCGACCGCCGCGCAGGCCCCCGGCTACGGCTTCCCGCCGCCCGCCGCGCCCGGTGTCGTACCGCCGCAGGCCCCAGCCCCGGCGCCGGGTTACGGGTTCCCGCAGCAGGCCCCGCCCGCGCCGGCCTACGGCTTCCCCCAGCAGCAGCCCGCGCCCCACCACGAGCCGGCACCCGCTCCGCAGGCCCCCGGCTACGGCTTCCCGCCGCCCGCCGCGCCCGGTGTCGTACCGCCGCAGGCTCCGGCCCCGCAGCCGGGATACGGGTTCCCGCAGCAGGTGCCCAACTCGCCCGCGCCGCAGCCCGGTCACGACCCGGCGCCGTCGCAGGTCCAGCCTCCGCAGCAGCCGGGCCCGGAGCCCGTCCAGCAGCAGCCGGCCCCGCCGGTCGACCCGCGGGCGGGTACCGCGTGGCCGCAGCCCGTGCGGCACGACCAGCGACAGCCGACCAACCCCGGTGCGGCGCCGCTCGGTTACACCGCGGCCGTGGAGCTGTCCTCCGACCGGCTGCTCAACAACAAGCGGCAGAAGGCCAAGAGCGGCCGGCCGGCCGCCGCGCAGTCGCGGTTCAAGCTGGGCGGGAAGAAGGAAGAGGCCGAGCGGCAGCGGAAGTTGGAGCTGATCCGGACCCCGGTCCTCTCCTGCTACCGGATCGCCGTCATCAGCCTCAAGGGCGGCGTCGGCAAGACGACCACGACGACCGCGCTCGGCTCCACGCTGGCCACCGAGCGGCAGGACAAGATCCTCGCCATCGACGCCAACCCGGACGCCGGCACGCTCGGGCGCCGGGTGCGCCGCGAGACCGGGGCCACCATCCGTGACCTCGTCCAGGCGATCCCGTACATCAACTCGTACATGGACATCCGCCGGTTCACCTCGCAGGCGCCCTCCGGGCTGGAGATCATCGCCAACGACGTCGACCCGGCCGTGTCCACCGCGTTCAACGACGAGGACTACCGGCGCGCGATCGACGTCCTCGGCAAGCAGTACCCGATCATCCTGACCGACTCCGGCACGGGGCTGCTGTACAGCGCCATGCGCGGGGTACTCGACCTCGCCGACCAGCTCATCATCATCTCGACGCCGTCGGTGGACGGGGCGAGCAGCGCCAGTACGACGTTGGACTGGCTGTCGGCACACGGGTACGCGGACCTCGTCTCGCGGTCCATCACCGTCATCTCCGGGGTCCGCGAGACCGGCAAGATGATCAAGGTGGACGACATCGTCAGCCACTTCGAGACACGCTGCCGCGGTGTCGTGACCGTGCCGTTCGACGAGCACCTGTCCGCGGGTGCCGAGGTCGATCTCGACATGATGCGGCCCAAGGTGCGGGAGGCGTACTTCAACCTCTCCGCGATGGTGGCCGAGGACATCGCACGGCACCAGCAGTCGCACGGCCTGTGGACGAACGACGGCAACCCGCCGCCGGTGGCCGCGCCCCCGATGCCGGGTCAGTACGCGCCCGAGCAGCAGGCCCCCGGACAGCCGGCGTACGGACAGCCCGCCCCCGGGCAGGTCCCGCAGCAGCCTCAGCCCGGTCAGCCGTACGCCCAGCCGGCGCCTCCCGGTCAGCCCTACCCGCCGCAGCCCGGTCAGCCGCAGGCGCCGGGTCAGGGTCACCCGCAGCCGGGGCAGGCCTATCCGCCGCCGCAGCCCGGCGGACAGTTCCAGCCGGGGCAGCCGTACCCGCAGCACCCGGGCCAGACCCCGCCGCCGCCTCCGGCACCGCCTCAGCAGTAACCCGATCGGCCCCATCGAGGAACTGGTTCAACCGAAGGGCCCGCACCGTCCACGGACGGTGCGGGCCCTTCGCGTTTCCGCGGACGCCCAGGCGCACATCCTGGGACGTCACACGCCGTCAGGCCGTCACCAGGAACGCTTCACCGGTCTGAACCAATGAGCGAGAAATTGCCGCCAACTCGTTGTTTCCGCAGGCCACATGGGGTTCGCGCATCGTTGACTCGTGCAGACCACCGCTGATAGACACACAGATCAAATCCGCCGACGCCTCTTGATCACGTCGTTCCACCAGCCTTCTCCGCGCAATTGATGACGCGAGGTCATGGACCCATGAAGACACCAGAGCAGCACCGCAGAGGCCTGTTGCGGCCCCGGCTCGTCGCCGCCGCCGGAGTCGCCGCCCTCACCCTGTCCGCCGGTCTCGCGACCCCGCTCAACCCGGCCCCGCAGCAGGCTCAGGCGAAGGAGGGCAAGAAGGTCCTCACCGTCGCGGTCGCGCAGAGCGTCGACTCGCTGAGCCCGTTCCTGGCGTCACGTCTGGTCAGTACGAGCATCCACCGGCTGATGTACGAGTACCTGACCAACTACGACCCGGCGGACAACCACGCGATCCCGGGCCTCGCCACCAAGTGGGCGCCGTCGGCGGACAAGCTGACCTGGACGTACACCATCCGCTCCAACTCCCGGTGGTCGGACGGACAGCAGGCCACCGCCCAGGACGCGGCCTGGACGTTCAACAAGATGATGACCGACGAGGCCGCGGGTACCGCCAACGGCAGCTTCGTCGCCAACTTCAGGAAGGTCACCGCGCCCAGCCCCACGAAGCTGGTGATCGAGCTGAAGAAGCCGCAGGCCACGATGGCCGCGCTCGACGTGCCGATCGTGCCGAAGCACGTGTGGGAGAAGGTCGGCGACCTCTCCAAGTTCAACAACGACAAGAGCTTCCCGGTCGTCGGCAACGGCCCGTTCGTCCTGACGGGCTACAAGGCCGACAGCTACGTACGGCTGAAGCCCAACAAGTCCTTCTGGCGCGGGGCCCCGAAGTTCGACGAGCTGGTCTTCAAGTACTACAAGGACGGGGACGCGGCCGTCGCGGCGCTGCAGAAGGGCGAGGTGTCCTTCGTCTCCAACCTGACGCCCGCGCAGTCGACCGCTCTCAAGTCCGAGCCGGACGTCAAGGTCAACGACGCGCCGGGGCGCCGCTTCTACGCGCTGGCCACCAACCCGGGCGCACAGGCCAAGGACGGCAAGCACTTCGGTGACGGCGCCCGGTCCCTGCTCGACCAGAAGGTGCGCCAGGCGCTGTTCATGTCGATCGACCGGCAGACCCTGATCGACAAGGTCTTCCAGGGGCACGCCGTCGCGGGCGAGGGCTACATCCCGCCGCGCTTCTCGACGTACGCGTGGAAGCCCACGGCGGACCAGGAGCTGGCGTACGACCCGGCCCGGGCCGCCAAACTGCTCGACGAGGCGGGCTACAAGAAGAACGCCGACGGCAAGCGCGTGGAGAAGAACGGCAAGCCGATCAACTACCGGGTCCTCTGCCATGCCACCGACCCGAACGACAAGGCGGTCGGGCAGTACGTGAAGGAGTGGTTCGGGAAGCTGGGCATCGGGGTCACGCTCAACTGCCTGGACAACGTGACCGACCCGTGGCTGGCGGGTGACTACGACCTCGCCTTCGACGGCTGGTCGGTGAACCCGGACCCCGACTTCGTCCTGTCGATCCACACCTGCGGCGCGCTGCCGGCCACTCCGAAGGACACGGGCGCGACGGACAACTTCATCTGCGACAAGAAGTACGACGACCTGTACGGCCGGCAGCTCGCCGAGTACGACACCGCCAAGCGGACGGACCTCGTCAAGCAGATGCAGTCGCGGCTCTACGACACCGGGTACATGAACGTCATGGCGTACCCGAACGCGGTCGAGGCCTATCGCACGGACCAGATCAAGTCGATCGAGACGATGCCGAAGGCCGCGGGCAACATCTACGGCCAGGACGGCTACTGGAGCTGGTGGTCGGCCGTTCCGGCGGGCTCCTCCGGTGCGTCCTCCGGCGGTTCCGGCTCGACGGGCGTCATCATCGGCATCGTCGCGGGCGTCGTCGTCCTCGTGGGCGCCGGTGCGTTCCTCGCGATGCGCCGCCGCTCGACGGCCGACGACCGCGAGTAGTGCCCGCAGCGCCCTCCCCCGGGAGCACCGTGGCCCGGGGCCCCGTGATCGTACGAGCGAATGAGTAGTTCATGACCGCTGAGGCAACACCCTCGCTGGTCGAGGTGACCGGCGGTCCGGCTCCGGCCGGGCCGTCGGCCCGCGGGCGGAAGGCGCGCGCCAGGGCCGCCTATCCGCGGTACGTGGCGGGCAAGCTGGGCGGCGCCGCCGTCTCCCTGCTCGCCGTCCTCGTCACCAGCTTCTTCCTGTTCCGACTCATCCCCGGCGACCCGGTCAAGTACATGACGGGCGGCCGTCAGGTCTCCGCCGAACAACTGGCCAACTACCGCAAGGAGTTCGGGCTCGACCTTCCGCTGTGGGAGCAGTTCACCGACTACTGCGGCAAGGCGCTCACGGGCGATCTCGGCACCTCGTACCAGTTCCGCGCCCCCGTCATCGACAAGATCACCGAGGCGCTGCCGAACACCCTGCTGCTCACGGTGACGGCCTTCGTCCTCTACACGGCGCTCGGCATCTTCCTCGGCACGCGGTCCGCGTGGCGGCACGGCAGGCCGAGCGACCGCGTCAACACCGGTCTGGCGCTGACCCTCTACTCGATCCCGTCGTTCTGGCTGGGGCTGCTCCTCATCATCGTCTTCTCGGTGGGCATGGGCCCGGTCCCCGGTCTGTTCCCCACGGGCGGCATGGAGTCGGGCGACAAGGAGGGCTTCGCGTACGTCGTCGACGTGGCCCACCATCTGGTCCTGCCGGTGGTGACGCTGGTCGCCGTCGAGTACGGGCAGACGCTGCTGGTGACGCGTTCGGCGCTGCTCGACGAGATGGGCAGCGACTATCTGACGACGGCCCGCGCGAAGGGGCTGCGGGACGACCTCGTACGCCGCCGTCACGCCGTGCCGAACGCGCTGCTGCCGACGGTCACGCTGATCTTCATCAACCTCGGCCGGACGGTCGCGGGCGTGATCCTCGTCGAGACCGTCTTCTCCTGGCCGGGGCTCGGCGGGCTGTTCTACCAGGCGCTGAGCGTGCCCGATCTGCCGCTGGTGCAGGGGCTGTTCTTCGTCTTCGCGGCCGCGGTGATCGTGATGAACACGCTGGCCGACCTGATCTATCCGCTGCTGGACCCCCGGGTGGGCCGATGACCACGACCGAGCCGGACGGGCCGATGACGACCGAAGCAACCCCCGAGGCCGTTCCGGCAAGTCCCCGTACCCTCGCCCGGCAGCGCCGCCGGCACTCCGCGGCGCGCTTCTGGAAGCAGTACCGCACGCACCGGGCGGGCGTCTTCGGACTCGCCGCCCTCGCCCTGTTCGGCCTGATCGCGCTGACCGCCCCGCTGACCGTGGGCTCCGACGTGCAGAGCGTGACGAACGCGCCGGGCGACCCGTTGGAGAGCCCGAGCGCCGCGTTCCCGCTGGGCACCGACCAGTTCGGGCGGAACCTGCTGGGTCTGGTGGTGTGGGGCGCCCGTGTCTCCCTGCTGGTCGGACTGCTCGCCGCCGTGCTGTCGGTGGCGATCGGGGCACTGATCGGGATCACCGCCGGGCACTTCCGGGGCTGGTACGCGACCGTGCTGATGCGGATCACGGACTGGTTCCTGGTGATGCCGACGCTGGTCCTCGCGATCGCGCTGGCGACCGTGATGACCCGCTCCCTCGGCACGATCATCCTGGCGATCGGCGTCACCACCTGGCCCACGACGGCCCGGCTGGTGCGCGCGCAGACCCTCGCCGTGGAGTCGCGGCCGTACATCGAGCGGGCCAAGGCGCTCGGCGGCGGCCACTGGCACATCATGACCCGCCACGTCCTGCCCAACGTGATGCCGCTCGTGCTGGCCCAGACGACCCTCATCATCTCCTCGGCGATCCTCGCGGAGGCCACGCTCGCCTTCCTCGGCCTCGGCGACCCGACGGTCGTGTCGTGGGGCGGGCTGCTCCAGGACGCCCGGGAGGCGGGCGCGGTCAGCGCGGGCAAGTGGTGGTACCTGGTGCCGCCGGGCGTCGCGATCGCGGTGGTCGCGCTGGCGTTCACGCTGTGCGGCCGCGCGGTGGAATCGGTCCTCAACCCGAAACTGGGGGTGGCACGGTGAGCACGACGACCGACACGACACCGGAGGCCTCGAGGACGCCGGGCGGGCAGCGGCTCCTCGAGGTCAGGAACCTCGCCGTGACCTATCCGGGCGGCGCGGCCGCCGTGCGCGGGGTGGACCTCTCGCTCGACGCGGGCCAGAAGCTCGGCATCGCGGGCGAGTCGGGGTGCGGCAAGTCCACGCTGGCGCTGGCCCTGCTGCGGCTGCTTCCCCCGGGCACGCACACGAGCGGGGAGATCCTCCTCGGCGGCGAGGACGTGCTGACGATGAAGTGGGGCCGGGTGCGGGCGGTGCGCTGGGCGGGCGCGTCGATCGTCTTCCAGGGCGCGATGCACTCGCTGAACCCGGTGCACCGCGTCGGCGAGCAGATCGCCGAGCCGATCCTGCTGCACAGGAAGGCGACCCCGGCGGGCGCGCGGACGAGGACGGGTGAACTCCTCGAACAGGTGGGGCTGCCGGCGGCCCGCGCGGACGCCTATCCGCACGAGCTGTCCGGCGGCCAGCGCCAACGCGTCATGATCGCCATGGCGCTGGCCTGCGACCCCCAGCTGGTCATCGCCGACGAGCCGACCACGGCGCTCGACGTGATGATCCAGGCACAGATCCTCCGTCTGATCGAACAGCTCGTCAGCGAGCAGCAGGTGGGGCTCGTCATGATCAGCCACGACCTGGCCGTACTGGCCGACACGTGCGACCGGCTGGCCGTGATGTACGCGGGCCGCGTGGTCGAGGAGGGCCCCGCACGGCAGGTATACGAGAACGCCCGACACCCTTACGGCAAGGCCCTGTCGGCGGCCTTCCCGCGGATCGGCGACGCCGGGTCGCGGTTCGCGCCGCGCGGCCTGCCCGGCGATCCGCCCGACCCGTCGGCCCTGCCGTCCGGCTGCACGTTCCACCCCCGCTGTCCGGTGGCCGTGGACGCATGCGTGACGGACGACCAGGTCCTGCGCGACGCGGGAGCCGGCCATCGGGCCGCCTGCGTCCACGCGGGCACCTCCCTGGACGCCGAACCGGTCAGGAGCACGCCATGACGACGACACCCCCCGTGGCCACCGGGCCCCTGCTGAGCACGCGGGGCCTGCACGTCGCCTTCCCCGGCCGGCAGGGCGCCGACCGTGCCCGTGCCGTCGACGGCGTCGACCTCGACATCAGGCCCGGCGAGATCGTCGCCCTGGTCGGCGAGTCGGGCTGCGGCAAGACGACCCTGGCCCGCTCACTGCTCGGGCTGGTCCCGCCGACGGGCGGTGGTGTCACCTTCGACGGCCGGCCGCTGGACTACTCCTCACGCGCCCTGAAGGCGTACCGCAGACGCGTCCAGCTGGTCCTCCAGGATCCGAGCGGCTCACTCAACCCGCGCCACACCGTGTACGACGCGGTGGCCGAGGGGCTGCGCATCCACGGGTACGGGGGCGACGAGCGCGCGGCGGTCGCGGGGGCGCTGTCCCGGGCGGGTCTGCGGCCCCCCGAGCGGTTCTTCCTGCGCTACCCGCACGAGCTGTCCGGCGGCCAGCGCCAGCGTGTCGTCATCGCCGGAGCGCTCGTGCTGGAGCCCGAACTCATCGTCGCCGACGAGCCGGTGGCCTCCCTCGACGCCTCCGTCCGCGGTGAGATCCTCGCGCTGCTCCTGCGGCTGCGCGACGAACTCGGCCTGTCCGCGCTGGTGGTGACCCATGACCTGGGTCTCGCGTGGAACATCGCCGACCGGGTCGCGGTCATGTACCTCGGCCGGATCGTGGAGACCGGCCCCGTCGAGCAGGTCCTTACGGCACCTCAACATCCGTACACGCAGGCCCTGTTGTCCGTTCTTCCGGAGGCTCCGGGCGATCCGGTCGTGCTCAGCGGCGAGCCCCCGGACCCCTCCCGCATCCCGGGCGGCTGCCGCTTCCACGCCCGCTGTCAGGTCCTGGCGAGCGGGGAGGCGGAGCGGGCGGGTGTGGCGGACGCCTGCCGCGGACAGGACCTGGCGGTGCTGGACGGCGCGGGCGGGACCCAGGTGGCCTGCCACTGGGCGCGGGCGGTGCGCCCCGAGGTGTGACAGGGCGCGGCACGGCAGCCGCGAACGACGCGCGACGGACATGACGGAGCGGCCGGTGCCCACCAGGGCACCGGCCGCTCGCGTGTCGTACGGCGGGGGCTACTCGCCCTTGTACGCCTCGATCATCTCCCGCGACCGCTTCACGTCGTCCGCGATGGCCACCAGAAGTTCCTCGATGGAGTCGAACCGGGCCTGGCCACGGACGAAGGCGAGGAAGTCGACGGCGACGTGCAGGCCGTAGAGATCGAGGCCGACGCGGTCGATGGCGTACGCCTCGACGGTGCGCTCGGTGCCGTCGAACTGCGGGTTCGTGCCGACGGAGATCGCGGCCGGCATGATCTCGCCCTGCGCGTGCAGCCAGCCCGCGTAGACGCCGTCGGCGGGGATCGCGGTGTGCGGCAGGGTCTCGACGTTCGCCGTGGGGAAGCCGAGCTCGCGGCCTCGCTGGGCACCCCGGACGACCACGCCCTCGACACGGTGCGGGCGTCCGAGGATCTCGCGCGCCCCCTCGACGTCGCCCTCGGCGACCAGCCGCCGGGTGAGCGTCGAGGAGAACGGCTCACCGCCGCCGGCCGCGCCGCTCACGTACAGGTCCACGACCTCGACGTCGAAGTCGTACGTCTTGCCCTGCTCGCGCAGGAAGTCGACGTTGCCCGCGGCCTTGTGGCCGAAGCGGAAGTTGGGGCCCTCGACGACGGCCTTGGCGTGCAGCTTGTCGACGAGCACCTTCACCACGAAGTCGGCGGGCGACAGCTTCGAGAACTCGGTGGTGAACGGCAGGATGAGCAGCGCGTCCACGCCCAGTTCGGCCATCAGCTCGGCGCGGCGGTGGTGCGGGGCGAGCAGCGGCGGATGGCTGCCGGGGCGGACCACCTCGCTGGGGTGCGGGTCGAAGGTGACCACGACGGAGGGGACGCCCAGCTCGCGTGCGCGGTCCACGGCATGCCGGATGATCAGCTGGTGCCCGCGGTGCACCCCGTCGTAGGAACCGATGGTGACGACGCTGCGCCCCCAGTCCTCGGGGATGTCCTCCAAGCCACGCCAGCGCTGCACTGTGACCGCTCCTTGTCGAACCCGTGTCCGTGATTGCCTCGTTCGCAGCTCTAAGGGTGCCATGCCGGACGGGCACCGCTCGCATCGGCATCGGGCTGTGACACATCGCTCAGCGCCGGGGGCCGCTCACGGCGGGCTCAGGCCGGGACCCGTGGCCCCGCGAGGTTCTCGATCATGCGGCGGGTGCTGGGGCCCACGACGGAGGACCAGTCGTCGGGCGTGCCGTTCAGCCAGCGGGCCATCAGGGAGGCGAAGCCCGGGACGCGCCGGGCCAGGTCGACGAGTCCCCGGTCGAATCCGGTGGCACCGGCGGGGGTGCGGACGAGGAGGCGGCCGACGCGGTGCACGAGGTCGCGGGTGGGTTCCTCGCCGCGCTGGCCGAAGCCGTCGGCGGCGGCCCTCAGGACGGTGTCGAGGACGGCGGGGTCCCGTTCGTGCGCCAGCAGCAGGTCGAGCAGTTCGCGGCGCAGCACGGCGGACGCCGTGGTGTCCGGAGCGGCCAGGACCTGCGCGAGGGCTGCCCGCACCGCACCGGGACACCCCGCCAGCAGTCCGCTGACCAGGGGGAAGAGCACGAGGTGGGCGCCCGCGCCGTGGTCGAGGCGCCGCTCGACGAACGCGGCGATGTACGGGGCGGCCTCCGGGCAGGTCTCCACGGCCTCGCGGACCAGCGTGGCGACCCGGCGGGCGAGTGCCGGTGTGGTGACGTCGGCGAGGGTGCGCAGCAGCTCGGCCGTGTCCGGGCCGGGTCGCCGCAGCCGGTCACGGAAGGCGGCGAACACCGGTTCCGGGTGGGTGGCGAGGGCGGCGACGAGGGTGTCAGGCGACAGCCGCGCGTCACCGGCCGCGAAGCGCTCCAGCGCCTGCGGCAGATACGGCTCCCGGGTGCGCGGATCCCGTACGAGGATGCCGAGCGCGCCGCCGTGCAGCGTGGCGTCGGTGGGGCGGGCCAGCACGGCGAGCGCGGCGTAGCGCAGCAGCTCGCGGTCGGCTCCGGTGGCCGCGAACGGCGCGGCGCGCAGCCCGTACGCGACGGCGGCGACCCGGCGGGCCGGCCGTTCGTCGTGGGCCCACCGGTCGACCGCCCGGCACACGGCCGACGGCTCCTCCTCCGCCAGCACGGCGAGCAGTTCGTCGCCCCGCCGGTGTGCGCTGTCCACCAGCGCCTCCGCGAGGTCGTCCAGGGCCCGCCGCCGGTGCGCGTACAGCAGCGCCTGCGCGGCCGCCGCCACGGTCGCGTGCGGCATCGCGGGCAGCCCCCGCTCGTCGTCGAACCAACGGGTGAGATGCGGCTGTACGGCCGTGGGGTCCTCGGCGAGGAGGCGGGCGACGGTGTCGAGATGGCGCGGGGCGGCGTGCGGTTCGCCGGGGGGGAGCGCGCCGGCCGCCGTGCTGCGGCGGGGGTCGGTGACGACCAGGCGCCTGAGCAGGTCGAAGCGTTCGCCGGGCGGCAGCGGGACGGCGGCCCAGAACGCCGGTCCGAACGGGGCCGGTACGGCCCGGCCCTGTTCCCGCCAGGCCACGATCCGCTCGGTGAGCAGCAGCAGGACACCGGTGTACGGCGTCGCGTCGGGCACCCGGAGCAGGACGTCCGCGCAGAGGTGGGTGGCCCACCAGAGCGCGTCGCCCACAGGGTCCTGTGTCGGCGGAAGGAGTTCGTCCACCGCCTGCACGAGATCCTCCAGACGGAGGGTCAGTTCGGCGGTCCCCTGTTGACGGGCGAGCAGGAGCAGGGTCTCGACGACGGGACCGATGCGGTGGCGGGGAACGGGGAGCGCGTCCCCTGTGGATGTACGGGAGGTCTCCAGGGCCTGGTCGGCGTCCGCTGCCCGGGAGGCTCCGGCAGCCGGCGGCCGGGCACGGCGTGTGCGGCGGCGGCTCGGTCCCGTGGCGTCCACGCGCCCGCGGTCCCGGCCGGCGTCGGCGGGGGTGCGCGCCCGGTGGACGAGGGTGTGCAGCGCGCCGTCCAGGTCGAGGTGTGTGCCCTGGATCCAGTCGGCCAGCTCCTCGTGGGCGAACCGGTAGCCGTCGCCGGCGGGGACGAGGAGCCCCTCGGTGAGGACGGCGGAGGCCCAGCCCGTGGTACCGGCGAAACGCGGTCCCGGCGCGGGTCCCCAGGGGAAGACGGCTTCGAAGGACGCGCGGTCCAGTTCGCCCTGTCCTGGTCCCAGGCTGCGCCGCGCCGCCTCGTGCACCTGGCCGGAGACCCGGGCGGCGAGCCGGCGTACGGCGGTGCCGCGCAGTCCGTTCGCCGCGGCGAGCCGGACGGCGACGCGCAGGGACATCAGGTCGAGGTGGGCGGCGAACACGGCGTCGCGGTCGAGCGCCTCGCCCGGCGGGTCCGGCAGCGCGGCACGGACCTCGCAGAGCAGCCGCAGCACCAGCGGATGGCGGGCGTCGGCGGCGCCGAGGACGCCTTCGGGGATCCCGGCACGCGACCGGGCCAGCGCGGCCTCCTCCTCGGTCAGGTCCCCGAGCCGCACGCAGGGAGGCAGGGGCGGGTCCGCCTCCCGTGACGAAGGACCGCCGGGGGAGCCGGGGGCCCCGGTGGCCGGCCCGTGCAACAGCCGCGCGGGGAACTCCGCTCCGGCGTGCTCCCAGTACTCCGCGCGGCAGCCGATGACGAGGCGCGCGCCGGTCTCCGCCAGCCAGGCGGCCGTTCCCTCCGTCCAGGCCGGCAGCCGGTGGGCCGGCTCGGGCGGCATCTCCTCGGGCCCGTCGAGCAGGAGCAGCAGCGGCCGTCCGGCGGCATGCGCCAGCCGGGCCAGCCGCTCCGGCCCGATGTCGCCCAGCTCCCCCGCGTACCCGGCCGGAGGCAGCAACTCCGCCCCGGCGGGCCGGCGCGGGTCCTCGCCCGGCTGCCCTCCGGGGTTCTGCCGCGACGCCGCCACGATCCGCCCGGCGCGCTCCAGGGCGCGGGTCGCCGCGTCGCCGACCGAGCCGTCCCCGGCGAGGAGGTCGGCGCCGCGCAGCCACAGGGTGGGGGCCGGGTCCGGGCCGTGGGCGCGACGTGCGGCGAGGGCCGCCAGTTCCGTCGTACGGCCGCTGCCGGGTGGGCCGACGAGCCCGAGGACGGCGGCGGAGCCCGACGCGAAGGCCGCGAACTCCCGGACGGCGTCGACTCGTTCGACGGGGTCGGGCGCCGGTCCCGCGGACCCGGGCGGGCCCGGTGGGCGCGGTCCGTCCGAACCGACCGAGGTCGCGGTGAGTTCCAGGGCGCCGGCGAGGTTCAGATCGGCTCCGTAGGCGGGCACGGTCGCGGCGTTGCGGGCGAGCAGCTCGGCGAGCGGGCCCGCGACGCCCCGCAGCGGAACGGCGAAGCCCGGTGCCCGGTGGACGGCGGTGTCCCGCGGGTCGGTGCCGCCCTCGGTTCGCGGGAGCAGGGCGGTGCCGAGGACCGCGACCACGGTCCCGGTGGCGGCGTCGACGACCGGTCCCCCGGCCGCTCCGCCGCCCAGCCGGAGGGCGTCCGCGCCCGCCGTACCGATCGCCAACTCCAGCGCGCCTGGCAGGAGATGGAAGCGGTCGGTGGCCGTGTACGTCACGGCGGACGTCTCCAGCACCCGCGCCTCGCGCCAGGTGCCCGCCGCGATCCTCACGTACGTACCGGTCGCCACGTGGTCCCGCACGGTGACGGGGAGCGGGTCGAGACCGAGGCCCTCGGTGCGGACGAGTGCCAGACCGGCGTCGGGCAGTGGGACCACGGCGTCGGCGGTCACCACACAGGTGCGGTCACCGGCGTGCAGCACGAGCCGGACCAGGCCGTCGACAGCTTCGTGGCTGGTGACGACCGTGCCGTGGTGGTCGGCCGCGAAACCCGTGCCGCGTGGGCGGCCCGCCAGGTCGCAGACGCGCACCAGGGCGCCGTCCCACCTCTCCCGGACGGCGTCCGGGAGCTCCAGGTCCCCGGTCCGCGGGCCTCGTCCCGCCATGCTCGAACCTCCCCGCCGCGTTCCTCGTTCCGACGGTAGGCGTGGGGTGATCAGCGGGACAGATCGGGTGGTGAACGCGCCCCCTTCCACTCCTCGGTTCACTCCGAGCGCCCGCCCGAAGGGGTGAACAGGCGGGACGGGATGGATAGACCTTGGAGGGGGGAACCGAGGGGGGACCGTGGAGCGGCGGGCACGAGACCCCGTGACCGCCGCTCCACGGGCGGAGCTTCCCTGAGGCTGCGGAACTCAGCCGAAGACGGCGAGGCTCTTGGCCTTGCCCTTCTGTTCCTCGACCAGCGCGAGGAACTCGCCCTCGGGGCCGAAGACCGCCACGGCGCCCCTGCCCGCGTACTCCTCGGGCATCTCCAGGCGCACACCGTTCAGCAGCAGCTTGCCGCGCCGGGTGTCGACGTCCCAGCGCGGGAACGCCGCGGAGGCCGCGTCCGCGACCGGCATCACCGTCAGCTCCTCCTGGAGCTGGTCGAGGGTGCGCGCGGAGTCCAGCTTGTAGGGGCCGACGCGGGTGCGGCGCAGCGCGGTGAGGTGACCGCCGACGCCCAGGTCCGCGCCGAGATCACGGGCGAGCGCCCGGATGTACGTCCCGGACGAGCAGACCACCGAGACGACCAGGTCGACCACGGGGGTGCCGTCCTCGGCGACGGCGTCACGGACGTCGTACACCGCGAAGGACGAGATGGTCACCGGGCGGGCCGGGATCTCGAACTCCTCGCCCTCGCGCGCCCGCTTGTAGGAGCGCACGCCGTTGATCTTGATGGCGCTGACCTTGGACGGCACCTGCATGATGGCGCCGGTCAGCTTGGCCACCCCGGCGTCGATCGCGTCGCGCCGCACGCCGGAGGCGTCCGTCGACGACGTGAGGTCGCCCTCGGCGTCGTCGGTCAGCGTGTCCTGGCCGAGCCGGATCGTGCCGAGGTACTCCTTCTCGGTGAGCGCGAGGTGTCCGAGGAGCTTGGTGGCCTTCTCGACACCGAGGACGAGCACGCCCGTCGCCATGGGGTCGAGGGTGCCTGCGTGGCCGACCCGCCGGGTGCGCGCGATACCGCGCATCTTGGCGACCACGTCGTGCGAAGTGAAGCCCGACGGCTTGTCGACAATGACAAGTCCGTCGGGCGTCCGGGGCTTCTCCGTCATTCCGCGGCGTCGTCCTCGTCGTCCTCGCCCGGCTTCTTGTACGGGTCCGCCTCACCGGCGAACGCCGCGCCGGCCGAGACCTCGCGCACCTTCTCGTCCGAGGCCCGTGCCTTGTCGAGGAGGTCCTCTATGGTCTTGGCGGTGTCCGGCAGGGCGTCGGCGACGAACGTCAGCGTCGGCGTGAACTTCACGCCCGCCGCCGCGCCGACCGCCGAGCGGAGCACGCCCTTGGCGCTCTCCAGACCCGCGGCCGCCTCGGCGCGCATCTCGTCGTCCCCGTACACCGTGTAGAAGACGGTGGCCTCCCGGAGGTCCCCGGTGACCCGGGTGTCCGTGATGGTGACGTGAGTACCGAGCCGCGGGTCCTTGATCCCGCGCTGCAGCTTCTTGGCCACCACCTCTCGGATGAGGTCCGCCAGCCTCTTCGCCCGCGCGTTGTCGGCCACTGGTCCGTCTCCTTCTTCGCCTTGCTTGTTTTCGTCAGTCTTCGTCTGTGTGGAGTCTGCGCCGTACCGACAGCAGTTCCACCTCCGGCCGTCCCGCAACCAGTCGTTCGCACCGGTCCAGTACGTCGGAGAGATGCTGAGTGTCTCCGGAGACCACCGCCAGGCCGATCTCTGCCCTGCGATGAAGATCCTGGTTCCCCGTCTCGGCGGCACTCACCGCGTGCTTCCGCTGGAGTTCCGCGACGATCGGCCGGACGAGAGAGCGTTTCTCCTTCAGCGAGTGAACGTCGCCGAGGAGGAGATCGAAGGACAGCGTCCCCACATACATGTGTAACCGGATGTCCCGCCGGTACGGGATAGATGACCTGCCAATGCGCTTGGCAGGGACCTCTGAACCGTACAACGAACGGGTGGGGCCGATCGACGGATATTCGGCGCCCCGAAGGACGCGGACAACCGTGCGACCGGCCCCCGCCGTCCGCCCGTGGCAGCACATCGCCCGGGCAGACGGAAAACTGGCCGGCGGTGACAGGTCACCGCCGGCCAGCTCACACAACCGCTTTACGAGCGCGGCTTCTCGCGCATCTCGTACGTCGCGATGACGTCGTCGACCTTGATGTCGTTGAAGTTACCGAGGTTGATACCGCCCTCGTACCCTTCGCGGATCTCGGTGACGTCGTCCTTGAAGCGACGCAGCCCGGAGATGTTGAGGCTCTCCGCGATGACCTTGCCGTCGCGGATGAGGCGCGCCTTGGTGTTGCGCTTGACCTCGCCCGAGCGGACCAGGACACCGGCGATGTTGCCGAGCTTGGACGACTTGAAGACCTCGCGGATCTCCGCCGTGCCGAGCTCGACCTCCTCGTACTCCGGCTTGAGCATGCCCTTGAGGGCCGCCTCGATCTCCTCGATGGCCTGGTAGATCACCGAGTAGTACCGGACGTCGACGCCCTCGCGCTCCGCCATCTGCGCCGCGCGGCCCGCAGCGCGGACGTTGAAGCCGATGACGATGGCGTCGGAGCCGGTCGCCAGGTTGATGTCGGACTCGGTGACCGCACCCACACCGCGGTGCAGGACACGGATGTCGACCTCTTCGCCGACGTCGAGCTGGAGCAGCGAGGACTCGAGAGCCTCCACCGAACCGGACGCGTCGCCCTTGATGATGAGGTTGAGTTCCTGCACCAGACCGGCCTTGAGTGCCTCGTCCAGGTTCTCCAGGGAGAACCGGACACCCCGGCGGGCGAAGTTGGCGTTGCGCTCACGCGCCGCGCGCTTCTCGGCGATCTGACGCGCCGTGCGGTCCTCGTCGACAACCAGGAAGTTGTCGCCGGCACCCGGGACGTTGGTGAGGCCCAGGACCAGGACGGGGGTCGACGGACCCGCTTCCTCGACGTTGTTGCCGTTGTCATCGAGCATGGCCCGGACACGGCCGTACGCGTCGCCGACCACCATGGTGTCGCCGATGCGCAGCGTGCCGCGCTGGACCAGGACCGTCGAAACGGCACCGCGGCCGCGGTCGAGGTGGGACTCGATCGCAATACCCTGCGCGTCCTGCTCCGGGTTGGCCCGCAGGTCGAGCGAGGCGTCCGCGGTGAGGACCACGGCCTCCAGCAGGCTCTCGATGTTGAGGCCCTGCTTGGCGGAGATGTCGACGAACATCGTGTCGCCGCCGTACTCCTCGGCCACCAGACCGAACTCGGTGAGCTGACCGCGCACCTTGGTCGGGTCGGCACCCTCGACGTCGATCTTGTTGACCGCGACCACGATCGGCACGTCGGCCGCCTTGGCGTGGTTCAGCGCCTCGATCGTCTGGGGCATCACGCCGTCGTTGGCCGCCACCACGAGGATCGCGATGTCGGTCGACTTGGCACCACGGGCACGCATGGCGGTGAACGCCTCGTGACCGGGGGTGTCGATGAAGGTGATCCTGCGCTCTTCACCGTTGACCTCGGTGGCGACCTGGTACGCACCGATGTGCTGCGTGATACCGCCGGCCTCGCCCGCGACGACATTCGTCTTGCGGATGGTGTCGAGGAGGCGGGTCTTACCGTGGTCGACGTGACCCATGACGGTCACGACCGGCGGACGGACCACCAGGTCGTCCTCGTCGCCCTCGTCCTCGCCGAACTCGATGTCGAAGGACTCGAGCAGCTCGCGGTCCTCCTCCTCGGGGCTGACGATCTCGAGGACGAAGTTCATCTCGTCCGCGAGGAGCTTCAGCGTCTCGTCGGAGACGGACTGCGTGGCAGTGACCATCTCGCCGAGGTTCATCATCACGCCGACGAGCGACGCCGGGTTTGCGCCGATCTTCTCCGCGAAGTCGGTGAGGGACGCACCGCGGGACAGACGGACGGACTGTCCGTTGCCGCGAGGCAGCATCACACCGCCGACGGACGGGGCCTGCATGGCCTCGTACTCCTGGCGCCTCTGCCGCTTCGACTTGCGACCGCGACGCGCGGGACCACCGGGACGGCCGAAGGCGCCCTGTGTGCCACCACGGGCACCGGGACCACCCGGACGACCGCCGAAGCCGGGACGGCCACCGCCGCCACCGGGACGACCGGCGAAACCGCCGCCACCGCCACCGGGACCACCGGGACGACCGGCGAAGCCGCCGCCACCGCCACCGGGACCGGCCGGACGACCGGCGAAGCCGCCGCCACCCGGACGACCGCCGCCGCCACCGGCACCGCCGGGACGACCGCCGCCACCGGGACCGCGGCCACCGGGGCCACCGCCGGGACGCGGGCTACCCGCAGCAGGACGCTGCGGCATCATGCCGGGGTTCGGACGGTTGCCACCGGGGCCACCGCCGGGACGCGGAGCGCCACCCTGCGGGCGGGGCATGCCGCCCGGAGTCGGACGGGCACCGCCGGGACCGCCCTGGGGACGCGGAGCGCCACCGGGACCGCCCTGCGGACGGGGACCACGGTCCTGACCGGCACCCTGCGGGCGCGGGGCACCAGGGCCACCGGCACCGCCGCCGGGACGCGGGGCACCGCCCGGACGGGGCGCCTGCGGGCGCGCCATACCGGTGGAACCACCAGAGGTGAACGGGTTGTTGCCCGGACGGGGACCCGCCGGACGGGCGCCCGGACGCGGGGCCTGGCCGCCGGGACGCGGAGCGCCCTGACGGTCGCCGCGCTCGGGACGGTCACCACGGCCCTGACCACCCTGGCCGGGACCACCGGCAGGACGGGCGCCACCGGGACGCGCGGCCTGGCCGGCCGGACGCGGGGCGCCCGGACGGGGACCCGCGGCGGGGGTCGTCGGCTCAGACGGAGCCGAGGGAGCCTGCGGCGCGGCGGCCGGAGGCGCGGTGAACTCGGGCGCGGCCGGAGCCGGAGCCGCCGGAGCGGGCTTCGGCGCGGGCTTGGGACCCGGACGGGGACCCGACGCGGCCGGGGTCACCGGAGCAGCCTCGGGCGTCTCCGCCGCGGCCGGCTTCGGGGCCGGCGGGCGCGGGGCGGCCGGACGGGCGGCCTGCGCCGGAGAGGGGGCACCCGGCTTGGCCGGGGATGCCTTGCGCGGTGCGGGCTTGCCGCCACCGCCGCCCTGCTGGAGGGCATCTGTCAGCTTACGTACGACGGGCGCCTCGATAGTCGAGGACGCCGAACGGACGAATTCACCGAGTTCTTGGAGCTTGGCCATGACGACCTTGCTCTCTACGCCGAACTCCTTGGCGAGTTCGTATACCCGGACCTTAGCCACTTCGCTCCTTTTAGGTCCGGGTTTGCGTCCGGACCGTCGCTACTTCATGGGCGTACTCATCGCGTGCTCATCGAGTGCTCATCGCAATCTCGACCTACTTCCAACTCGCGGGGTACCAGGGCCGCACGGGGGTTCCGCGCGACGCTTCTTACGGTGTTGCCTGCTCGACGTGGAGGCGAAGAGCCGCGGTGTCGAGCGGTCCCGGAGCGCGCAGCGCCCGTGGGATCGCCCGGCGGCGGATCGCCAGGTCGAGACAGACCAGGGCGGGATGCACGTACGCACCCCGGCCGGGCAGCGTACCGCGATGATCGGGGACGCATTCGCCCTCGACCGCCACGATGCGCAGCAAGTCTCTCTTGGCCGCTCGCTCCCGGCACCCCACACAGGTGCGTTCAGGGCATGCGCGGGCTCGCGTCCGGCCAGACACTCTTAAGTCTACCTCCCCGTAACGACCTCACCCTTTTGGGGCAAGAATCGAACGGTTGTTGTCGTGATCCAAGCCACTCGTGGCGCGGATCTATTCCCCGATCACTCGCCGCGCTGGTCGGCAGGCTGTTCGGTGTCCGGACGGATGTCGATCCGCCAGCCGGTGAGACGGGCGGCGAGGCGGGCGTTCTGGCCCTCCTTGCCGATCGCCAGTGACAGCTGGTAATCGGGAACCGTCACGCGCGCGGAGCGGGCGGCGAGGTCGACGACCTCCACCTTGGAGACACGCGCCGGGGAGAGCGCGTTCGCCACCATGTCGGCCGGGTCGTCCGACCAGTCGACGATGTCGATCTTCTCGCCGTTCAGCTCGGCCATGACGTTGCGCACCCGGCCGCCCATCGGGCCGATGCAGGCGCCCTTGGCGTTCAGGCCGCTGCGGGTGGACCGGACGGCGATCTTCGTGCGGTGGCCGGCCTCGCGGGCGATCGCGGCGATCTCGACGGACCCGTCGGCGATCTCCGGAACCTCCAGCGCGAAGAGCTTCTTCACGAGGCTGGGGTGGGTGCGCGACAGCGTCACGGACGGACCGCGGACGCCCTTGGCCACCCGGACGACGTACGAGCGCAGGCGCAGGCCGTGCTCGTAGATCTCCCCGGGGACCTGCTCCTGCACCGGCAGGATGGCCTCCAGCTTGCCGATGTCCACGAGCACGTTCTTCGGGTCGCGGCCCTGCTGGACGACGCCGGTGACGATGTCGCCCTCGCGGCCCGCGTACTCACCGAGGGTCGCGTCGTCCTCGGCGTCCCGCAGGCGCTGCAGGATGACCTGCTTGGCGGTGGTCGCGGCGATCCGGCCGAAGTCGGACGGGGTGTCGTCGAACTCGCGCGCCTCCTGCCCCTCCTCCAGGTCCTGAGGGTCCTCCTTCGCCCACACCGTCACGTGACCGGTCTCCCGGTCGAGCTTGACGCGCGCGTGGCGGCGGCTTCCCTCGGTGCGGTGGTAGGCGATGAGGAGGGCCGACTCGATCGCCTCGACCAGCAGGTCGAAGGAGATCTCCTTCTCCCGCACCAGACCCCGCAGGGCACTCATGTCGATGTCCACGGCTACGCCTCCTCTTCCTTCTTGTCCTTGCGGCTGAACTCGACCTGCACACGGGCCTTGGCGATGTCCTCGAAGGCGAGCCGGCGGGCGGTGGGCTTGCGCCCCTTCACACCCGGCACCTCGACGTCGAGTCCGTCGTCCTCGACGTTCAGGATCCGTGCGGTCAGGTCGTCGCCGTCCGCCAGCTGGAACTTCACCAGCCGGTCGGTGGCGCGTACGTAGTGACGGTGCTCCTTGAGCTCGCGCTCGGCACCGGGGGTTCCGACCTCGAGGGTGTACTCGCCCTCACCCATCGCGTCCGTCTCGTCGAGCTTCGCCGAGAGCGCGCGGCTCACATCGGCGATCGCGTCCAGGTCGGCACCCTCGTCCGAGTCCACGACGACGCGCAGTACACGCTTCCGGCCGACGGACTCCACCTCGATCTCTTCCAGATCGAGTCCCTGGGAGGTCACGAGCGGATCCAGCAGTTCTCGCAGCCTCTCGCTCTGGGTCGTGCTCATCCGGGTGACTCCTCGGCCGCGTTTGCTGTTGTGGGTTGGTCGCGTGTCAGGTCAAAGGGTATCCGGTCGCGGGGGGTGTTGCCGTCCACCGGTGCTTGTGCTCCCACCCCGGGAGGTGCGGGAGCAGGGGCGGGAAAACGCTCCGGCGGCAGATGGGAGAGAGCCGCTGGACGGTGATCGGCTTCCGCGCGGGTACCGTGATCACGGGCAGCTCGCCCATACATTCGTACGAGCCCTCCGAGGACGCCTGTCGTGCCGTTTCCCCTCTCGTCACGCACCCCGTCGGGTCCGCGCCGAAGGACCCTGCTCGCGGCCGCCGCGGGCACCTTCGCCCTCGCGGGCTGCTCCGCCACCGAGCCGTCCGCCGACACGACCGGCGGCAGCCGCCCCTCGGCCGCCGACCGGGCACGCGCGCGTGCGGCCCGCGACAGCACGACCCTCGCGGGCCGGTACGCCGCGGTGATCGCCGCGCATCCGGACCTGCGGAAGAAGCTCGCGCCACTGCGGGCTGACGTCGTCGGTCACGCGCGGGCGTTCGGAGCGGGCAGCGCGGGCTCGTCGGCGTCCCCGTCGGCCTCGGCACCCGGCACGGCATCCCCCTCGGCGTCGGGTTCACCCGCTTCCCCGTCCGGTTCGGCCTCGGCTTCGGCTTCGGCTTCGGCGAGTACGTCGTCCGACGTCGCCGCGCAGCCCAAGGACGCCCTGTCCGAGCTGGCCACCGCCGAACTCGCGCTCGCGGACGAGCGGACGCAGGCCCTGGTGGAGCTTCCGGGGGAACTGGCCAGGTTGCTGGCCTCGGTGGCGGCGGCAGGCGCCGCCCACGCGTTTCTGCTGACGGAGGCGGCGAAGTGAGCGAACGGGACAGGACCGAGGAAGCCGAACTCAAGGCCCTGCAGGCCGCGCTGGCCGCCGAGCACGCCGCCGTGTACGGCTACGGCGTCGTCGGCGGCAAGATCGGCGAGAAGCGGCGGAGCGACGCCCGGGCGGCGTACGACGCCCATCGGGCGCGCCGTGACGCGCTCGTGCGGGCGGTGAAGGACCTCGGCGGAACGCCCGAGGCCGCCTCGGCGGCGTACGTGCTGCCGTTCCCGGTGACGGACTCCCCCACCGCCGTCCGGTTCGCGGCCGACCTGGAGGAGCGGGTGGCGGCCGTGTACTCGGACCTCGTACGCGCCACCACGGGCGACCAGCGGCGCACCGCGGCCGGGGCGCTGCGCGAGGCGGCGGTCCGGGCGGTGCGCTGGAACGGCGAGAGCGTAGCCTTCCCTGGGCTCGCCGAGCGGGCGGGCACCCCGACGCCCTCGGCGTCCTCGCCGGCGTAACGCGACCTGGAAGGAAACATCTCGCGCATGGACTCGCGCATGGTCTTCGAACCGCCGCAGCGCCTTCTGCGGGCGCTCGGCGAGAACAGGCAGAGCGGGTCGGAAGGGGCCGACGGGGCCGAGGCGTGGCTGGAGAAGCTGCCCGAGCTGGCCCGACAGGCCGTGGAGCAGCGCGAGTTGGCGCCCGAGCGGGTCCAGGCCCCGGGCGGCCGCAGCAGTCTGGTCGTGCTGGTGCGGCAGGCCGACGGAACACCCGCCGTCCTGAAGCTGGCCCCGGACCGCGCGCGTCCGGAGAGCGAGCGGGCGGCGCTGGCGCACTGGGACGGCCGCGGCGCGGTACGCCTCCTCAACCCCGGTGACACCCACGGCGTGCTGCTGCTGGAGCGGCTGCACCCGGACATGTCCGTGCGGACGCTGCCCGAGGCGAAGGCCCTGCTGGAAGCGGCCGGCACGCTGCGGCGGCTGTGGGTCGAACCGCCCGCGGGCCATGTCTTCGAGACCGTCGGGGAACGGACCGGGCGGCAGGCCGAGGCGATGCGCGCCACCGTGTCGGAGGGCGCGGAGGGAGCGGAGGGCGGCGCCGAGATCGGCGCGCTGGTCGACGCCGCGCTCGCGGCCCGCGACGAGCTGCTGACGGAGCCGCCCGAGACGCGGCTGCTGCACGGCACCTTCCGGCAGAGCAAGGTGCTCGCCGGGGAGCGCAGCCCGTGGCTGGCCGTCGGCCCCGACCCGGTGGTCGGCGAGTGCGCCTTCGACCTGGCACGGCTGGTCCGCGACCGGGTGGAGGACCTGATCGCCTCGCCCTCCGGAGCGTCGATCACCCGGCGCCGCATCAAGCGCCTCGCCGAGTCCCTGGAAGTGGACCAGGAACGCCTGCGCGGCTGGACCCTGTTCCGCGCGGTCGAGTCGGGCGTACGAGCGGGCCGGGTCGGCCGCCCCCGGGACGCCGAACTACTGCTGGAGTTCGCCGGCTGGGTGTGAGCCGGCGCACCTGCCTCGCTCACCGGGCACGGCGCGCTCACGGACGTGAGCGACGCACCGGTGCCCGGAGTGCGGTCCCTGACGCTGCCGGACCCGGTCCGGCCTTCACGCGCGGGCCCGGCCCGACGGGGAGCGCTCGGACGGCAGGCCGCCGCAGAACGGACGACGGCGCCCGTCGAGCCCCGGTCCGGGCTCGGCGCGCGCCGCCAGGGGATCGCTAGGCCGTCAGGCGGGCGATGGCCTCGTCGACGGTCAGTTCCTCGCGCTCGCCGGTGCGGCGGTCCTTCAGCTCCAGGACGCCCTCGGCCGAGCGGCGGCCGGCGATCAGGATCTTCGGTACGCCGATGAGCTCCGCGTCCGTGAACTTCACGCCCGGCGAGACACCGGCGCGGTCGTCGACCAGGACGCGGACGCCCACGGCACCCAGCTTCTCCGACACGTCGAGCGCCAGCTCGGTCTGCAGGGCCTTGCCCGCGGCGACCACGTGGACGTCGGCCGGCGCGATCTCCTTGGGCCAGCACAGGCCCTGATCGTCCGCCGACTGCTCGGCCAGGGCGGCGACCGCGCGGGAGACACCGATGCCGTACGAGCCCATGGTCACGCGGACCGGCTTGCCCTGCTGACCGAGGACGTCCAGCTGGAAGGTGTCGGCGTACTTGCGGCCGAGCTGGAAGATGTGGCCGATCTCGATGGCCCGGTCCAGCTTGAGGCCGGTGCCGCAGTTGGGGCAGGGGTCGCCCTCTTCCACGACGACGACGTCGAGGTGGTCGTCGACCTCGAAGTCGCGGCCGGCGACGACGTTCTTCGCGTGTGTGTCGGCCTTGTTGGCGCCGGTGATCCAGGCGGTGCCGGGCGCGATGCGCGGGTCGGCGATGTAGCGGACCTTCTCCAGTCCCTGCGGGCCGACGTAACCCCGTACGAGGTCGTCGCGGCCCTCGAAGTCCTCGGCCGTGACGAGTTCGACGACGGCCGGGGCGAGGTGCTCGCCCAGCTTGCCGAGGTCGACCTCGCGGTTGCCGGGGACGCCCACGGCCACGATCTCGCCGTCGACCTTGACCAGCAGGTTCTTCAGCGTCGCGGAGGCGGGCACGCCGAGGTGCTCGGCGAGCGACTCGATGGTGGGGGTGTCGGGGGTGTCCAGTTCCTCGACCGGGCCGTGCTCCTCGGAGACGGGCGTGAGCGCGAACGTCACGGCCTCCGTGTTGGCGGCATAGTCGCAGGCGGGGCAGTCCGCGAAGGTGTCCTCACCGGCCGCGGCCGGCGCGAGGAACTCCTCGGAGGCGGAGCCGCCCATGGCGCCGGAGACGGCGGACACGATGCGGTAGTCGAGACCGAGGCGCGTGAAGATCTTCTGGTAGGCCTCGCGGTGCAGCCGGTAGGACTCGGCGAGCCCCTCGTCCGTGGTGTCGAAGGAGTACGAGTCCTTCATGTGGAACTCGCGGCCGCGCAGCACTCCCGAGCGGGGGCGGGCCTCGTCGCGGTACTTCGTCTGGATCTGGTAGAGCATGACCGGCAGGTCCTTGTACGAGGACGCCTGGTCCTTGACCAGGAGGGTGAAGATCTCCTCGTGCGTCGGGCCGAGCAGGTACTCGCCGCCCTTGCGGTCCTTGAGACGGAAGAGCAGGTCGCCGTACTCGTCCCAGCGGCCCGAGGCCTCGTAGGGCTCCTTGGGCAGCAGGGCCGGCAGGAGGACCTCCTGGGCGCCGATAGCGTCCATCTCCTCGCGGACCACGCGGGAGATGTTGTCGAGGACCTTCTTGCCGAGCGGCAGCCACGTCCAGATGCCCGCGGCGTTGCGTCGCACGTAGCCGGCGCGGACCAGCAGCTTGTGGCTGAGCGTCTCGGCGTCCGCGGGGTCGTCACGCAATGTCTTGACCATCAAACGGGACATGCGCTGGACCTGGGCCATGATTCTCGACTCCTGCTGCGTAAGGGTGATGCCAGGAGGTTAGCCGGGCGGCGGCCGGTCCCGGAAATCCGTTAACGGTGACGCAGCGGCAGCGGGGCGCCCATCACGGCGTACGGCTTGGGCGCGCTGGGGAACAGGACCTGCTCCGCGAGGTCCTCGTAGCCGAGGGAGCGGTAGAGGCCGCGGGCCGGGCTGTCGACGTCGATCGCGGAGAGGATCGAGCGGGGCTCGGTGGCGGTCGCGGTGATGCCGGTGATCAGGGCGCGGCCGACGCCGCGGTTCTGGAACCGCGGGTGGACGTGCAGCTCGGTGATCACGAAGGAGTGGTCGAGCCAGCCCTCCTGGCCCTGTGCGCGCAGATACGGCTCGACGACGGTGGACCACCAGTGGCCGCGGTCGTTGGGCATGCCGTAGACGAAGCCGACGAGCCGGCCGTCGACGGTGGTGGCGCCGAGCGCGTGGGCTCCCGGGTACGTGAGGTGGCGCAGCACGATCTGGCGGCGTACGGCGATCTCATCGGCGCCGAGCCCGAACGCGAGGGCCTGCACGGCGAGCGCCTCGTCGACGCGCGCCGCGAGATCCAGCGGGCCGACGGCCACGTCGTCGGAGTTGCGGTGGCCGTGACCGGGAATGCGCAGCATGCGGGGAGACTACCTGGCGAACCGTGGGGCGCGTGAGGTCTGCGGGAGCGGTCTCCGACGTCGGTACGGACCGGTGGGCCGGGTGTCAGAACAGGACGCTCATGAACGCGCCGACCTCTTGGAAGCCGACCCTGCGGTAGGTCGCCCGGGCCGCGGTGTTGAAGTCGTTCACGTAGAGGCTGACGACGGGGGCGACGTCGGCGAGGGCGTAGCGCAGGACGGCGGCCATGCCGGGGGCGGCCACGCCCCGGCCGCGGTACTCGGGGGCCACCCAGACGCCCTGGATCTGGCAGGCGTGGGCGGTCGCGGCGCCGATCTCGGCCTTGAAGACGACCTTGCCGTCCTGGCCGAGGCGGGCGAAGGACCGGCCTGCGCCGACGAGTTCGGCCACCCGGGCCTGGTAGAGCAGTCCGCCGTCACCCGCCATCGGCGAGACGCCGACCTCCTCGGTGAACATCGCCACGCACGCCGGCATGATCGACTCCATCTCGTCCTTGCGGATGCGGCGGACGAAAGGATCCGGGGTGACCGCGGCGGGCAGTCGGTCGGTGACCATCAGGGGCTGGTGGGCGCGGACGTCGCGGGCCGGGCCCCAGCTGGGTTCGAGCAGCCGCCACAGCTGGGCGGTGGGTTCGGCGGGGCCGACGATCGAGGAGCAGCGGCGGCCGCCCCGGCGGGCCCGGTCGGCGAAGCCGCGCACGGCGCGTGGGGTGGCGCAGATCGGGACGAGGTTGGCGCCCGCGTAGCAGAGGGACTGCAGCATGCCGTCCTCGTACCAGCCCCACATCTCGCCGCCGAGCCGCCACGGATCGAGGCCCGCGACCCGTACGCGGGAGGCGACGAAGGCGTTCGTCACCGGCTCGCGGTCGAGGACGGCGAGCGCGGCGTCCAGGTCACTCGGTTCGAGGACCCTGGTGGTGGTCTGGGTCAACACGTGCGGGGGCCTCACCCTGGGGTCTGCTGATCTCCGCACTGTACCTGCCGTGGTTGTGCCCCGCCGCCCCTTGTTCCGGGGGAACCCGGGGCTGCCCGGACCCCGGGCGGTCCCGGATCCTGCCCTGCTGTTCGGCCACGGATTCGTCGTGCCGTTCGGCCACGGGTTCGTCGGGGTCGGCCGCGCGGTTCCCCTCACCCCCGAGCGTCCGAACCGCGATCGGCTCGTCCGGAGCGGAGTCCGAACGAGCCGGTCGGGATGCGGTGGTGGGTCAGCCGGCGACCGAGATCGACGGTTCGCCGGAGGGGATGCCGTCGGCCTCCATCTGCTCGGCGAGCTTCATCGCCTCTTCGATGAGGGTCTCCACGATCTTCGACTCGGGGACGGTCTTGATGACCTCGCCCTTGACGAAGATCTGGCCCTTGCCGTTGCCGGAGGCGACGCCGAGGTCGGCCTCGCGGGCCTCGCCCGGGCCGTTCACGACGCAGCCCATGACGGCGACGCGGAGCGGGACCTCCATGCCGGTGAGGCCGGCGGTGACTTCCTCGGCCAGCTTGTAGACGTCGACCTGGGCGCGGCCGCAGGACGGGCAGGAGACGATCTCCAGGCCGCGCTGCTTGAGGTTCAGCGACTCCAGGATCTGGAGGCCGACCTTGACCTCCTCGACCGGCGGAGCCGACAGGGAGACGCGGATGGTGTCGCCGATGCCCTCGGAGAGCAGGGCGCCGAAGGCGACGGCCGACTTGATGGTGCCCTGGAACGCCGGGCCGGCCTCGGTCACGCCGAGGTGCAGCGGGTAGTCGCAGGCGGCGGCGAGCTGGCGGTAGGCGTTGACCATGACGACCGGGTCGTTGTGCTTGACCGAGATCTTGATGTCGCGGAAGTCGTGCTCCTCGAAGAGGGAGGCCTCCCAGAGCGCGGACTCGACCAGCGCCTCGGGGGTCGCCTTGCCGTACTTCTGGAGCAGACGCTTGTCGAGGGAGCCCGCGTTGACGCCGATCCGGATCGGGGTGCCGGTGTCGTTCGCGGCCCGCGCGATCTCCTTGACCTGGTCGTCGAACTGCTTGATGTTGCCGGGGTTGACGCGGACGGCCGCACAGCCGGCGTTGATCGCGGCGAACACGTACTTCGGCTGGAAGTGGATGTCCGCGATGACCGGGAGCTGCGACTTCCTGGCGATGGTGGCGAGCGCGTCGGCGTCGTCCTGCGTGGGGCAGGCCACGCGCACGATCTGGCAGCCGGACGCGGTCAGCTCGGCGATCTGCTGCAGCGTGGCGCCGATGTCCGACGTACGCGTGGTCGTCATCGACTGCACCGAGACGGGAGCGTCTCCGCCCACGGCGACGCTTCCGACCTGGATCTGTCGGCTCTTGCGGCGCTCGGCCAGCTTGGTCGGAACGGACGGCATGCCGAGAGAAATCGCAGTCATCTGCTGTGCAACCCCAAGTCGTGGATCAAGTGCTGGTCCCGTGAGCAGCGGGCTCCAAGATTTGAGATTACGGCACGCAGGTGTACGGAGGCACATGACGTCCTGCGGTCCACTCGATGTCGGTGTATCGCGATCGGCCGGACATGGAGACGGCTCCCCGCGGGCAGCCTGTCCGGATGAACCTGTCCGGCCGATCGCCGCGCCCTCAGGCGACCTCGTCCACATCCAGTGCCGTGCGGATCAGCAGCGACGGCACGGTTCGCTGAAAGACCGGCGTTCCGCCGCCCTCCTCGTTGAGCAGCCTCATAAGAGCCGCCCAGACGCCGCTCTCCAACCGCACCCGCTGCCTGGCCCGCACCTTCACACGGTCACCGAACCGCGTCCGTCCTCTCCGGACTGGCCGGACCCCAGGGTGTTGGCGCACCGCTGGGGTCACCCATGAACAGAAGGAACGTACGAAAACCGCACAGGTGAAGACGCGAAGAAGCCCCGCCCTTCACCCCTGTGAGTTACCTAGGTGAAGGGCGGGGCACGGGCGACCGGCCTGCCCGACCGAGCACTCGGTCAGCTGATGCGGACCGGGTTAACCACGTCCGCGATGAAGACCAGGATCGTGAAGCAGACGAAGACTCCGGCCACCACGTAGGCCACCGGCATCAGCTTCGCCACGTCGAACGGGCCGGGGTCCGGCCGCTTCAGCAGCTTCGCCGTGTTCCGCCGCAGCGACTCCCAGAGCGCCCCCGCGATGTGCCCGCCGTCGAGCGGCAGCAGGGGGAGCATGTTGAACAGGAAGAGGGAGAGGTTGAACCCGGCGACCAGCAGCAGCATCATCGCGACCTGCTGCGACGCGGGGATGTCGAGGGTGAAGACGTCACCGCCGATGCGTGCCGCTCCGACCACGCCCATCGGGGAGTCGGCCTTGCGCGGGCCGTCGCCGAAGGCCGCGTCCCACAGGTCGGGGACCTTGCCGGGCAGCGCGACCAGCGATTCGACGCCGTTCTCCATCATGTCGCCCATGCGGGTCACGGACTCTCCGAAGGACTGCTCGACGATGCCGGAGGCGGGCGTGAAGCCGAGGAAGCCGGCGTACACGTACTTGCCCTCGACGTAGCCGCCGTCGCCGTCGGTCTTGCTCACCTGGTTCCTGATCAGGTGGGCGTTCAGGTCGAGGCGCTCGCCCTTGCGCTCGACGGTGATCGCGACGTCCTTGCCGGGGTTGGCCCGGATGTCGGACTGCAGGGCCGCCCAGTCCTTGACCGGCTTGCCGTCGAACGCGACGATCTTGTCGCCGCCCTGGAGCCCCGCGGCCTTGGCGGGCGCCGCGTCGTCGCTCTTCGCGCACTTCGTGCGGTTCTCGCTCTGCTGGATGACGCAGTCCGAGACCTTGCCGACCGTGGTCGTCTGGGTGTTCACGCCGAACGTCATCATCACGCCGAGGAAGATCACGACGGCGAGGATGAGGTTCATGAACGGGCCGGCGAACATCACGATCACGCGCTTCCACGGCTTGCGCGTGTAGAAGAGGCGGGTCTCGTCGCCGGGCTGCAGTTCCTCGAAGGCCGCCGACCTGGCGTCCTCGATCATGCCCCGGAAGGGGGACGTCGAGCGGGCCTCGATCCGTCCGTCCGGGCCGGGCGGGAACATCCCGATCATGCGGATGTAGCCGCCGAGGGGGACGGCCTTGACGCCGTACTCGGTGTCGCCCTTCTTGCGCGACCAGATGGTCGGGCCGAAGCCGACCATGTACTGCGGCACACGGATGCCGAACAGTTTGGCCGTCGACAGATGCCCCAGCTCGTGCCACGCGATCGAGATGAGCAGGCCGACCACGAAGACGACTATGCCGAGGATCATCATCAGGGTCGTCATGCACGAGCCTCCGCGGTTGTCGTCCGTACCGTCAGTTCACGAGCCCGGGCACGCGCCCAGGTCTCTGCTTCGAGGACGTCCGCGACGGTCAGGGAAGTTCCCGTCCGCGGTGTGCCGTGTTCCTCGACCACCCGCGTCACGGTCTCCATGATCCCGTTGAACGGCAGGGTGCCGTTCAGGAACGCGTCCACGCACTCCTCGTTGGCGGCATTGAACACCGCCGGGGCCGTCCCCGCGAGCTGCCCCACGTGCCGGGCGAGCCCCACGGAGGGGAAGGCTTCGGTGTCGAGGGGGAAGAACTCCCAGCTCGACGCCTTGGTCCAGTCGAAGGCCGGCGCCGCGTCCGGGACGCGCTCGGGCCAGCCGAGGCCGATGGCGATCGGCCCCCGCATGTCGGGGGGCGTCGCCTGGGCGATCGTCGAGCCGTCCGTGAATTCCACCATCGAGTGGACATACGACTGCGGGTGCACGACCACCTCAATGCGATCGAAGGGAATGTCGTAGAGGAGGTGGGCCTCGATGACTTCCAGTCCCTTGTTCACCAGGGTCGCGGAGTTGATCGTGATGACCGGTCCCATGGCCCAGGTGGGGTGTGCGAGGGCGTCGGCCGGTGCCACGTCCGCCAGTTCCGCCTTCGTACGGCCGCGGAACGGGCCTCCGGAGGCGGTGACGACGAGTTTGCGGACGTCCGCGCGGGTGCCGGCGGCCAGCGCCTGGAAGAGGGCGGCGTGCTCGGAGTCGACCGGGATGATCTGGCCCGGCTTGGCGAGCGCCTTCACCAGCGGGCCGCCGACGATGAGCGACTCCTTGTTGGCGAGCGCGAGGGTGCGGCCCACCTCCAGGGCGGCGAGGGTGGGCGCGAGGCCGATGGAACCGGTGATGCCGTTCAGGACGGTGTGGCAGTCGGAGGCGGCGACCTGGGTGGCGGCCTCGGGTCCTGCCAGGATCTCGGGAAGGGGCTCGCCCGGACCGTACTGGTCGGCGAGTGCCTCCCTCAGCGCCGGTACGGCGTCCTCGCGCGCGACGGCGACCGTCCGCACCCGGAGCCGGTGGGCCTGCTCGGCGAGCAGGGCGACCCTGCCTCCGGCGGCCGAGAGCGCGGTGACCCGGAAGCGGTCGGGGTTGCGCAGCACGAGGTCGATGGCCTGGGTGCCGATCGAGCCGGTGGAGCCGAGGATCACGACATCGCGGGCTCCGTCCACGGGGTCGAAGACGAGATGCGGATCAGCGAGGGGGGCTGGACTGTCGCTCATCCCCCCATTGTGGCCGCATCGCGCCTCCGGCAGGACAGGGCGTCCCCTGTTCCCGCTCCTTCACACCCGATTCCGCCGGTGCGACCGCGTCGGGGGGTGGTGGGGAGCGCGAACGCCCGGTGGCGACGCCGCCGGCGGGGACCGGGCACCGCGTGGGTGCCGGGCCGGCCAGGTGGTCGTACTGATCCGCAGGTCAGCATGTACGGCGATGCCTGGAGCGGGGCTGCCGGAGCCGGGCGCCGCCCCTGCGGGCGGGCCGTTCACGCGGGCGGGCGCGGCCGGTGTGTGGGCGAGGCTGCGGGCGGGCGAACGCGCCTTCGACCACGCCGTCCGCCGTGTCGGGGCGGTGCGGCGTGGTCGCGGCTGACGCGGGGGCGGGGCCGTCAGCGGATGGGTCGGTGGACGTTCTCCCGCTCGCTCGGCCCCGGTGTCGCGTCGGCGATCCAGGGGCCTTCCCCGGACGGGTCGACGACGCCCTCCTCCAGCCAGGTGTACGTGCCCGACAGGACGCCCTTGACCACCGTGCGGTCGAGGTCGTCGGTGTTGGACCACAGGCGCCCGAAGAGTTCCTCCACGCGGATGCGGGACTGCCGGCAGAAGACGTCGGCGAGCTGGTAGGCCTCGCGGCCGTGGTCGTCGGTGCTGCGCAGGAGTTCGGCGCGCACGCAGGCCGCGCTCATCGCGAACAGTTCGGCGCCGATGTCGACGATCCGGCCGAGGAAGCCCTGCTTGGTCTCCATCCGGCCCTGCCAGCGTGACATGGCGTAGAAGGTCGACCGGGCGAGTTTGCGGGCGCTGCGCTCGACGTAGCGAAGGTGCGGGGACAGGTCGACCTCGTGCTTGAACTCGCCGAAGGAGTTGGGGAGCAGGCCGGATCCGGTGACGAGCTTCGGCAGCCACTTGGCGTAGAAGACGCCGGCGTTGGCGCCCGCCTTCGCCTTGTCCGAGAGGGATTTCTCGGGGTCGATGAGGTCACCGGCGACGGAGAGGTGGGCGTCGACGGCTTCCCGGGCGATCAGCAGGTGCATGATCTCCGTGGAGCCCTCGAAGATGCGGTTGATCCGCAGGTCGCGCAGGATCTGCTCGGTCGGGACGGCGCGTTCGCCGCGGGCCGCCAGCGACTCGGCGGTCTCGAAGCCGCGGCCGCCGCGGATCTGGACGAGTTCGTCGGCCATCAGCCAGGCCATCTCGGAGCCGTACAGCTTGGCGAGGGCGGCCTCGATGCGGATGTCGTTGCGGTTCTCGTCGGCCATCTGCGACGACAGGTCGAGGACCGCTTCGAGGGCGAACGTGGTGGCCGCGATGAAGGAGATCTTGGAGCCGACCGCCTCGTGGAAGGCGACGGGCTTGCCCCACTGCTCACGGGCCGCCGACCATTCGCGGGCGATCTTCAGGCACCATTTGCCGGCGCCCACGCACATCGCGGGCAGGGAAAGCCGGCCGGTGTTGAGGGTGGTCAGGGCGATCTTCAGGCCGGCGCCCTCGGGGCCGATGCGGTTCGCGGCAGGGACCCGGACCTGGTGGAAGCGGGTGACGCCGTTCTCCAGGCCCCTGAGGCCCATGAAGGCGTTGCGGTGCTCGACGGTGATGCCCTCGGAGCCGGCTTCGACGACGAACGCGGTGATGCCGCCCTTGTGCCCCTCGGACTTGGGGACGCGGGCCATCACGACGAGGAGGTCCGCGACGACGCCGTTGGTCGTCCACAGCTTCACTCCGTCGAGGACGTAGTCGTCCCCGTCCCGTACGGCGGTGGTCGCGAGGCGCGCGGGGTCGGAGCCGACGTCCGGCTCGGTGAGCAGGAAGGCGGAGATGTCGGTACGGGCGCAGCGGGGCAGGAAGGTGTCCTTCTGCTCCTGGGTGCCGAACTGCTTCAGCGGCTGCGGTACGCCGATGGACTGGTGGGCGGAGAGCAGTGCGCCGATGGCGGGGCTCGCGGAGCCGACGAGGGCGAGCGCCTTGTTGTAGTACACCTGGGTGAGGCCGAGGCCGCCGTACTTCGTGTCGATCTTCATGCCGAGGGCGCCGAGTTCCTTGAGCCCGTCGACCGTCTCGTCGGGGATCAGCGCCTCGCGTTCGATGCGGGCCGAGTCGATCTTCGTCTCGCAGAAGTCGCGGAGTTTGGCGAGGAACTCCTCGCCGCGCTGGGCGTCCTCGTCCGCGGGCATCGGGTGCGGATGGATGAGGTCGAGCCGGAACCGGCCGAGGAACAGCTCCTTCGCGAAACTGGGCTTGTGCCAGTCCTGTTCGCGCGCGGCCTCGGCGACCTGACGTGCCTCACGTTCGGTGACTGTGGGCTGTTGGGGTGGAGCGGACATGAGGCTCACCTCGCCGCGCATAGGGGACACAGGACAATTCGTTACCGACCGGTGCTACTCGATCGTATGTACCCGTGTACCCGATTCCCTGTCAGCCCACCAGCCCTCACGCGGCGTTCGGCCCAATGCGCGCCCCGCGCCGGTGGGTCCGGGGGCGGACACGCCGACGGCCTGAGCCCCCGCACAGTGGGCTCAGGCCGTCGGCTTCGGTGAGGTCGTGCGCGCTCTCGCGTCAGAGGGCGAGGCCGGTCAGCACCAGCACCCGCTCGTAGGTGTAGTCGTCCATGGCGAAGCGGACGCCCTCGCGGCCGACGCCGGACTGCTTGGCACCGCCGTACGGCATCTGGTCGGCGCGGTAGGACGGGACGTCGCCGATGACCACGCCGCCCACCTCCAGCGCGCGGTGGGCGCGGAAGGCGGCCTGGAGGTCGTGCGTGAACACGCCCGCCTGCAGGCCGTACTTGGAGTTGTTGGCGGCGGCGAAGGCGGCGGCCTCCCCGTCGACCTTCTGCACGGTGAGGACCGGGCCGAAGACCTCCTCGCAGGAGATCGTGGCGTCGGCCGGTACGTCGGTGAGGACGGTCGGCGCGTAGGAGGCGCCGTCGCGCTTGCCGCCGGTGAGGAGGGTGGCGCCTGCGGCGACGGCCTCGTCGACCCAGGACTCGACACGTTCGGCGGCGGCCTCGCTGACGAGGGGGCCGACGTCCGTGGTGGCGTCGGACGGGTCGCCGGTGACCTGCGCCTCGACGGCGGCGACGACGCGCGGCAGCAGCCGGTCGTACACCGAGGCGTCGGCGATCACGCGCTGCACGGAGATGCAGGACTGGCCGCCCTGGTAGTTCGAGAAGGTCGCGATGCGTGTCGCGGCCCAGTCCAGGTCGGCGTCGCTCGCGAAGTCGGCGAGGACGACGGCCGCGCCGTTGCCGCCCAGCTCCAGGGTGCAGTGCTTGCGCGGCACCGAGTCCATGATCGCGTAGCCGACCTTCTCGGACCCGGTGAAGGAGATGACGGGGAGGCGCTCGTCCTGGACGAGGGCGGGCATCTTGTCGTTGGCGACCGGCAGGATGCTCCACGAACCGGCCGGCAGGTCGGTCTCGGCGAGCAGGTCACCGATGATCAGGCCGGACAGCGGGGTGGCGGGCGCCGGCTTCAGGATGATCGGGGCACCGGCGGCGATGGCCGGGGCGATCTTGTGGGCGCACAGGTTGAGCGGGAAGTTGAAGGGCGCGATACCGAGGACGACACCCTTGGGGAAGCGGCGCGTGAGGGCGAGCCGGCCCTGGCCGCCCTGGTCGGTGTCGAGACGCTGGGCCTCGCCGCCGTTGAAGCGTCGGGCCTCCTCGGCGGCGAACCGGAAGACGGAGACGGCGCGGCCGACCTCACCCCGGGCCCACTTGATCGGCTTGCCGTTCTCGGCGGAGATGAGCTGCGCGATCTCCTCGGTGCGCTCGACGAGACGGCGCGAGACGTGGTCGAGGGCGGCGGCGCGCACGTGGGCCGGCGTGGCGGCGAACTCGTCCCGCACGGCGTGGGCGGCGGCCACGGCCTCCTCGACCTGGGCGTCTGTGGGAACGCTGACCTGACCGACGACCCGGCCGTCCCACGGCGAGGTGACGTCGAACGTGGTCTCACCGGTGACCTGGCGGCCGGCGAGCCAGAAGGCGTGGGTGGCCCCCACAATTTCCTGCGGCATCTGCGAGTCCCGGCCCTTCAGTGTTGGGGGGTGTTGCTGGCGGTCTTGCGCTGTCCGGCTCCACGGTAGGGCCGCGGACAGCGCGGGTCGTTTGTCCGGTGCGTAGCAGTCGGGGAACGGGGTGCGCCGGATTGGCCTGGTGGCCGGGTGCCCGGGCGCGGCCCGGTTTGCGAGCCTCGGTCTGCCGGTACGAGAAGGGCCGGGCTCTCGTGCTCGGGCCCGGCCCTGTGCGTGCGTACGGGCGGCACCGGAGGCGACCCGCGCCTCATTCCCCTGTCGCGGCGGTCGTCTTCAGGGCCAGCCAGAGTTCCATCCGGACGTCCGGATCGTCGAGGGAGCGGCCGAGGATCTCTTCGACGCGGCGCATCCGGTAGCGCAGGGTGTGGCGGTGGACGCCCAGGTCGGCGGCGGCGGCGTCCCACTGGCCGTGGCGGGAGAGCCAGGCCCGCAGTGAGGCGACCAGGTCTCCGCGGCCGGTGGCGTCGTGTTCGTGCAGGGCGCGCAGGAGGCCGTCCGCGAACGCCCGCACGGCGTCGTCCGCGAGCAGCGGCAGCACGGATCCGGCGGCCAGTTCCTCGTGCTCGACGAGGAAGCGGCCGCGCCGCCGGGCGACGGACAGCGCCTGCTCGGCCTGCTTGTAGGCGGCGCGCGCGGCGATCGGACCGGCGGGGGCGGAGAGGCCGACGACGAGTTCGTCCTCGTCCCCGGCGGGCTGCTCGCGCTGTGCGGCACGGGCGGCCTCCAGCACCACGGCGTAGTCCCCGCAGGCGGTGACCGCGGCGCCGCCGTCCACGGCGAGGACGACCAGCCGCTCCCCCTCGGGCACGAGGAGCACGGACTCCCCGGAGCGGGCGGCGGCCGACTCGAGGACCTCGGCGAGGCCGCCCAGCGGGTCGCCGTTGACGTCGGGGACGGCGACGGCGGTCTTGGAGCGTGTGGCAGCGCCCACGCGCGCGTGGCCGTCGGCGTGGGCCCGGGCGGCGGACCCGGACGCCGCTTCGGCGATGATCAGCCGGAAGGGCGCGTCGAGGAGCGAGCCGTACAGGTCGCCCGCGACGGCCCGGGCGTGGTCGGGCTCACCGGCGAGCAGCATCCGCAGGACGGCCGCGCCGATGCGCTGTTCGGCGGCCTGCAGCGATCGGGAGCGTTCCGTGGTGAGCGTGAGCAGAGCGATGGCCGAGTGGACGGCGTAGCGCTCGGCGGTGCCGAGGGCGGCGGCGGTCCCGACGGCGAGCGCGGCGCGCGGCCTGCGGCCGGTGCCGAGGGAGTGCAGTTCGACACGGTCCTCGCCGCCCACCACCGAGCTGGCCGGCGCGGGCCGCTCCCGCAGTCGTTCCACGTCCGCGGTGAGCCGCGCGGCCCGGCGTCCGGCCCATTCGGGCGCTGTGGCGACGACGGCGCCGGACGCGTCGTAGAGCGCCGCCCAGCCGTCGACCTGTCCGGCGAGCGCGGAGAGCAGTCCCTCGGGGCCGTCGGTCAGGGCCTGCTTGGTGAGTTCGCGCTGCGCGGCGAACCCGGCGGTGACGGCCCGGTACTGGTCAGCGGCGATGGCGGCGGAGACGGCCTTGCTGATGGCGAGGAAGGGGGTACGCCGGGGCACTTCGAGGAGGGGCAGGCCCTCCTTCTCGGCGGCCTCGACGAGGGCCTTGGGGATCTCCTCGTAGTGGACCCCGACGGCGAAGCCGAGTCCGACGACTCCGGCGCCGGCCAGCCGCTTCACGTAGCGCTGCATGACGTCGGGGTCGTCCGCGTCCAGCTTGAGCGCCGTGATCAGGAGCAGTTCCCCGCCCTCCATGTAGGGCACGGGGTCGGCGAGCTCGCTGGCGTGCGCCCAGCGGACGGGCGCGTCCAGCCGGTCCTCGCCCGCGCGCACCGTGAGCTTCAGCGCGGAGTGGTGGACGAGCGAGGCGAGCGTGGGGGGCATGAGGCCTTCAGGTCAGGTCTGTGTGATCTCTGTGATCTCAGGTCGGGTCCGGTGTGATCTCTGTGATCTTTTGGCCGCCGCGTATGAACGACCTGTGTCGATTCTGCCTCACCGTACGGTCGCGGCGTGACCCCATGCCCATACGTCCAGTTCAGCGGCGACCACCTGTCCCCGTGGGCCCGCGTGGTCCGCCGCGGGGCTGTGGGTCAGCCGCGCAGGTCGACCAGCAGGGGCGGCGCGTGCTCGCCCTTGACGCTGGTCAGCGACAGCACCGCGTGCCCGGGCGGTACTCCGTGGGCCAGCTCGGACGCGGACCAGCGTTCCCGTTCGACCTGCCGGACGGTGACGGCGCGGGCGGTCGGCGCGTTCCCGGTGATCACCCGGCGCAGCATGTGGACGGCCTTGCCCGCGGGTGTCTCGGCGATGATCTGCCGGTCGGTGACGTCGCGGGCCTCGATCCACTCCTTGCCCCAGACCTCGGCGAAGTCCTGCCCGTCCCAGGGGGTGAGCCCGGACAGCGCCATCCGGCAGCCGATGGCCCCCAGCAGGGGGCTGCGCAGGGCCCGTGGCGCGTCGTCGAGGGTGCGCAGGGTGAGGACGGCCCCGGCGTTGCCGGAGCGCAGCCGCTGGATGCCCCGGACGGCCTCGGGGGTGATGACGCCGGTCGCGTCGTCGAGGACCAGACAGGCGAACAGTGACCGGTCCTCGCGCACCGCGACGCTCGCCGAGAACTGGGCGAGCACCAGGCGGGCGAGGATGCGGGAGGCGTCGGCGTGCCCGCGCGCGGGCAGGTCGATCCGGACCCGGACCGGATGGTCGAGGGCGCGCAGCGAGAAGGGCCGCGACTGTCCCGACGTGTCGAAGAAGCCGGCGAAGGCGGGCCGGTCGAGCAGCGCCACCCGGTCGGCGAGGACCCCGCCGACATCGCCCGGGAGGCCCGTCTGCCGTTCGCGGGCGTCGAGTTCGCGCAGGAGGGACGCCTGTCCGGCGTCCTCCAGTCCCTTGCGGAGTGCGTCGAGGGGCCCGCGGGCGCCGTCGAGCAGCTGGCGCAGCTCGGGCACGGAGGGGAACCTGCCGTGGACTGACCGGAAGGGGCCGAGCAGCTGGGCGAGCACGGTGGTCGAGCGCCTGCTGTCGCCGCCGGGGTGCGGGTCGGCGAGGTCACCGCCGAGCGCCTCGGCGAGCACCGCCGCCGCCTCGTCGGGGTCGGTGGTCCCGCCGTACAGGTCGAGGTCGTAGACGGAGTCGGGGTGCCCGATGCGGACGACGACGTCGTACGCGTCGACGGGTCCGAGCCCGGCACCGGAGGCGCCCACCACGACGACCGCGGCGCGTCCGGCGAGCGCGTGCAGGCACAGCGACTCGGCGAGCGGCCAGACGATCCCGCCGGTCTTGCCGGATCCGGGGGGCCCGACGGCGAGCAGCGAGGTACCCAGCAGGTCAGGTGCGAGACCGAGGCCGGTGCCGCGGTAGGCGTAGGGGTTGCGGGCGTCGTCGGCGGTGGTGCCGAGGCGGACCTGTCCGGTCACCAGGTCGTGGCGGGCGAGGCGTCCGGGCAGGTCGCGTGCGCCGGAGGGGTGCAGGCAGGCGGCCGAGCCGTCCTTCACGACCGCGCCGGTGAAGGTGGCGAGGCTGTGCCGTCCACTGCGTACGCCCTGCCAGGCGCGGGCGATCCGGGCGTGGTCGACGTCGCGCATCAGCCCGCAGCGGGCCTCGGCGGCGAGCCGGTCGGCGGCCTCGGTGGCGCCCGCGGCGCGGAGCTGGTTCCACTGGACGGGGTCGTCCTCGGGGGCGGGCGGTCGCTCGTTCACCGGCGCGGAGCCTCGCCAGGCTGGCGGTCCGTAGCGTCGCCAGATCTCGTTCCACCGGCCGAGCCGTCCCACGACGACCATGATGATCAGGGCGATCAGCGTGTAGTAGCCGTACCAGAGGAACGCGTTGCCGACGCGGTCGCCGCTGTGGCGCCAGGAGTCCGGGGTGAACAGTTCGAGGGGCAGGACCCACCAGCCGCCGAGGTAGCCGTTCCAGAGCAGCGACCAGACCAGCCATCCCACCAGGAAGGCGATGACGGCGCCGCTGAGCAGCTGGCGGGCCGGGATCTGCTCGGGCTCCTCCTCCGGCCGCGGGCGGTGGCCGAAGCGCCACACGCCCGGTGCCGCGTCCGGCCGGGGCGCGCGCACCCAGGCCACGAATTCCGACCCGTCGGGCAGCGGCGGCAGGCCGGGCGCCCGTGCCGGGCGGGGCGGGGCGGCGGGCATGTCCGGTGCCGGCCCGTCGGGCGGTCCTGCCGGACGCGGTACGGGACCGGCCTGCGTGCCCCGCGCGTCCTGGGTCCCGTCGCTGTTCATCGCCCTGCCCCCTGACCAGCCGCTCCGTGCTTCGTCCGCGGGTCAATCTAGTGCCCCCGCGGGGCGAGTTCACCGTTTACACGGCCGGGCCCGCCACGCGCCCGGGTCACCGGCGGTTTTACGCCTCGCCGTCGGCCTCGCGTCCTCCCCCGTCCGGCTTCTATGTCCACCACGGACAAGCGAATCGTCCGACAACGCCCACATGGAGCATGCCGACCCCCGGTCCTCGGCCCTAGCCTGCGAAGAAAGAAGAAAAAAGCAGGACCGCGAAGCCGGACCAGCGTCCGCCGGGGCAGTCGACGGGACCCCACCGTCTCCGCCGCCCACAGCCCAACCCCCGTCTGCACGATCTCAGGGAGCCCCTCATGACCGCACTTCCGCAGGAGCGCCGCGTCGTCACCGCCATCCCCGGCCCGAAGTCGCAGGAGCTGCAGGCCCGACGCACCGCCGTGGTCGCGGCCGGTGTGGGATCGGTGCTCCCTGTCTTCACCACGCGCGCCGGCGGCGGGATCATCGAGGACGTCGACGGCAACCGCCTCATCGACTTCGGCTCCGGCATCGCCGTGACGTCGGTCGGCGCGAGCGCCGAGGCCGTCGTACGCCGGGCCTCCGCCCAGCTCCAGGACTTCACCCACACCTGTTTCATGGTCACGCCGTACGAGGGCTACGTCGCCGTCGCCGAGGCGCTGGCCGAGCTGACCCCGGGTGACCACGCCAAGAAGTCCGCCCTGTTCAACTCGGGTGCCGAGGCCGTCGAGAACGCCGTCAAGATCGCCCGCGCGTACACCAAGCGCCAGGCCGTCGTCGTCTTCGACCACGGCTACCACGGCCGGACGAACCTGACGATGGCGCTGACCGCCAAGAACATGCCGTACAAGAACGGCTTCGGCCCGTTCGCGCCAGAGATCTACCGCGTCCCGGTCGCCTACGGCTACCGCTGGCTGACCGGCCCGGAGAACGCCGGCGCCGAGGCGTCCGCGCAGGCCATCGACATGATCAACAAGCAGATCGGCGCGGACAACGTCGCCGCGATCATCATCGAGCCGCTGCTCGGCGAGGGCGGCTTCATCGAGCCCGCGAAGGGCTTCCTGCCGGCCATCAGCCAGTTCGCCAAGGACAACGGCATCGTCTTCGTCGCGGACGAGATCCAGTCCGGCTTCTGCCGTACCGGCCAGTGGTTCGCCTGTGAGGACGAGGGCATCGTCCCGGACCTGATCACGACCGCCAAGGGCATCGCGGGCGGTCTGCCGCTCGCCGCCGTCACCGGCCGCGCCGAGATCATGGACGCCGCGCACTCCGGCGGCCTGGGCGGCACCTACGGCGGCAACCCGGTGGCCTGCGCCGGTGCGCTCGGCGCCATCGAGACGATGAAGGAGCTCGACCTCAACGCCAAGGCGAAGAACATCGAGGCGATCATGAAGGCCCGCCTCGGCGCCATGGCGGAGAAGTTCGACATCATCGGTGACATCCGCGGCCGCGGCGCCATGATCGCGATCGAGCTGGTCAAGGACGCCGCCACCAAGGAGCCCAACGCGGAGGCGACCGCCGCGCTGGCCAGGGCCTGCCACCAGGAGGGCCTGCTGGTCCTGACCTGTGGCACCTACGGCAATGTCCTCCGCTTCCTGCCCCCGCTGGTCATCGGCGAGGACCTCCTCAACGAAGGCCTCGACATCATCGAGCAGGCCTTCTCCACCATCTGACGCCGCACGCGCCGCGGCGCCGGACCTCTGGAACACCGCCCACGGGCGGATTCCGCTTGGTTCCGGCGCCGCGGCGTACCCGGTCGGAGCGTGTGAAGAACGTGTGCGAGGTGCATGACGGGACGCGATTCCGCCTGTCGGAGCCGGACACCCTGCCGTAGGTTCTACCCAGATGAGAGATACACCCCGCCCACAGGGGACTGTGGGCGATTCCGGGTCGTCGCTTCCCCAGCTTCGCCCTGGTCGTGCCCTCGCGCACACACCCGGGGCTTCCGGCTCCGGTTCTCCTCACCGATCGGACAGTCGCCCGCCCCAAACCCCCCGGGGCGCGCGACAACCCGGTCCGGACGGCCGCCCCGGAACCACCCCCCCTGTTCCGGGGCGGCCGACCCTCCTTCTCGGCCTTCCGGCCCTCCTCTTCGCGCTGATCACCTGGCAGGTCACGGCCCACGGCCCCCTCGCCCGCGCGGACGAACGCCTCAGCGACTCGCTGGTCCACCCGGCCCGTGTCTGGGAACTCCTCGCCGACCTCGGCAACATCACCGTCGCCGTCCCCGTCCTGGCCGCCGCCCTCGTGTACGCGGCGGTCCGCGCCCGCCGGGCGGGCGTCCACCGGTGGTGGCTCCCGTCCACGGCGGCCGCGGTCCTGATGGCCCTCGTCCCGGCGGTGATCGTGCCCCTGAAGGAACTCATCGCCCGCTCCGGGCCCCCGGTCATGGGACCCGGCAACGGCTACTACCCCTCGGGCCACACCGCCACGGCCGCCGTCGCCTACGGCGCGGCGACCCTGGTCCTCCTCCCCTGGCTCCGCACGACCGGCACCCGCCGCGCCCTGCTGCTCAGCTGCGCGCTCCTGAACGCGGCGGTCGTCACCGGCCTGATCCTGCGCGGCTACCACTGGCCACTGGACGTGGTGGCCAGTTGGTGCCTCTGCGCGGTGCTGCTCTCCTGCCTGTGGCTGTTCCTCGGCCGGACGAGCGGTCGTCCTCAGCCGAAGTAGCTGTCGAAGTTCCGGGAGAACTCCCAGCCGCCGAAGCGGTCCCAGTTGATGGACCAGGTCATCAGGCCGCGCAGTGACGGCCAGGTGCCGTGGGTGGTGTACGCGCCGCAGTTGGTCTTCCTGGTGAGGCAGTCGAGGGTCTTGGTGACCTCGGCCGGGGACACGTAGCCGTTGCCGGCGTTGGTGGTGGCCGGCATGCCGACGGCTATCTGGTCGGGGCGCAGCGGCGGGAAGACGTTGTTCGCGTCGCCCGCCACCGGGAAGCCCGTCAGGAGCATGTCGGTCATCGCGATGTGGAAGTCGGCGCCGCCCATCGAGTGGTACTGGTTGTCGAGGCCCATGATCGACCCGGAGTTGTAGTCCTGGACGTGCAGCAGGGTCAGGTCGTCACGCAGGGCGTAGATCACCGGGAGGTAGGCGCCGGCGCGCGGGTCCTGGCCGCCCCACTTCCCGGTGCCGTAGTACTGGTAACCGAGCTGCACGAAGAAGGTCTCCGGGGCCATGCTCAGGACGAACTTCGAGCCGTACTTGGCCTTCAGGGTCTTCAGGGCGGAGATCAGGTTCACGACCACCGGGGTGGTAGGGCTCTTGAAGTCGGTGTCGCTCGCGTCGAGGGAGAGCGAGTGGCCCTCGAAGTCGATGTCCAGGCCGTCCAGTCCGTACGTGTCGATGATCTTCGAGACCGAGGAGACGAACGTGTCACGGGCGGCCGTGGTGGTGAGCTGGACCTGGCCGTTCTGGCCGCCGATCGAGATCAGCACCTTCTTGCCTGCCGCCTGCTTGGCCTTGATCGCCGCCTTGAAGTCGGCGTCGCTCTCGACGGTCGGGCACTCGGTGACCGGGCAGCGGTTGAAGCGGATGTCGCCCGAGGTGGCGGAGGTCGGCTCGCCGAAGGCCAGGTCGATGACGTCCCAGCTGTCGGGCACGTCGGCCACGCGCGTGTAGCCCGCGCCGTTGGCGAAGCTCGCGTGGAGGTAGCCGACGAGGGCGTGCGTGGGCAGGTCGGCCGAGCCCCCGCCGGAGCCCGCCGAGGTGGTCGCGGTGACCGTCGCCGACTTCGCCGACTCGCCGGCGTCGTTCGTCGCGGTGACCTGGAAGGAGTACGCGGTGGACGCCGACAGTCCGCTCACGGTCGCCGAGGTGCCGGTGGCCGTCTGGACCTTCACCCCGTCGCGGTAGACGGCGTACCCGGTCGCGCCGGCCACCGCCGTCCAGGACAGGCCGACCGACGAGGACGTGAGCGTGCCGGTCCTGAGGCCGGTGGGCACGGCCGGCGGCTGGCCCGCGTCGACACCGGGGCCGGTCAGCGAGAGGTCGTCGGCGTAGTAGGTCCCGGTGCCGTACCAGCCGTGCGTGTAGATCGTGACCTTGGTGGTCGAGGCGCCGGTGCGGAAGGTGGTGCTCAGCTGCTGCCAGTCGGCCGCGGACTGGGTCCAGGTGCTGACGTCGGTCGTGCCGGTGCCGCTCGCGCCGAGGTAGACGTAGCTGCCGCGGACGAACCCGGAGAGCGTGTACTGCGCGTCCGGCTTCACCGTCACGGTCTGCGAGCACTGGGCGTAGTCGCTGCCGGCCGGGGTCGCCTTCAGCGCCGAACTGCCGCTGTGCACCGGGGTGGTGACGGTGCTCGCGGCCGTACAGGTCCAGTTGGCCAGGCCCGACTCGAACCCGCCGTTCTTCGCGAGGTCCGCGTCGGCCGCACGGGCGGCCGACGAGAGCGCGGTGAGGCCGGGTACGGCCAGAACGGTGGCCGTGCACACGGCGAGGATCCTTCGACGGTGTTCGGACGGTCTGCTGCGTCTGGTGCGTTCCACTGCTGCCTCCGGGCACGGGGGGAATGGGGAGGGTGGAGCGCGCCCAACTTGGTCCAGACCAATTCTGTTGTCAAGACCCCCCGCGCACCGGGGACTTCATGAGCTCGCCGCCGCGCGGCCCGGCACGGCTATCGGTCCTCGTTCCGGGCGAGACCCGCCGCCGCCTCGTGCATGGCCAGTTCGAGCAGTGCCGGATCCGTGAGGGTGCCCGAGCCGTCCGGTTGCACCAGCCAGCGGACCCCGCCGGTGGCCCGCCCCGGATACGGCACCACGATCCAGGTGCCGGGCCCCGCGGTGCGCACCCCCGTGCCGAGCCAGCGGGCGGCGGTGCCCGCGGGCACGAAGAAGCCCATCCGCGCGTCGCCGAAGTCGACGAGCACAGGCCCGGGTTGGTCGATCACCCGGCTCAGTACATCGAGCGTCGGATAGCCGAGTTCGCCGGGCAGGATGAGCACGTCCCAGGCCCGGCCCGCCGGGAGCAGCGCGATGCCGAGGGGGTTGCGTTCCCACTCCCACCGGCAGGCCTCGGGGTCCGGAGCCACGGATGTCAGCCACTCGACCGCCGTCTTGGGCCCTGTCATGACGGAACCTCCCTCTCTCGCGATGACGCTGGTCGCGTCACAGGGGAGAGGGAGGTCCGGGGCGATCATTACGCGGGTTCCGGCTACCAGTTGGTAGTGAACCGGATCACACCGACGAGCTGGGCGTACGCCGGGGGATCACGGAGCGGGCCGCGCGCCCTCAGCTGTCGAAGCCGAGGCCCAGCCTGTCCATGGTCTTCAGCCACAGGTTGCGCCGGCCGCCGTGGGTGTCGGCCCGCGCCAGCGACCACTTGGTCAGGGCGATACCCGTCCAGGCGAAGGGCTCGGGCGGGAACGGCAGCGGCTTCTTGCGGACCATCTCCAGCTCGGTGCGTTCGGTGCGCTCCCCCGCCAGCAGGTCGAGCATCACGTCCGCGCCGAAGCGGGTGGCGCCCACGCCGAGGCCCGTGTAGCCGGCCGCGTAGGCCACCTTGCCCTGGTGGGCCGTGCCGAAGAACGCCGAGAAGCGCGAGCACGTGTCGATCGCGCCGCCCCAGGCGTGCGAGAAGCGGACGCCCTCCAGCTGCGGGAAGCAGGTGAAGAAGTGTCCGGCGAGCTTGGCGTACGTCTCGGGGCGGTCGTCGTACTCGGCGCGCAGCCGTCCGCCGTACGGGTAGACCGCGTCGTAACCGCCCCACAGGATCCGGTTGTCGGCGGAGAGCCGGAAGTAGTGGAACTGGTTCGCCGAGTCGCCGAGGCCCTGGCGGTTCTTCCAGCCGATGGAGGCCAGCTGGTCCTCGCTGAGCGGCTCGGTCATCAGCGCGTAGTCGTAGACCGGGACGGTGTACGAGCGGACGCGCTTGACGAGGTTCGGGAAGATGTTCGTGCCGAGGGCGACCTTGCGTGCGCCGATCGCGCCGTACGGGGTGCGGACGGCCATGCCGGCGGCGGACGGCTTCAGGTCGAGAGCGGGCGTGTTCTCGTACACCCGGACCCCGAGCCGGAGGCACGCGCGCTTCAGCCCCCAGGCCAGCTTGGCCGGGTGGAGCATGGCGACGCCCCGGCGGTCGTACAGACCGGCCAGGAAGGTCGGGGAGGCGACCTGTTCGCGGACGGCCTCGGCGTCGAGGAGTTCGACGCCCTCGGCGAGACCCTCGCGCTCCAGCTCCTGGTGCCAGTCGCGCAGTTCGGCCGCCTGGTGCGGCTCGGTCGCTACGTCGATCTCACCGGTGCGCTCGAAGTCGCAGTCGAGGGCGTAGCGGGCGACGGCCGCCTCGATCTCGTCGAGGTTGCGGGCGCCCAGCTCCTCCAGCTTGCGGATCTCGTCCGGCCAGCGGGTCAGCCCGTTGGACAGACCGTGGGTGAGGGAGGCGGCGCAGAAGCCGCCGTTGCGGCCGGAGGCGGCCCAGCCCACCTCACGGCCCTCCACGAGAACGACGTCCCGGTCCGGGTCGCGCTCCTTGGCGATCAGCGCCGTCCACAGTCCGCTGTAGCCGCCGCCGACGACGAGCAGGTCGCAGGTGTCGGAGCCGGTGAGCGCGGGCTCGGGCCGGGGTTTGCCGGGGTCGTCCAGCCAGTACGAGACCGGCTGGACGTCCGCGAGGGACTTCGTCCACTGATTACCACGGGTCATGGCGCTTGGGGCCATGATTTCCAACTCCCTACGAGGGTTTTCGAGCGTTATGCCTTTTGCCTGTTACGGCGATTCCCGACGACCATTCCGGCCAGGACGAACAGTACGGCGATGAGGAACATGGCCGTACCGATGACATTGATCTGAACGGGTGTTCCGCGCTGTGCCGAACCCCAGACGAACATGGGGAACGTGACGGTCGAGCCCGCATTGAAATTGGTGATGATGAAATCGTCGAAGGAGAGCGCGAAGGCGAGCAGCGCGCCCGCGGCGATTCCGGGTGCCGCGATGGGCAGGGTCACGCGCAGGAAGGTCTGCACGGGACCGGCGTACAGGTCCTGCGCCGCCTGTTCGAGGCGTGGGTCCATCGACATGACGCGGGCCTTGACGGCCGTCACGACGAAGCTGAGGCAGAACATGATGTGGGCGATCAGGATCGTCCAGAAGCCCAGCTGAGCGCCCATGTTGAGGAACAGGGTGAGCAGCGAGGCGGCCATCACGACCTCGGGCATCGCCATCGGCAGGAAGATCAGCGAGTTCACGGCGCCGCGCGCGCGGAAGCGGTAGCGGACGAGCGCGAAGGCGATCATCGTGCCGAGGATCGTGGCGCCGATCGTCGCCCAGACGGCGATCTGGAGGCTGAGCGAGAGCGAGCCGCACATGTCGGCGACCCCGCACGGATCGCGCCACGCGTCGGTCGAGAATTGCTGCCACTCGTAATTGAAGCGTCCCTTCGGTTTGTTGAAGGAGAACACCGTCACGACGATGTTGGGCAGCAGCAGGTATCCGAGCGTCAGCAGTCCCGCGATGACGATGAGATAGCGCTTGAACCAGTTCACGAAGGCCATTTAGACCAGATCCTCCGTCCCGGACTTGCGGATGTAGAGCGTGACCATGAAGAGGATCGCGGCCATGAGGATGAACGAGAGTGCCGCGGCCGTCGGATAGTCGAGAATCCGCAGGAACTGGGTCTGGATGACGTTGCCGACCATGCGGGTGTCGGTGGAGCCGAGCAGGTCGGCGTTCACGTAGTCACCGCTGGCGGGGATGAACGTCAGCAGGGTGCCGGAGACGACGCCCGGCATCGACAGCGGGAAGGTCACCTTGCGGAAGGTGGTGATGGGCCGGGCGTACAGGTCGCCGGCCGCCTCGTGCAGCCGCCCGTCGATCCGCTCCAGCGAGGTGTAGAGCGGCAGCACCATGAACGGCAGGAAGTTGTACGTGAGTCCGCAGACCACCGCGAGCGGGGTGGCGAGGACCCGGTCGCCCGCCGTGAAGCCGAGCCAGCTGGTGACGTCCAGGACGTGCAGCGTGTTCAGTGCGCCGACGACCGGGCCGCCGTCCGCGAGGATCGTCTTCCAGGCGAGCGTGCGGATCAGGAAGCTGGTGAAGAACGGCGCGATCACCAGGATCATGATCAGGTTGCGCCAGCGGCCGGCGCGGAAGGCGATCAGGTACGCGAGCGGATAGCCGAGCACCAGGCACAGGATCGTCGCGGCACCGGCGTAGAGCACGGAGCGCAGGAACTGCGGCCAGTAGTCGGCGAGCGCGTCCCAGTAGGTCTGGAAGTGCCAGGTGACCTTGAAGCCGTCCTCCAGCGATCCCGTCTGGATGGAGGTGGAGGCCTGGTAGACCAGCGGGAGCGCGAAGAAGACGACCAGCCACAGCAGGCCGGGCAGCAGCAGCCAGTACGGGACGAGGCGGCCACGCTTTTTCGGCGGCTTCTTCGCGGGCTGCGGCGCGAGCGGTGGCGCCTCGACCTCGGTGACGGTGGCCATCAGGCGGCTTCCTCCTCGGCCGTTTCGACACCCGCGTCGATGTCCTGGGCGGCGTCGAGGCCGAAGGTGTGCGCCGGGCTCCAGTGCAGGACGACGTCCGCGCCGGGGACGAGCCGGGAGTCCCGGTCGATGTTCTGGGCGTAGACCTCGAACTCGGGGCAGACGGCGCTGTCGATGACGTACTGCGTGGAGACGCCGATGAAGCTGGAGTCGGCGATCCTGCCGGTGATGCGGTTGCGGCCGGCGGGTATCTCTCCCGCGTCGTCGGCGTGCGTGAGGGAGATCTTCTCCGGGCGGACGCCGACCAGGACCTTGCCGCCGGTCGTGGCGGACGCGGAACAGCGCGACCCTGGGAGCACCAGCTTGCCGCCTCCCGCCTTGAGGACGATGTCGTCGCCGCTCCTGGAGTCCACCTCGGCCTCGATGAGGTTGGACGTGCCGAGGAAGTTGGCGACGAAGGTGGTGTTCGGGTTCTCGTAGAGGTCGGCGGGCGCGCCGAGCTGCTCGACACGGCCCGCGTTCATCACGGCGACCGTGTCGGCCATGGTCATGGCCTCCTCCTGGTCGTGCGTGACGTGGACGAAGGTGATGCCGACCTCGGTCTGGATGCGCTTGAGCTCCAGCTGCATCTGCCGGCGCAGCTTGAGGTCCAGGGCGCCGAGGGGCTCGTCGAGGAGGAGCACCTTGGGGTGGTTGATCAGCGCGCGGGCCACGGCGACGCGCTGCTGCTGGCCGCCGGAGAGCTGGTGCGGCTTCTTGCGCGCCTGCTCGCCGAGCTGTACGAGGTCGAGCATGTCCTCGACCTGCTTCTTCACCGACTTGATGCCGCGCCGACGCAGGCCGAAGGCGACGTTCTCGAAGATGTCGAGGTGTGGGAAGAGGGCGTAGGACTGGAAGACCGTGTTCACCGGGCGCTTGTAGGGCGGCAGGTTCGTCACGTCCTGGTCGCCGAGCATGACGGTGCCCGAGGAGGGCTCCTCCAGGCCGGCGATCATCCGCAGGGTGGTGGTCTTGCCGCAGCCGGACGCGCCGAGCAGCGCGAAGAACGAGCCCTGCGGCACGGTCAGGTCGAGGGGGTGCACGGCCGTGAAGGAGCCGTACGTCTTGCTGATCCCGGAGAGGCGGACGTCGCCGCTGTTGTCGTTCGTCATCGTGGTCACGCCCCTGTGAGCTTCGCGAACTTCTCTTCGTAGGCCGTCTCTTCCTTCTGGCTCAGCGAGCGGAAGGGGTGTGACTTCGCGGCCATGGCCTTGTCAGGAATGATCAGCGGGTTGTTCGCCGCGTCCTTGTCGATCTTCGCGAGATAGAGCTTGACCCCGTCGACCGGACAGACGTAGTTGATGTAGGCGGCGAGTTCCGCGGCGGGCTCGGGCTCGTAGTAGAAGTCCATGAGCCGCTCGGCGTTCGTCTTGTGACGCGCCTTGTTGGGGATCAGCATGTTGTCGGTCGACGTCATGTATCCGCTGTCCGGGATGATGAAGTCGACGTCCGGGCTGTCCGCCTTGAGCTGGACGACGTCGCCGGCCCAGGCGACACAGGCCGCGAGGTCGCCCTTGGTGAGGTCGGACGTGTAGTCGTTGCCGGTGAAGCGGCGTATCTGGCCCTTGTCGACGGCCTTCTGGAGACGGGCGATCGCCGCGTCGAAGTCGTCGTCGGTGAAGTCGGCCGGGTCCTTGCCCATGTCGAGCAGCGTCATGCCGATGCTGTCGCGCATCTCGGAGAGGAAGCCGACGCGCCCCTTGAGCTTGGGGTTGTCGAGCAGGTCGGAGACCGAGCGGACCTCGATGCCGTCGAGCGCCTTCTTGTTGTAGGCGATGACGGTCGAGATGCCCTGCCAGGGATAGGAGTAGGCGCGCCCGGGGTCCCAGTCGGGGTTGCGGAACTGGGCGGACAGGTTGGTGTAGGCGTGCGGGAGGTTGGCCGCGTCGAGCTTCTGCACCCAGCCGAACCGGATGAGCCGGGACGCCAGCCAGTCGGTGACGACGATGATGTCGCGCCCGGTGTCCTGGCCCGCCGCGAGCTGCGGCTTGATCTTGCCGAAGAACTCGACGTTGTCGTTGATGTCCTCGGTGTACTTGACCTTGATACCGGTCCGCTTGGCGAACGCGTCGAGCGTGGGGTGGTGCTTCTCGCTCTCGTCGACGTCCATGTACTCGGTCCAGTTGGAGAAGTTGATCGTCTTCTCCTTGGCCGAGTGGTCCTCGGCCGAGACCCCGCCCTGGGTCTTTCCCGCGGCCGGGATCCCGCAGGCGCTCAGTGCCCCGAAGCCGCCGACGGCGAGCGCGCCGCCCGCCGACGCGCGCAGCAGGGAACGACGGCTGAGGGAGGCCCTGCCGTTCCGGAAGCTGCGCCGCAGCGCGGCCAGTTGGACCGGGGACATACGTTCGGGCTCGTACTGCTCCATGCTCTGGTGCCCTTTCGGAAGCGTCGCGGCCGTGGTCGCGGCCTGGTCTGCCACAGGGCCGTAGCCGGTCGGTCGGTTACGGCCGGTCCCCGAAGACCGTGCGGTGCCAGTCCTTCCTGGCGACCGCGGTGTTGTCGAACATGACGTGCTTGACCTGCGTGTACTCCTCGAAGGAGTAGGCGGACATGTCCTTGCCGAAGCCGGACGCCTTGTAACCGCCGTGCGGCATCTCGCTGATGATCGGAATATGGTCGTTGACCCAGACGCAGCCCGCCTTGATCTCACGGGTCGCGCGGTTGGCGCGGTAGACGTCGCGGCTCCAGGCGGAGGCCGCGAGTCCGTACGGGGTGTCGTTGGCCAGCGCGATGCCCTCGTCGTCGGTGTCGAAGGGGAGCACGACGAGCACCGGGCCGAAGATCTCGGCCTGCACGATCTCGCTGTCCTGCCCGGCGTCGGCGACGAGCGTGGGCGCATAGTACGCGCCGGACTTGAGATCTCCCTGGGGAACCTCACCTCCGGTGACCACGCGCGCGTAGCCACGGGCACGGTCGACGAAGCCGGCGACGCGGTCGCGCTGGGCGTGCGAGATCAGCGGGCCGAGGTCGGTGTCGGCCGCGAAGGGGTCGCCCACGCGGACGCTCGCCATCAGGGCACCCGTCCGCTCCACGAACGCGTCGTAGAGGGGGCGTTGCACGTACGCGCGCGTGGCGGCGGTGCAGTCCTGCCCCGTGTTGATGAGCGAGCCGGCGACCGCGCCCTGCACGGCGGCCTCCAGATCGGCGTCGTCGAAGACGAGGAAGGGTGCCTTGCCGCCGAGCTCCAGGTGGAGGCGCTTGACGGTGGAGGTGGCGATCTCCGCGACGCGTTTGCCGACGGCCGTCGACCCGGTGAAGGAGGTCATCGCGACGTCGGGGTGTCCGACGAGGTGCTCGCCCGCCTCCCTGCCGAGGCCGGTGACGATGTTGATCACGCCGTCCGGGATACCCGCAGCCGTGGCCGCCTCGGCGAACAGCAGGGAGGTGAGCGGGGTCAGCTCGGCGGGCTTCAGGACGATCGTGTTGCCCGCGGCGACCGCCGGGAGGATCTTCCACGCGGCCATCTGGAGCGGGTAGTTCCAGGGCGCGATGGAGCCGACGACCCCGATGGCCTCGCGGCGTACGTACGAGGTGTGGTCACCGGAGTACTCGCCGGCCGACTGGCCCTGGAGATGCCGGGCGGCGCCGGCGAAGAACGCGGTGTTGTCGATGGTGCCTGGCACGTCGAACTCGCGGGTCAGTTTGAGGGGCTTCCCGCACTGCAGGGACTCGGCCTGGGCGAACTCCTCGGCCCGCTCGGCGAGCACGGCGGCGAAGCGGTGCAGCGCGTCGGAGCGCTCCCCGGGGGTGGCGCCCGACCAGCCGGGGAAGGCCGCGCGGGCGGCGGCGACGGCCGCGTCCACGTCGGCGGTGCCCGCCAGTTCGTAGGTGTACACCTCTTCGCCGGTGGCGGGGTCGACGACCGCGTGGGTGCGGCCGGAAGTGCCCTTGGTCAGACGGCCCGCGATGTACTGCGCTCCGCCGGCGAGGCGGTCCTGCGCCTGGAAGCGATGGCCCGGATTGTGCATGTCGCTCTCCTCCGCCACCCTCCCCGTCGAAACGGGGGTCGGCGTAGCTCCAGCTCGATTTGAGTGCCGATCCTGACAGAGCTAAGGGACTCCAACAAGTGATTCCGTTGTTGCCTTTTGGTTACGCGACGGAATCCTTCGACCAGGTGTCGAGTCCTTTTGGAAAAGGCGGGACGGAATGTCAGTGGTGCGTGCCACAGTGGCGTGCATGGGGAAGATCGCCACGCGGGAAGCACTGGTCAGCACGGTCGAGTCGGGGACGCGCGTGAAGTACCTGCACTTCTGGGGGCACCGGGCGCGGGCGGACGGACAGGTCGGATCGAGCTCTCTCAGCCAGTGGTGGCCGTCACCCTTCGTGGCCGGAGGGGTCGCCTACGCCACGGCGGAGCACTGGATGATGGCCTCCAAGGCACGCCTCTTCGGGGACGCCGAGGCCGAGCGGCAGGCGCTGGACGCGGCGAACCCCGCGCTCGCCAAGAAGGCGGGCCGGCTGGTTCGCGGTTTCGACGACGCCGTGTGGGAGCGCGAGCGGTTCGGGATCGTGGTCGAGGGCAGCGTCCACAAGTTCGCGGCGCACGCGGATCTGCGGGAGTTCCTGCTGGGCACCGGCGACCGGGTGCTCGTCGAGGCGAGTCCGCTGGACCGGGTCTGGGGCATCGGTCTCGCCGCGACCGACGAGGGCGCCTCGGACCCCCGGCGCTGGCGGGGCGGGAACCTGCTGGGCTTCGCGCTCATGGAGGCGCGGGAGCGGCTGCGGTAGGGGCGGGGCGGGCCCGTGCGACCCGGACCCGGTGATCGTCGTGCGGATGCGGGCCCCCGCGAACCGGCTGAGAATGCAGACGTGAGTGGCACCCATCCGGCACGGGGCGCGGCCGCTGAACCGGCGCCCAGGACCCCGAACCAGACGCTGGCCCTCGCGGCCATGCTCTTCGCGGTGTCGATGACGTTCATCGACCAGACGATCGTCTCCATCGCGGCTCCGGACATCGTCAGTGAGCTGAACCTGTCCGCCTCGGGCATGCAGTGGGTGGTGAACGCCTATCTGCTGTCGCTGGCGGCGTTCTTCGCCCTCGGTGGCCGCCTGGCCGACCTCTTCGGGCCACGCCGGGTCGTCATCATCGGGACCCTCGTCTTCGTCATCTCCTCCGTGCTCTGCGGCTGCGTCCCCAAGGGGGACTTCGCACAGACGTGGCTGATCATCTTCCGGGTGACGCAGGGGCTGGGCGCGGCGCTCCTGTTCCCCGCGGCGCTGGCCGTGGTGGTGGCCGTCTTTCCGGTGGAGCGGCGCGGCCGGGCGCTGGCGCTCTTCTTCGGACTGTCCGGAGCGCTGACAGCGATCGGCCCGCTGCTGGGCGGCTGGCTCACGTCCTGGACCTGGCGGGCGATCTTCTGGGTGAACGTGCCCGTGGCCGTCGTGGCCCTCGTCCTGACGATGATGGCGCGCGTCCCGGACCGGCGGCGCGACGAGTCGCTGGACGGCGTCGGTGCCGTCCTCATCGCGGGCGGCATGGGTCTGAGCGTGCTCGGCTTCCAGCAGGCCGCCTCCTGGGGCTGGGACAGTGCGGCGACCTGGGCGTGCATCGCGGGCGGTCTGGCGGTGCTGGTCCTGTTCTGGCGTTACGAGCGGGGCAGGCGGCATCCCCTGGTCAACCTGGCGGTGTTCCGCGACAAGGCGTTCACCGTGGACACGCTGGTGCTGTTCTTCGCCATGCTGGCCTTCGTCCCGGTCTTCTTCTTCGCCTCCGTCTACGCCCAGGTCTCGCTGAGCGCCTCCCCCAACCAGGCCGCGCTGTACCTGCTGTACTTCTTCGCGGGCTTCGCGATCGCCTCCCAGTGGGGCGGCCGCATGCTGGACAAACAGGGAGCCCGGCCGGCGATGAAGATCGGCACCATCGTCGGTGCCGTCGGATTCGCCCTGTGGGCCAACAAGCTGACCGACCTGTCGATGCACGACCAGTGGCCCTACGTGGCTCTCGCCGGCGCCGGTATCGGCTTCATCCTGGCGCCTGCCTCGACGGACGCCGTCAACCGGTCGATCGGCGCCTCGTACGGCGAGGTCACCGGCATCACGCAGACCGTGCGCAACTACGCGGCGAGTGTGGGCCTGGCCGTCCTCGGGACGATCCTCACCCACCGGACGACCGAGAACGTCGTGTCGACGCTCACGTCCCGCGGAGTGTCCTCGGACACCGCGAACGGGGTGGCCAAGGACATCGCCGAGGCGGTCACGGGCAACGGCGACGCCCGGACACCCACCGGCACCGGGCCGGCCGCCAGCGCCGCGCGCGACGCGATGTCGAGCGTGCGGATGGACTTCGCCGAGGCCAACCAGTGGGTCTTCTACGGCATGGCCATCGCGCTCGCCATCGGATACCTGGTCGCGCTGCGCCATCCCGGGGGCAAGGGGACATCGGCCGCCGCGGAGGGCGAGCCGCAGTCGGCCCCGACGACTCCGGCGCCCCCGTCCGAGGACGAGCACCGGACGAGCATCTGACACGGCGGCCCGGCCCACCCGGCCCGTACGTGCGCGGCCGGAGGTGAGCCGGCTCATCGATCCGGTGGTGTGCGGACCGCGCGGCACCGGACGGACGGGAGACCGCCCTCTCGGTAGCTCGCCTACCTCTGCTGTGTGACGAGGGACGTGGAGAACCCGTCGTACCCGTCCGAGTCGTCGCTGCCGGTGTCGTCCGGGAGGGCGACGATGACGACGATCAACGCGGCGCCGAGCACGATGCCGACCGATCCGCAGATGATCCCGGCCAGCGCCTGCCCCGGGTTCGTCGCCTCGCCCTTGCGAACCCTGCCCCGGCCGATCACGCCGAAGACCACGGCGAGGATGCCGAGCACGATCGCGAGTGGCCACGCGCAGAACAGGGCGGCGGCGATGATGCCGAGAACGAGGGAGGCGGTGCCCATGCCGTTGCTCGGAGCGGGCTGCGGCGCGGGCCAGCCGTACGCCGGGACGCCCCCGTACGCGGACGGACCGGCCCCGGGGTACTGCGGATAGCCGTAGCCGTACGGGAGATGCCCCGGCCCGCCGGGGGCTATCGGCGGCGGAGGCACGGGCTCGCCCGGACCGGGCTGCGGGTACGGAGTGTGGGCCGCCGGAGGGGCGAAGGGGTTGTCCCAGGCGGGGCCGCCGGGAGCCGCGGACCCGGGCGGGACGCCGGTGCCGGGGAGCGACGTGATCGTCGGCAGTCCGTACGCGGGGGAAGGCGTGACGCTTCCGCCGCCCGGCACCCTCCGGGCGGACGCGTCGGTCTCCTCGGGCGGCGCCCAGGGATTGGGCTCCTGCCGCCGGTCGGCATCGGCACCGGGCTTGCCGAGGGAGACCTGCGGGGCGGGGGCCTGACCGGGGGCGGGATTCTGTCCCGGTCCACCGGACGCGGAGGCGGCATTGCGGCCGGGGGCGGCGAACGGCCCGTTGCCCTGGGCGGGCACGGAGGACCCCGGTCCGTCGGCAGGGGTACGGTCCGCCGGGGGCGGACCCTGTTCCCGGCCCTCCCCGGGCTCACCGGTCACGGCGTACTGCGGGCCGTCGCCCGCCGCGCCGTCCACCCACCGCGCGCCGTCATCGGCCCGCGCGGCGTTCTCCCGGTCCGCCGGCGCGGTCCATCCGTTCCCCTGCGCCGTCGGTGTCCACGCGTCGGTGTCACGTGGAGTTTCCGGCGTCCTCGCGTCCTCGGCCATGCGCGAAGTCCCCTCTCTTCTGCGTGCCGTCATGCTACGGCCCGGGCGTGTCCCGTGGATCTCCACGGGACGACGGCCGCCCCGCACGGCCCGGGCCCGTCGCCCCGGGGCCGCCGCCTACGATGATCCCGAGTCATCGATCAGCCGATCACCCGCGTCCCGCCGAGCACCGTCCGGAGACGCCGTTCCGGGGAGGAACCCCTTGACCGAGCACATCACCGCACGCGACGACGTCCGTGACCTGCACTCCTTCATCGCCGGGCTGCCCAAGGCCGAACTGCACGTCCACCACGTCGGATCCGCCTCCCCGCGCATCGTGTCCACGCTCGCCGCCCGGCACCCCGACTCGATGGTCCCGACCGACCCCGAGGCGCTGGCCGACTACTTCACGTTCACGGACTTCGCCCACTTCATCCAGGTGTACCTGTCCGTCGTCGACCTGATCCGCACACCGGAGGACGTCCGGCTGCTGACGTACGAGGTGGCCCGGGACATGGCGCGTCAGCAGGTGCGGTACGCCGAGCTGACCATCACGCCGTGGTCGTCCACCCGGCGCGGGATCGACGAACTCGCCTTCATGGAGGCGATCGAGGACGCGCGCCGGGCCGCCGAGGCGGAGCTGGGTGTCGTCCTGCGCTGGTGCTTCGACATCCCGGGCGAGGCCGGTCTGGAGGCCGCCGAGGAGACCGTGCGGCTCGCGACCGACGACCGGCTGCGGCCGGAGGGGCTCGTGTCCTTCGGGCTCGGCGGCCCCGAGGTCGGCGTACCGCGGCCGCAGTTCAAGCCGTACTTCGACCGGGCGATCGCGGCGGGGCTGCGGTCGGCGCCGCACGCCGGTGAGACGACCGGACCCGAGACGGTCTGGGACGCGCTGAACTTCCTGGGCGCCGAACGCATCGGCCACGGCACGAGTTCCGCGCGGGACCCCAAGCTGCTCGCCCACCTCGCCGAGCACGGGATCGCCCTGGAGGTCTGCCCGACCTCGAACATCGCCACGCGTGCGGTCCGCACCCTCGACGAGCACCCCATCAGGGAGTTCGTGGCGGCCGGGGTGACGGTCACCGTCAACTCCGACGACCCGCCGATGTTCGGCACCGACCTCAACAACGAGTACGCCGTCGCCGCCCGGTTGCTGGACCTGGACGAGGCGGGCGTCGCCTCGCTGGCCCGCAACGCGGTGGAGGCGTCGTTCCTCGACGAGGCCGGCAAGGCGAAGCTCGCGGCCGAGATCGACACGTATGCCGCGACATGGCTGGCACTCTGACCCAGCACAATGGGCGCATGCGCACCGTGACCGCAGTCGCCCACCGCGGCGACCCCTATCGCGCCCGTGAGAACACGATCGACTCGCTGCGTTCCGCGCTCCGCCAGGGCGCGGACGCCGTCGAGATCGACGTACGGCTGACGCGTGACCGCCTGCCCGTGCTGCTGCACGACGAGACGCTCAACCGGCTGTGGGGGCACGACCGTCCGCTGCGGTCGCTCTCCTCCGACGAGGTGAAGGGCCTGACCGGCGGCGGGGTGCCGACGCTGGCGGAGGCCCTCGGGGCGACCGGTGACAACCGGATCATGGTCGATCTGCCGGGTCCGGTGGACGAGAAGGCCGTGCGTGAGGTCGTGGACGTGGTGCGCGCGTGCGGGGCGCAGGAGCGGGTGTACTACTGCGCGGGTGCCCCGGCGATGCTCGCGGTCCGGGTCGTCGACCCGACCGCCGAGATCGCTCTGACCTGGACGACGCTGGCGCCGCCTCGCCCGGCGCTGCTCGACGCGGTGCGTCCGCGCTGGCTCAACTACCGGTTCGGGCTGGCGGACCGGGACCTCGTGGCCCGGGTCCACCGGGACGGTCTGCTGGTGTCGGTGTGGACCCCGGACACCCGTCGCACCATGCGCCGGCTCTTCGCGGCGGGCGTCGACTCGGTCACGACCAACCGCATCGACACCCTGGTCGCCCTCCGCGACGGCTGACCGCGCGGCGGGAGCGGCTACTCCTCCCCTCACCCGGCGGCCGGTCTCCTTCAGGCACCCGGCGGCCGGTCCCCCTCGGGGTACCGGCCGCCGAACGGATCGTGACGGCGGCGCTCAGGCAGCCGGGACCGGCGCACTCCCCCGGTCGGGGGTGAGGGCCTCCAAGCGCTTGATCTTCTTCCGGACCACGTGGAGGGGGATGACGCCGAAGACCGCGAACGACAGGTCGACGAGCGTCCACCAGAAGGGGATTCCGCGGACCGGTCCGCAGATCAGGGCGAGGGGCACGATGCCCGCGCAGGCGATCATCCCGAACTCGACGACCCAGATGTTGCGGACCGGATCGCGGTACGGGCCGTAGAACGCGACCGCGATCACCAGGTGCGCGAAGGCCAGCCAGTCCGTTCCGTAGAGCAGGAACGGGTAGTCGGCGTCGGCGGTGTCGAGGCCGCGGCGGACCCGCTCCATCCAGTCCATCAGGGCGGGCAGGTGCTCCGGCACGGACAGGGACCGCAACAGGTCCTCGGTCCAGTGCAGTTCGTGCACCAGGGGGAAGGCCGTGGCACCGCTGAGCACCAGGCTGACGACGAAGAAGACAAGCCACGCACGGATGCCCTTGAGCAGGGCGGCTCTGTCGCTCATGCCCGGAGCCTAACTCCGAGTTGAACGTGTTCAAAACTGCCCTGCCCGGGTCCGTACGGCTCAGGTGCCGCTCGCCTTCAGCATGTCCTCGCGCTCGACGAGCTTCACGCGCTCGCGGCCCTCGGGCTCACCCAGGGCCTTCTCCGCCGCGTCCAGCCGGTACCAGCCGTCCCACGTGGTGAAACGGACGTCGCGCTCGCCGAGGAACGCGTCGACGGCCGCCGGCTCGGGTGAAGTGGGCTCGGACAGACGGCCGTTCGCGTGGTCGTCGAGAAGGCTCGCGACGGTCTCGTTGGCGTCGCCCTTGGTGTGACCGATCAGACCGATCGGGCCGCGCCGGATCCAGCCGGTGACATAGGTGGAACGGAGGTGCTCGCCGCTCTCCTCGACCACGCGGCCGGCCGCATCCGGGACCGTGCCCGAGTCGACGTCCCAGGGCAGCTTGGGCAGGCTGTCGGAGAGGTACCCGACGGCTCGGTAGACCGCGCTGACGTCCCAGTCCTTGAAGGCGCCGGTGCCCTTGACGTTTCCGGTGCCGTCGAGGGCGGTGCGCTCGGTACGCAGGCCGACGACCTCGCCGTTCTCGCCGAGGATCTCGGACGGCGACTCGAAGAAGTGCAGGAACAGCTTGTGCGGGCGGTCGCCGGTGTCGCGGATGGCCCAGTTCTCCAGGGTCTTGGCGACCATGTCGGCCTGCTTGTTGCCGCGCCGGGTGGCGATCGAGCCCTCGTCGTAGTCGATGTCCTCGGGGTCGACGATGACCTCGATGTTCGGCGAGTGGTCCAGCTCGCGCAGTTCCAGCGGGCTGAACTTCGCCTGCGCCGGACCGCGGCGGCCGAACACGTGGACCTCCAGGGCCTTGTTGGCCTTGAGCCCCTCGTGCACGTTCGGCGGGATCTCGGTGGGCAGCAGTTCCTCGGCCGTCTTGGCGAGGATGCGGGCCACGTCCAGCGCGACGTTGCCGACACCGAGGACGGCGACCTTCTCCGCCTCCAGCGGCCAGGTGCGCGGAACATCGGGGTGGCCGTCGTACCAGGAGACGAAGTCGGCCGCGCCGTACGAGCCGTCGAGGTCGACGCCCGGGATGTCGAGGGCCCGGTCGGCCGTGGCGCCCGTCGAGAAGATCACCGCGTCGTAGAAGGCGCGCAGATCGTCGAGGTTGATGTCCCGCGGGTAGTCGACGTTGCCGAAGAGGCGGATCTGCGGCTTGTCGAGCACCTGGTGCAGGGCCGTGATGATGCCCTTGATCCGGGGGTGGTCCGGCGCGACGCCGTAGCGGATGAGACCGAACGGGGCCGGCATCCGCTCGAACAGGTCGATGGACACACCGGGCTCGGCGGCCACTGCGGACTTCAGGAGCGCGTCGGCGGCGTAGATTCCGGCGGGGCCGGCTCCGACAATGGCTACCCGCAGAGGGCGAGGCATGATCAGGTTCCCTTCGGGCAGAGGCAGGGGGCTCGACGGGAAGCCTAAACTAAGGCAAGCCTAAGTCAGTAGGCGGGTCCGGGCTATGACCTCATAAGGCTGTCTTATGGGTGTTCAAGGGTCGCTTTATGGCCTGGTCCCGGATCCCTCCCGCGACCGGGCTGTCGGCTCCCCCAGCCGGCTCACGCCACCTCCGGAACCTCTTCCGTCTACCGCCGCACCGCGCTTGAGGGCGTCGGGCCGACGCCGGTCCGCACCGCCGAGGGCTCGACGGAGACGGAGGTCGGGGTCGCGTACGGCGTCCGGGTGGGGACGGACGAACGGGCCGGACCGCGAGGAGTGGGCACGGTGCTCGGGGCCGAGGTCGCCGAGGCCCGCGCGGCGGGGTCGCTCGCACGGGGCCGGGGGCTCTCGCGCCGCTGCGAGGGCGACGGGTCGGGCACGGTCGACGGACTGCTCGCGGGCGGCGGTGCCAGCGGGACCGTCGGCGAGGCGGGACCCTCGGACTGCGCCGCCCGGAGCGGCAGCGCGACGAGCACGGCGACCGCGCACGCGAGCCCCGCTCCGAGCGACGCCCGCAGCAGCCGGCGGCGCGCCGCACCCCGGCGGATGGCCTCGTACCGGCCGGCCGGGGGTCCGAGGAGGTCGGAGGGCGGTCGCAGGATGACGGCGAGCGGGTCGTCGGGCTCGAATTCCGGGACGTCGTCAGAGTGTGTGATCAAGGCTTCTCCTCAGGTGCGCGCGGAGCAGTTCGCGGGCCGCGTGGAGATCGGCCTTGACGGTCCCTTCCTTGCGCCCGGTCAGCACGGACACCTCCCGGATCGGCATGTCAGCGTAGTAGTGCAGCAGGATCGGGACGCGCAGCCGTTCTGGCAGCGACTGCACGATCAGCCGGACCGAGGGGTCGCTCTGCTCGTTGGGCGGGCCGAGGGCCGCCTCGGTGGTCGCCCGGCGCAGGGCCCGGCGCTCGCGCTCCAGCTTGCGCCAGTGGTCCCGGACGAGGTTGGCCGCGGTGACGTAGAGGAAGCCCCGGGGTTCGGCCACGGTCGTCCAGCGCGCCCAGAGCCGGGTGAACGCCTCGGAGGCGATCTCGTGGGCCGTGCCGTCGTCGTCGACGAGGCGGCGGCACCAGCCGGCGAGGCGCGGGTAGAGGGCGGCGAACAGCTCGGACGCTGCCTTCTCGCGGGACCCTTTCAACACTCTCCATGGTCGTGACGGAATACGAGGGACGGGATCCCGGGCCGCGGACGTACCGTACGGTCCATCGGCCCAGGATCCCGCCTCGGGCCCCCGGGGGACCCTGCGGTTGTGCCGCGGTTGTGCCGCGGTCGTGCGACGAACGGACGGCCGCCCGGCACCCGGCGGGGACCGAGGAGTGTCCGCTCGTGTGTCAGGGGCTCGCGGAGCTGAGTGCCGCGAACACGATCACGTTGTCGGCGTAGCCGTCACCGGTGCGGGGGCCGCCGCACGTGATGAGCCGCAGCTCCGGGCGGTCCACGTCTCCGTAGACCGCGTCGGACGGGAACTCCGCCTTGGCCACGGTCCGTACGGAGGCGACGGCGAACACCGCCGACCCGCCGTTCTCCAGGCGCACCTCGATCCGGTCGTCCCGGCGCAGCCGCGCGAGGTGGCGGAAGACGCCGTCTCCGTACGCGCCGACCGTGACATGGCCGAGGATCACCGAGGGGCCGGTCTGTCCCGGTGTCGGCGAGTGCCGGTACCAGCCGGCCCGGTCGTGCGCCACGACCGGTGGCACCTGCACACTGCCGTCGGAGGCCAGCCCCAGCCGCATGACCGGGGTGTCGACGCCGATGGCGGGGATCCGCAGCGCCACCGGGACCGAACGCCCAAGCGCCCGGGCGGGTTTGGCGGCTTCGGACGCGGACGGCGTTGCGCCGTCCGGCCGTTCGGCCGTGCTCCGGCCGGTGGCGTTCGCCTCGGCCGGGTCCCGGCCGTCCGGGGAGCCGCCACAGCCCGCGAGCAGCGTGGCCAGCGCCGCGGTGCCGAACGCGCGCCTGGAGAGGGCCGTCATACCCCGGTGGCCCGGCGGCGGCGTACGACGAGGAACGTCGCGCCCCCGACGGCGAACAGCGCGGCCGCACTGCCGCCGATCAGCCCGCCCTGCCCTCCGGACGACCCCGGTCCCGCCGCCGTCACCCCGGTGTCGGCCGCTCCGCTCGGCCGGACGGACACCTGGCGCGCGGCAGGCGCCCGTGTGGGCTCGGCGCTCGGCACCGCGGAGGGCGTCCGGCCCGGCGAGGAGCTTGCCGGAGCGGGCGCGGAGGTGACGGTGGGCCGGGTCGAGGGAACGGGGGACGGGTCGTCGGCGAACGCGGGCACCGCGCCCACCAGCACGGCGGTGCACGCAAGTGCCGTGGCACTGAAGACGGTTCGCATGAGTCGCTCTCTTTCGTCGGTCCGCCCGCCCGTGGGAACGGCGGGCTGCGTTGTGGATCGAGCGGAGAGACGAGGCAGCGCGGGAGCAGGTTGTAAAGAGCGGGCAAAGTCGCGAGGAGTGCCGGCGGGGCACGGCCACCACCGGCACCAGGGGCAGCCGCAGGTTCGCCGTCGTGTGGAACGACGCCGCCTACGCCACGGGTACCTCCGGGCGCGCCACCTTCGAGGTCGTCTTGGACGAGGCCACCGGCGCCGTGACCCTCCAGTACAAGTCGCTCGCCGACCGGGGTGCCGGTGCCACCGTCGGCATCGAGAACCAGGCCGGTTCCGACGCCCTGCGGTACTCCTTCAACCAGTCGGTCCCGATGGCGCAAGCTCCTGACCGGCGGTGCCGAAGGCGGCCTCGACGCCGGGGACCCGTCCATCTTCAGCTCCACCAGTTCCCCCGCGTCCAGCGTCGGCAGCACCGTCGCCACCGGCGGCCGCAACTACCTGGCCGCCGACCTCGACGGCGACGGCGTCACCGAGGTGATGTCGCTCAACTCCGACGACTACGGAATGGACCGCATCGCCGAGAACCTCGACGGCCGTTACCTGAGCACCGACAACGGCATCCACCAGGTCGGCACGTACAAGCTCTCCTGACGACCCGGTGGCCGGCCGGCGGCCCTCGTACGGCGGACCCCCCGGACGACGTCCGGGGGGTCTGTCGTGTGTGCTCGGGTCCAACCAGCTGATCCTGTCGGCTACTTGGGGTCGCGGTCGAACTGCGCCCGGGACCAGCGGTAGCCGAGGACGCTCAGCGCCACGCACCAGGCGAGGGCGATCCACCAGTTGTTGCCGATCTCCGTGCCCAGGAGCAGTCCGCGCAGGGTCTCGATGGCGGGGGTGAAGGGCTGGTACTCGGCGATCGGCTGGAACCAGCCGGGCATGGAGTGCAGCGGGACGAAGGCGCTGGAGATGAGGGGCAGCAGGATCAGCGGCAAGGCGTTGTTGCTGGCCGCCTCCGGGTTGGGGGCGCCCATACCCATGCCGACCGCGATCCAGGTGAACGCCAGGGCGAAGAAGGCGAGCAGGCCGAAGGCCGCGAGCCACTCCAGGACGCCTGCGTCCGTGGAGCGGAAGCCCATCGCGACACCGACGGCACCGACGAGCACCACGCTGATGATCGCCTGCAGGACGCTTCCGACGACGTGGCCGAAGAGGACCGAGCCGCGGTGGATCGCCATCGTGCGGAAGCGGGCGATGATCCCCTCGTTCATGTCCATGGAGACCGACACGGCGGTGCCGACGACGGTGGAGCCGATCGTCATGAGCAGGATGCCGGGGACGATGTAGGCGATGTAGGCGGAGCGGCCGGCGCCGCCACTCATGGTGTCGCCGAAGATGTAGACGAACAGCAGCAACAGCATCACGGGCGTGAGCAGCAGGTTCAGGGTCATCGAGGGGTATCGCCGGGCGTGCAGCAGGTTCCGGCGCAGCATCGTCGACGAGTCACGCACGGCGAGGGAGAGAGAACTCATCGAACGGTCTCCTTGGACGGGGCGGGCTGGGCGGTCTTGGCGGGCCGAGCCGACTGGTGCGGCGCGGTGGTGTCGCCGGTGAGGGCGAAGAAGACGTCGTCCAGGTCGGGCGTGTGGACGGTCAGTTCGTCCGCCTCGACACCGGCCGCGTCGAGCCAGTCGAGGATGGAACGCAGTTCTCGTTGGCTGCCGTCGCTGGGGAGTTGGAGGGCGAGGGCTTCGTCGTCGCGGGTGGCCTCGCCGAGTGCGTCGGCGGCGGCCTGGTAGGCGGCTGGGTCGGTGAAGCGCAGGCGGATGTGTCCGCCGGGGATGAGCCGTTTCAGCTCCTCGGCGGTGCCTTCGGCGGCGATCTTTCCGTCGTTGAGGACGGCGATGCGGTCGGCGAGTTCGTCGGCCTCCTCCAGGTACTGCGTGGTGAGGAAGACCGTGGTGCCGCCGGTGACCAGCTCCCGGATGATCTGCCACATGTTGTGCCGGGAACGCGGGTCGAGACCGGTGGTCGGCTCGTCGAGGAAGATGATCCGCGGAGCGCCGACCAGCGTCATCGCGATGTCCAGGCGCCGCTTCATACCGCCCGAGTAGGTCGACGCCGGCTTCTTCGCCGCCTCCACCAGGTCGAAGCGCTCCAGGAGTTCGGCCGCCGTGCGCCGGCCCTCCGCCTTCGACAGATGATGCAGGTCCGCCATCAGCAGCATGTTCTCCTCCCCCGTGATCAGACCGTCCACCGCCGAGAACTGACCCGTCACACCGATCACCGCGCGGGCCGCCTGCGCCTGCGTGGCCAGGTCGTGGCCGCCGACCTGGATCTGCCCGGAACCCGCGTCCGGGGTGATGAGTGTCGAGAGGATCTTCACGGCCGTCGTCTTGCCGGCACCGTTCGGACCGAGGAGGGAGAAGACGGTGCCCTCGGGGACCCTCAGGTCGACGCCGTCGAGCACGACCTTGTCACCGTAGGACTTGCGCAACCCGTGCGCCGCGATGGCCAAGCTGGTCATGGAGTTGCTCCTTCGGCAGTGCTGTCGCGAGGTCAGATGCTGCGGGCGGTGATGTCGCCCTGGGTGGTGGTGGCGCGGATGGTCAGGCCAGGGGTGCCGTCGGTGTTCTTCAGGGTGTTGCTGATCCGGCCGTAGCTGGTGCCGGCGTCCAGGGAGGCGGAGACGCCGCGGGAGGCGCCGACGGTGATGTCGCCCTGCTGCGTGCTGAGCGTGACGGCACCGCGGACGGCCTCGGTGATGTTGAGGTCACCCCGCTGGGTACTGATCTCCGCGGGGCCGTTCAGGCGGCCGACCGTGATGTTCGCGTCGTGGCCGGCGAGGCGGGCACTCGCGGCCTCGTCGATCTTGACCGAGCGGTAGCCGCCCTCGAAGGTGACGTCGCCGAGGCGGCCCACTCCCCGGAACTCCGCCGCGGCGGCCTTGGCCTCGACGCGGGAGTCGACGGGGAGCTGGATCGTGATCTCGACGGAGCCCGAACCAGTGCCGAGGATGCGGTTCTTGGCCGGTGCGGCCTCGATGCGCAGGACGCCGTCGCCGTAGAGGACCGTGACCTGCTCCGCCGCCTTCACGTCACGGCTCTTGGAGGCGTTCGCCGGCAGGACCTCGACCGTGGCGTCCGCACGGTCGGCGGCGATGACCTGGATCCGGCCCGCGGGAATGTCGATGACGGCCGAGACGGGGGCGGGGGTGTCGAACTTCTGCATCGTGCTCTCCTTCTCCTGCATCGCGCGCCCCGACGGCGCCCGCGCTTTCCGATGAGAGAAACGCTACGTTGCCTTCACGAATTCGACAACGCCTTCATTGCACGTAAGTGCCATAAGCGCAGGTGGAAGCAGCGAAGTCGTTGCAATGGATTCAGAGATAACGCAACACGCTCACGCACAGTGCGTTGCAACGATTGACGGTGAACGCTATGCGGGGCCGACCTCGCCCGACGCCCCCACCCGGGAACCGAGAGGGCGACGGCGGGCGGCGCTACTCGCAGAACACCCGCACGGTGGAGTCGGGGTCTTCGACGTCGACGACGACGTCGTCCAGTTGGTCGATGAACTCCTCGATGTACTGCGGCTTGAGTTCGGCGAGGTCGATCGGCACCCCCGCCTTGTCCAGCTCGGCGTTGATCCTGGTGAGCGCCTGCGGCGGGACGAGGCTCGCGAGCCGGACCCCGGCGCGCAGCAGTTGCAGGGGGACACGGATGTTGACCCGGCTGGGACCCTCCCCTTCAGGGGTCTCGGCCGAATTCACCACCACGCGCAGGTACTTGGGCCGCGCCTTCGGCCGGGACCCGGCTCCCTGCGGAGCCGTGGGGACCTCCCGCTCCAGGGCCGCGATCAGCCGCTCGGCCTCGTCCGCGGTGACCTTGCCCTCGGCCAGCATCCCCAGGACCTGACGGCGCTGCTCATTCACGGGTGTACTCCCTCTCCGCTGACTCATCTGACGCTGACCAGGAAGGCCGCCCGGCCCTCCTCGATCTCGAACCGGGTGCCGGGCAGCGCCCACAGCAACTGCCCGACCCCTCGCAGGGCTCCGACCGTGCTCACCCGCGTGACGCGGCACGCGACGAGTCCGGCCACCAGCGCGAGCAGCAGCAGCGGTGACAGCACCAGCAGGACCGGCACCACAGGTATGCACAGCCGCAGCCGGCGGCCGTCGGAACGCCGGTAGCCCACCGTCACCAGCTGCGGGACCATCAGTCCCCCTCCAGTTCGGACAGTGCCTCCTGGGCGCTGATCTCGCCCCGTCGCAGGCGGTCGACGACGTCGGCGGCGCCGATGGGAGCCGGGTCGGTGTCGACGAAGTCGAGCTGCTCGGAGATGCGTTTCAGCCGGGACTTGACGGTCGGGTAGCTCACTCCGAAGATCCGCTCCATCTCCTTGATCGAGCCGTGCGCCCGCACGAACGCGGCGACGAACACCTGGTCGTCGATGCCGAGTTGGGCCAGCTGCGGGGGCTCGAACTCCCCCTCGACCGCGATGCCACTGTCCGTGAGACGGACCCGCTCGACCACGAACGGCTGCCCGCGCGTCAGATCCGTCAGCTCCTGCCAGTCCACGCTCGGCCCCTCACCCTCGATCGCACACTCACCCGTTCTTTGTATCTTAAGATTCTTAAGATCACAATGAACAGAGCTTAATTTCTCTGCCCGAACCTTCAACGAACACGATATCCAGCCGTCCGGGTCGGGCCGGTCCTGGAGCATGAAGAAGGGCGCCGGACCTGAGTCTCGGCGCCCTGGGGCGAGGGAGGGGCGGGGGAGGCCGGCCGACACCGGTCGGCCCCCGCGTCACAGTCCCGCGATCGCGTTCCAGCGCTTGGCGAACTCCGTGCGTTCCGTGGAGGTGATGTCGCGGGCGATGGCGAGGCGCTTGCGCATGGTGGCGTCGGGGAAGATCAGCGGGTCCTCGGCGAGGGCGGCGGTGCCCTTGTCCTTGGAGGAGGCGAGGACGTCCTGGGCGGCCGGCACGGGACAGACGTAGTTGACCCACGCGGCCAGCTCGGCGGCGACCTCCGGCTGGTAGTAGAAGTCGATGAGCTTCTCCGCGTTGGCCTTGTGGCGGGCCAGGTTGGGGATCATCAGCGACTCGGCCCACAGCTCGGCGCCCTCCTCGGGGACGACGAAGCGGATGTCGGGGTCGTCGGCCTGGAGCTGGATCACGTCGCCCGAGTACGCCTGGCAGGCCAGGACGTCACCACTGGCGAGGTCCTTGATGTAGTCGTTGCCGGTGAAGCGGCGGATCTGGCCGCTGCGCACGTGCTTCTCGACCTGGTCGCACATCCGGTGGAAGTCGTCGGCCTTCCACTTCGTGATGTCGACGCCGTTGCCCTGCATGAGCAGCGCGAACGCCTCGTCCAGACCCGAGAGGAGGGTGACCCGGCCCTTCAGGTCGGGGGCCCACAGGTCGGAGACGTGCTGGATCTCGCGGCCGACCCTGCGGCGGTTGTACGCGATGCCGGTGATGCCCGACTGCCAGGGCACGGACGACTTGCGGCCGGGGTCGAAGGCGGGCGAACGCAGCAGTGGGTCCAGGTACTTGGCGACGTTGGGCTGCTCGGCCCGGTCCATCTCCTGCACCCAGCCGAGCCGGACGAAGCGCGCGCACATCCAGTCGCTGATGACGATGAGGTCGCGGCCGGTCCGCTGGTGGTTCATCAGCGACGGGCTGATCTTGCCGAAGAACTCGTCGTTGTCGTTGATCTCCTCGATGTAGTCGACGGAGATCCCGGTGCGCTTCTCGAACGCCTCCAGCGTGGGGCGCTTCGTGGGGTTCTTGTCATCGGTGTCGATGTACAGCGGCCAGTTCGCCCAGGTCAGTCGCTTGTCCGCGGCGGACGTGTCGGTTCCCGCGCGCTCCCCGGGGCTCACGTACGCGGCGGGCACCCCGCAGCCGGTCAGGGCGCCGAGTGCGGCGCCTCCGCCCAGGGCGCGCAGCAGGGACCGGCGGGACGGGGACGAGGTGTTCCGAATCACTGGCACGCCCGCAGCATGCCGCCCGCGTCCGGCGGGAACAATGGACGCTGCGTCGAGCGGTGGTCCCACGACCCGACACCCTGTCGATCACTTTCGCCAAAGGCCCGGACGGCCTGCCCGGGCGGACGCCCTCACCGACGACACGGCGCGGCCCCGGAGGGATCCATCCCTCCGGGGCCGCGTGACTGCCGGGGTGTCTTACGCGTCCAGCGACGTCATCACGTGCTTGATGCGCGTGTAGTCCTCGAAGCCGTACCCGGAGAGGTCCTTGCCGTAGCCGGACTTCTTGAAGCCGCCGTGCGGCATCTCGGCGACCAGCGGGATGTGCGTGTTGATCCACACACAACCGAAGTCGAGGTTCTTCGACAGGCGCATCGCCCGGCTGTGGTCCTTGGTCCACACCGAGGAGGCGAGGGCGAAGTCGACGCCGTTGGCCCACTCGACGGCCTGGGCCTCGTCCGTGAAGGACTGCACGGTGATGACCGGGCCGAAGACCTCGTTCTGGATGATCTCGTCGTCCTGCTTGAGACCGGAGACGACGGTCGCGGCGTAGAAGTAGCCCTTGTCGCCGACCTGCTTGCCGCCGGCCTCGACCTTGGCGTGCGCGGGCAGGCGCTCGATGAACCCGGAGACCTGCTTGAGCTGGTTCGGGTTGTTCAGCGGCCCGTAGAGCACGTCCTCGTCGTCCGGCCGGCCCGTCTTGGTCTCGGCGGCGGCCTTCGCGAGCGCGGCCACGAACTCGTCGTGGATGGACTCCTGGACGAGGACGCGGGTGGCGGCGGTGCAGTCCTGGCCGGCGTTGAAGAAGCCGGCCACGGAGATGTCCTCGACGGCCTTGGCGATGTCGGTGTCCTCGAAGACGACGACCGGGGCCTTGCCGCCCAGCTCCAGGTGGACGCGCTTGAGGTCCTTGGACGCCGACTCGGCGACCGACATGCCCGCGCGGACGGAGCCGGTGATGGACGCCATCGCCGGGGTGGGGTGCTCGACCATCGCGCGGCCGGTGTCGCGGTCGCCGCAGACGACGTTGAAGACACCCTTGGGGACGATGCCGCCGATGATGTCGGCGATCAGCACGGTGGAGGCGGGGGTGGTGTCCGAGGGCTTCAGGACGACCGTGTTGCCCGCGGCGAGGGCCGGGGCGAACTTCCACACGGCCATCATCATCGGGTAGTTCCACGGGGCGACCTGGGCGCAGACGCCGATCGGCTCGCGGCGCACGATCGAGGTCAGACCCTCCATGTACTCGCCGGCCGAGCGGCCCTCGAGCATGCGGGCGGCCCCCGCGAAGAAGCGGATCTGGTCCACCATCGGCGGGATTTCCTCGGACCGGGTCAGACCGATCGGCTTGCCGGTGTTCTCCACCTCGGCGGCGATGAGCTCCTCGGCCCGCTCCTCGAACGCGTCCGCGATCTTCAGGAGGGCCTTCTGGCGCTCGGCGGGGGTCTGGTCGCGCCAGGCCGGGAAGGCCGCGGCGGCGGCCGCCATCGCGGCGTCGACGTCCGCCTCGCGGGAGAGCGGCGCGGTCGCGTACGCCTCGCCGGTCACGGGGTTGACCACCTCCGTGGTCCCTCCATCGGCGGCATCGCGGAACTCTCCGTCGATGTAATTGCGCAGACGACGCAGCTCGGTGCTCACTGCCCGGCCCTCCTGTCGGATGTCCAACGACCCAGGTGTCCAGTACCTGAGATACCTGAGTCCCCACCCTAATCCGTCGCTCGACGTTTTCGACACCCCTGATCGCGCCAGAACTGCGAAATCCGCACGTCACGTACCCGTAAACAACGAATTTCATCGCCCGAACCTTGCGCAACTATCGAGACGTCGTGCAGAGTGAGGTCGTGGTCAGTCGAAGTGCGGAACCCAGGGACTCCCGCGAGTCCAGGAACGGCAGCCCTCAGCTGGATGCCGTCTCCCTCGCCATCATCGAGCAGTTGCAGCAGGACGGACGACGCCCGTACGCCGCGATCGGCAAGGCCGTCGGCCTGTCCGAGGCGGCCGTGCGCCAGCGCGTCCAGAAGCTGCTCGACCAGGGCGTGATGCAGATCGTCGCCGTCACGGACCCACTCACCGTGGGCTTCCGCCGGCAGGCGATGGTGGGCGTCAACGTGGAGGGCGACCTCGATCCGGTGGCCGAAGCACTGACTGCCATGTCGGAAGTCGAGTACGTGGTGATGACCGCGGGCTCGTTCGACATCCTCGCCGAGATCGTGTGCGAGGACGACGACCACCTGCTGGACGTCATCAACAAACGCATCCGGGCCCTTCCCGGCGTGCGCTCCACCGAGAGCTTCGTCTACCTGAAGCTCAAGAAGCAGACCTACATGTGGGGAACTCGATAACCGTGAGCACCAAGGACCTCAGCAAGACCGCGTACGACCACCTGTGGATGCACTTCACCCGCATGTCCTCGTACGAGAACGCGCCCGTTCCCACCATCGTCAAGGGTGAGGGCACCTACATCTACGACGACAAGGGCAAGCGCTACCTCGACGGTCTCGCGGGCCTGTTCGTGGTCCAGGCGGGCCACGGCCGCGTCGAACTCGCGGAGACGGCGTTCAAGCAGGCGCAGGAACTGGCCTTCTTCCCGATCTGGTCCTACGCCCACCCGAAGGCCGTCGAGCTGGCCGAGCGCCTCGCGCACTACGCGCCGGGCGACCTGAACAAGGTATTCTTCTCCACGGGTGGCGGCGAGGCCGTCGAGACCGCGTGGAAGCTGGCGAAGCAGTACCACAAGCTCACGGGCAACCACACGAAGTACAAGGTCATCTCGCGCGCGGTCGCCTACCACGGCACCCCGCAGGGCGCCCTGTCCATCACCGGCCTGCCGGCCCTGAAGGCCCCCTTCGAGCCGCTCGTCCCGGGCGCGCACAAGGTGCCGAACACCAACATCTACCGTGCCCCGATCCACGGCGACGACCCCGAGGCCTTCGGCCGCTGGGCCGCCGACCAGATCGAGCAGGAGATCCTCTTCGAGGGCCCCGAGACCGTCGCCGCGGTCTTCCTGGAGCCGGTGCAGAACGCCGGCGGCTGCTTCCCGCCGCCCCCCGGCTACTTCCAGCGCGTCCGCGAGATCTGCGACCAGTACGGCGTACTGCTCGTCTCGGACGAGGTCATCTGCGCCTTCGGCCGCCTCGGCACGATGTTCGCCTGTGACAAGTTCGGCTACATCCCGGACATCATCACCTGCGCCAAGGGCATGACCTCGGGCTACTCCCCGATCGGCGCCACCATCGTCTCGGACCGCATCGCCGAGCCGTTCTACAAGGGTGACAACACCTTCCTGCACGGCTACACCTTCGGCGGTCACCCGGTCTCCGCGGCCGTGGCGCTGACCAACCTCGACATCTTCGAGCGCGAGAACCTCAACCAGCACGTCCTGGACAACGAGGCGAACTTCCTGCAGACCCTGCAGAAGCTGCACGACCTGCCGATCGTCGGCGACGTCCGCGGCAACGGCTTCTTCTACGGCATCGAGCTCGTGAAGGACAAGGCCACCAAGGAGACCTTCACGGACGAGGAGTCGGAGCGCGTGCTCTACGGCTTCGTCTCCAAGAAGCTCTTCGAGTACGGCCTCTACTGCCGCGCCGACGACCGCGGTGACCCGGTCATCCAGCTGTCGCCGCCGCTGATCTCCGACCAGTCGACCTTCGACGAGATCGAGGGGATCATCCGTCAGGTGCTGACGGAGGCGTGGACCAAGCTCTGATCCACCACCCGACGGCCCCGCCGCGCCGGCCCCGCGCCGACGCGCCGGGGCCGTCGGCGCTTCCGTACGGCTGATCAACACCGGCCCCGGTGCCGCCCGTTCGAGTGAGAATGGGCGGCCTGGGGCCGCGTGCTGTCCGGCCTCCCGACCGCGACTCCCTAGCGTGCGCAGTGACCGATCGGCCCTGCCTTCGTTCCCCCGTCCGGGGGACCGAGCGACCTCGAAGAGGCCGCCGGGCAAGGCACATCAGATCTGAACGAGGTGTACGCGATGGTGGCCCCGCCTGACAACGACGTGCTCTGGGCACGCGCCCTGCACGTCAAGCACAACGGATCGCCCGCGCTCAGCGGTGTCTCGCTCGGCGTCCGTGAGGGCGAGATCCTCGCCGTCGGCGGCCCGCGCGGCAGCGGCAAGACGACCCTCCTGCAGTGCCTGTCCGGCCAGCTGCTGCCCCAGCAGGGCGAGGTCTGGTTCAACAGCTCGCCCGTGCACACCATGGGCCCGGTCGCCCGCGAACGGCTGCGCCGCGACCGGTTCGGCTGGATCGACCCGGCGCCGGTCCTGGTCCCCGAGCTGAACGCCTGGGAGAACGCCGCCCTTCCGCTGATGCTGCGCGGCTGTGCCCGCCGGGCCGCCAAGACCGCCGCCCTGGAGTGGCTGGAGCGCCTGGACATCGGCGGCTGCGCCCGCAAGCGTCCGCACGCCCTGCTCCAGGCGGAGCGCCAGCGCGTCGCCATCGCCCGCGCCCTGGCCCCCGCCCCCACGATCCTGTTCGCCGACGAGCCGACCGCGCCGCTGCACCGCGCCGACCGCGCCCATGTGCTGCGCACACTCACCACGGCGGCCCGTTCGCACGGCATCACGGTCGTCCTCGCCACGCACGACGCCGACACCGCGGCGCTCGCCGACCGCACGGTGTCGCTGCTCGACGGACGGCGCGTGAACACCGTCCACCTCCCGCCGGTCGCCGAGACGGAAGGCCGGGCCGCGTGCTCGCTCTCCGTCTAGCCCGCGCGGGCCGCCCCCTCGTCCAGCTCCGCCGGCTCCTGGTCGCCGCCGCCTCCGCGGGCACCGGGTTCCTGCTGCTGTGCACGCTGGGCTACGCGATGAGCCACCCGGACGCCTCGGCCGCCGGCGCGCTGCGCCTGGGCTGGTGCGTCGTTCCCCTCGCCGCCACGGTCTACTTCGCCATCGCGGTGGCCCGCACCGACCCCGGCACCCGCCCCAGGCCCGGCCTGTCCGCCGTCGGCCTCGGCCCGGCCCGGCTGATGGCCGTCTCCGCCCTCACCACGGCCCTGTCGACCCTGCTCGGCTCGGCGCTCGCGCTGCTCCTGTTCCTCCAGCTGCGCGGCGATCTGACGGGCATCCCGTTCGACGGGTCGGCGGCCGAGTTCCTGGCCGTCGACCAGGAGCTGCCCCTGCCGGCCGCTCTCACCCTGCTCGCCCTGGTGCCCCTCGCGGCCTCCGGCGCGGCCGCGCTGGCCCTGCGCCCGCGGGACGGCCGCGTCAAGGGCGGCGCTCGGGCGTACGGCCTGACATGGCTGTCGGCACGGCAGAGCGCGGTCGCGAGTGGACCTCCGCGCGCGGTCCTGCCCGGCGCACAGCCGGACGGCCGCGGCACGCCCGCCACCGCCGCACCGGCCGGGACCTCCGAGGTGTCCGAGGAATCACCGGCGGACGCCGCCGGCAGTGGCGTCCACTGGACCAACGCGGAACACGCCGCCGGTGAGGCGCCGGCGCGGGTCGGCGTCCAGGACCGCCCCGGCACCGTCTCCCAGGGCAGGACCGGCGCACCGGCCGCGGGTGAGGGTGCGGACGGCGGCGCCCGCCCGGTCACGGGGACGGCCTCCCGGGGCCTGCCTCCCGCGGAGAGCGCGCCGAACGGTCTCCCCTGGGGTGCTGCCGCGGTGGCGGCCGGGCTGGCCGTGGAGACGTATGCGAGCCGTTCCGGACCGGCGCCCGCGCTGGCGCTGCCCGGCGGTTTCGTCGGCGGCCCGGCCGGGGTGCTGGCCGGCTGGGTGCTGACGGCGGTCGGACTCGCCCTGGCGGGGCCCGCGATCACGTATCTGTGCGGGCGGCTGCTCCAGGCGGTACGGCCGGGCGCGCTGCGACTGCTGGCCGGCCGGGTGCTGCAGGCGGAGGCGCGGCGCATCGGGCAGCCGCTCGGTGTGGTGTGCGCGGTGGCGTCGGGCGCGTTCGCCGCGACGGCGCTGTACACCGGCTCCCGGCCCGCGTTCGGTCCGCTGACCACGCTCGGCGGCCTGCTCGTCGCCGGGTGCACGCTGCTGACGCTGGCCACCGCCGCCGTCGAGGCGAAGCAGGCGCGCGCGGACACCACCGCGGCCCTGCTGCGGCTGGGGGCGCCCGCCACGACACTGCGTGCGGCGGCGGCCCTGCGGGTCGGCGCACTGTTCGCCGCGTTCGCCCCGCTGACCTGGGCCGTCGCCGAACTGGCCGCGCTGCCGCTGATCAACTGACCGGCCCGCGGCGGTCTCCGCCCGGATCTCCGGATAAATGTTCCGCGCGGTGCGATGAGTTCCGCGCGGACCGCCGGTCTAACCCTGCGAACGGCACAACGCCACCGGCACAACGCGAACGGGAGACCTCAGATGTACCAGCAGATGATCTTCGTGAACCTGCCCGTGTCCGACGTGGACACCTCGAAGAAGTTCTTCACGGAGCTCGGCTACGCGATCAACCCGCAGTTCTCCACGGACGACTGCGCCTGCGTGGTCATCAGCGACACGATCATCGCGATGATGCTCAGCAAGCAGCGGTACGCGGACTTCACGAAGAAGCAGATCGTGGACGCGACCAAGGGCAGCGAGGTGCTGCTGTGTCTGAGCGCCGAGAGCCGCGAGAAGGTCGACGAGCTGGTCGACCGCGCGATCGCCGTCGGCGGTTCGTCGACGGGCGAGACCCAGGACCAGGGCTTCATGTACGGCCGGTCCTTCGACGACCCGGACGGCCACTCCTGGGAGGTCGTGTGGATGGACCCGGCGGCGGTCCAGGGCTGAGCACCCACCCACTCCCGGTTCGAGTCCCGGGGCCGGAGCGCGGTACAGGGGTTCGCGCACCGGCCCCGCCGCCGTTCCCGGCCGCCCTCCGGGTACCCGCCCGGGCCGCGTACCGCCGCCCCTAACATGGCCCGGTGCAGCCGACACCCCTTCACGCATCCCATGACCGTGAGATCGAGTCCCTCGCCGAGTTCGACGAGGTCGTCTCGTCGGGCGGCTCGCTCGCCCGGTTCCGCATCCAGGCCATCGATCTGACGGACCGTACGCGGGCCCTGCTGGCCGTCGACACCACGGACACCGTCTTCCTCGGCTGCTCGATGGGCTCCGAGGCGGCGGCCAAGGTCCGCGCGTCGGGCGCCCTCGTCTTCCCGCCGGTGCCCGGCCTCCCCCTCGACCCGTACCGGGGGCGCCTCTACTCACCCACCGAGCTCTTCCACGGGCTCGACGCGGGCTACGAGGCGACGCCCGACGCCCGCGCGTACGCCTGGTTCCAGCAGACCAGGGCGGACGGCGACATCTTCGCGTCGACGGTGCGCGCCATCCACGACGACTCGGTCTCGGACGCGCTCGACGAACTCCTCGCCGGAGCGCGGGTGGTCGGCGTGATGGGCGGTCACGCGATGGCACGCGGCACGGAGGCGTACGCGGGGGCCGCACGGCTCGGCCGCGACCTGGCGCGCTCCGGTCTCATGGTCGCCACCGGCGGCGGCCCGGGCGCCATGGAGGCCGCCAACCTCGGCGCGTACGCGGCCCCCTTCGACGACGGCATGCTCGACGAGGCACTGGCCCTCCTGGCCGGGACGCCGTCGTTCACCCCGTCGGTCACCGACTGGGCGCGCGCCGCCTTCGCGGTGCGCGAGCGCTGGCCGTCCGGCGGACCGTCGGTGGGCATCCCCACCTGGTTCTACGGCCACGAGCCGCCGAACGCGTTCGCCGCGTACATAGCCAAGTACTTCGCCAACGCAACGCGTGAGGACGGCCTCTTGGCCCGCTCGAACGCGGGAGTCGTGTTCCTGCCGGGCGCCGCCGGGACCGTACAGGAGATCTTCGACAACGCGACGCCGAACTACTACGAGTCACGGGGCGAGCCCACCCCCATGGTCCTCGTGGACCGCGTCCACTGGACCGAGCGGCACCCCGCCTGGCCGTTGCTCCAATCCCTGGCGCGGGAGCGGGCGATGGAGTCGAGGATCGCTCTCGTCGACCGGATCGATGACGCTCCGGAGGCACTCAAACACCTTGCCGGTTAATGTCTCGGCAAAGCCAACAGCAGTCCGGGGTCTACGCATTGACAGCCCTTAGGCAACGCTTATAAACCTGTGAAACTCGTGGGGGTGCTGTTGCCAATGAACGAAGCGCAGCAAATCCCCCGACACCCCCCGCAGTTGCGCAACCTGTGAAGGGCAATCGTGTCCATATCTCGACGCACCGCACGTACCGTGCGAATCCTCGGCGTTGCCTCCGCCTCTGCCGCGCTCACGCTCGGCGTGGCGGGCAACGCACTCGCCTGCAACATCCGTGACTTCTCGGCCGTCGCCTCCTGCGACAACGGGAAGGGCAGCATCACCGTGACCGACACGGACGCCTCCGGCAAGGAAGCGACCGTCACGGTCTTCCTGGAGTCGAACGGCGCCGACGCCAAGCAGATCGACAGCCAGAAGGTCAAGGGCACCCGTGACGGCGCCACCGTGACGTTCGCGGAGAACTGGGGCCCCAAGGCCCAGTACCGGATCCACATCGACGTCCCGGGCCTCGTCAACGCGGACGTCTCGCCGACGCTCACCACGTCGGCCGAGGGCTGTGCCGCGGAGTCCCCGTCGCCTTCCGGGACCCCGTCGCCCTCGGACACCCCGAAGCCGTCCGAGAAGCCTTCGGACTCGGCGACCCCCTCGGCCGAGGAGAGCAGCAGCACCGCTCCGGCGGCCGCGGGCGACAACTCGCCGTCGGCCGCGGCCGGTGAGTCCAACCTCGCCGAGACCGGCGCCAGCTCCAACACCCCGATGATCGCCGGTATCGCCGGTGCGCTCGTCGTCGTCGGTGGCGGAGCGGTCTTCTTCGGCATGCGGCGCCGCGGCGCCTCGAAGGCCGGCTGACCCACCCCGCACGACCGTGTGGCCCGCCTCCTCCCCGGAGGCGGGCCACACGCCTGTTCCGCCCCGCGTCCGAGGGGCTATCCGCCGAGCAGCACGATCTCCGCGGGGTCGAACCGCACCCCGACCGCCTCTCCGGGCTCCGGCGCCTCCCGCAGCGCACACGCCGCCTCCAGTTCCGGCGCGTCCCGCGGCCGGAGCCGTACGGCGACGTGGGTGCCCCTGAAGGTGCGCGCGGCGACCGTGCAGCGCAGCCCGTCGGCCGGGGCCACCAGCCGGACGCCTGCGGGCCGTACGAGGAGTGTGCCGGGCCCCTGCGCGGCGCCCTCGGGCACCGGGACCTTCCCCCAGGGGGTGTCGGCCGCCTCGCCGCTCACGGTGGCGTCCACCACGTTGTCGAAGCCGAGGAACCGGGCGACGAACGCGTCCGCCGGCTGCTGCCAGACCTCAAGGGGCGTGCCGGACTGGGCGATCCGTCCGTCGCGCATCACCACGACCCGGTCGGCGAGCGCGAAGGCCTCGCCCTGGTCGTGTGTGACGGCGAGCACCGTCGTGCCCAACTCCGCGAAAAGACCGCGCAGTTCGACGACGAGCCGTTCGCGCAGTGAGCGGTCCAGCTGGCCGAGTGGTTCGTCGAGCATCAGCAGGCGGGGGCGTGGGGCGAGCGCCCGGGCCAGCGCGACGCGTTGCTGCTCGCCGCCGGAGAGGGAGGCGACGGCCCGGTTCCGCGCGCCGGGGAGGCCGACGAGGTCGAGCAACTCCGCGACACGCTCGGCCTGTTCACGCTTCGGCGCGCCGTGCATGCGCAGCCCGAAGGCGACGTTGCCGCCGACGTCCCGCTGCGGGAAGAGCTGGTGGTCCTGGAACATCAGGCCGACGCCCCGCCGGTGCGCGGGCACTCCCGCCTGGTCGCGCCCGTCCAGCGTCACGCCGCCCGCGTCCAGCGGCTGGAGACCGGCGACCGCCCGCAGCAGAGTGGACTTGCCGCTGCCGCTCGGCCCGAGCACACAGACGATCTCGTGCTCGGCGACATCGAGGTCGACCGCGTCGAGCACGGCCCGTCCGCCGAATCGTACGGTCGCGGCCCTGAGGCTCAGCAGCATCTAGAACTCCCCGGTCCGGTCGGTGCGTACCCGCTCCAGCAGCAGCAGCGCGGCCGCGCACACCGCCATCAGGATCGTCGAAAGGGCCATCGCCTGGCCGTAGTTGAGATCGCCCGCGCGCCCGAGCAGCCGGGCCACGGCGACCGGCAGCGTCGGGTTGTCGGGCCGCGCGATGAAGACCGTCGCCCCGAACTCCCCGAGGGAGACGGCGAACGCGAACCCGGCGGCGATCAGGAGGGCGCGCCGTACCATCGGCAGATCGACCTCGCGCCACACCCGCCACGGTGACGCCCCGAGCACGGCCGCGGCCTCCCGCAGCCGCCCGTCCACGGCCCGCAGCACGGGCAGCATCGTGCGGACGACGAAGGGGACCCCGACGAGCGCCTGCGCCAGCGGCACGAGGATCCAGCTGCCGCGCAGGTCCAGGGGCGGCTCGTCCAGGGCGATGAGGAACCCGAAGCCCACCGTCACCGCGGAGACGCCGAGGGGCAGCATCAGCAGCGCGTCGAAGCCCCGTACGAGACGGCCCGCGCGGCGGGTCAGGGCCGCGGCCGCCAGACCGCCGATGAGCACGGCGATCGCGGTGGCGGCGAGCGCGTACTCCAGCGAGTTGCCGATCGCGGCGATCGGGGCGACGAGGAAGGTGCCCCCGTCGCCGTCGGCCAGCGACCGGTAGTAGCGGAACCCCGGGGCGTCGAGGGAGCGCTGGACGAGGACGGCGAGGGGCAGCACGAGCAGGACGGCGATGACGGCCAGTACGCCTGCGAGGAGCGCCCACTGCCCGGCGCCGCGCGGCCTGCGCGCGGTCGTCCGCGCGGACACCAGCCGCAGCGCGGTCTCGCGGCGGCGGACGGTCGCCGCGTGCACGGCGAGGATCGCCCCGACCGCCACGAACTGGATGATCGTCAGCACCGCCGCCGTCCCGAGGTCGAAGATCTCGGACGTCTGCCGGTAGATCTCGACCTCGAGGGTCGAGAAGGTGGGGCCTCCGAGGATCTGCACCACACCGAACGAGGTGAAGGTGAAGAGGAAGACCATGAGGGCGGCTGCGGCCACGGCGGGGGCGAGCGCAGGAAGCGTCACGCTGCGCCAGGCCGCGAGGCGCGAGGCGCCGAGCATCCGCGCGGCCTCCTCCTGCCGCGGGTCGAGCTGCGACCAGAGCCCGCCGACGGTCCGTACGACGACCGCGTAGTTGAAGAAGACGTGGGCGAGCAGGATCGCCCACACCGTGGTGTCCAGGCGTACGCCCCACAGCTCGTCGAGCAGGCCGCCCCGGCCGACGAGCGCGAGGAACGCGGTGCCCACGACGACGGTCGGCAGTACGAACGGCACGGTCACCACGGCCCGCAGGAGCTGTTTGCCCCGGAACTCGAAGCGCGCGAACACGTACGCGCCGGGGAGCGCGATCAGCAGCGTGAGCGCCGTGGAGGCGAGCGCCTGCCAGGTGGTGAACCACAGCACGTGCCGGATGTCGGGCTGGGCCAGGACGTCCCAGAGCCGGCCGAACCGCCAGCCGCCGTCGACGTGGAGCCCGCGCGCGACGATCGCGACCACGGGGTACGCGAAGAACACCGCGAAGAACGCGACGGGCAGGGCCATGAGGCCGAGCCGTGTCGCGCCCTGCCGCCGGGCCGCGCGCGGGTTCCGCCCGGCTACTTCAGTACGAGCGAGGTCCACGACTTGACCCACTGGTCGCGGTCGGCTGCGATCTTCGCGGGAGCCAGGGTCTCCGGGTCCTTGGCCTGCGGACCGAACTTCGTGAACTCCTCCGGCACCCGGGCGGTGTCGGTGACGGGGTAGACGAACATGTTCAGCGGCATGTCCTCCTGGAACTCCTTGGTGAGCAGGAAGTCGAGGAGCGCCTTGCCGCCCTTGGCGTTCCCGGCGTTGCCGAGCAGACCCGCGTACTCGACCTGGCGGAAGCAGGTGCCGTCCACGACCCCGGTGGGAGCGGTGCTGGGCTTCGGGTCGGCGTAGACGACCTCGGCGGGCGGCGAGGAGGCGTACGAGACGACGAGGGGCCGGTCGCCCTTGGCCTTCTTGCCGCCGGCGGACCCGGAGAACTCGTCGTTGTACGCCTGCTCCCAGCCGTCCACGACCTTCACGCCATTGGCCTTGAGCTTCTTCCAGTAGCCCTGCCACTGGTCGTCGCCGTACTTCGCCGCGGTCCCGAGCAGGAAGCCGAGGCCGGGCGAGGAGGTCGACGCGTTCTCGGTGACGAGGAGGTTCTTGTACGCGGGCTTGACCAGGTCGTCGAACGACGTCGGCGGCGCCAGCTCGTGCCTGCTGAAGTACGCCTTGTCGTAGTTGACGCAGATGTCGCCGGAGTCGATGGGCGTGACCCGGTGCTTGTCCTGGTCGACGCGGTACTGCCGGTCGATCGCGTCGGAGCCCTTGGCCTCGTAGGACTGGAAGAGCCCGTTGTCGAGGGCCCGGCTCAGCAGGGTGTTGTCGACGCCGAAGAAGACGTCGCCCTGTGGATTGTCCTTGGTCAGGATCGCCTTGTTCACGGCCTGCCCGACGTCGCCGTCCTTGAGGACGCGGACCGTGTAGCCGGACCGCTTCTCGAAGTCCTTGAGCACGCTCTTGGAGACGACCCACGAGTCGTGGGTGACGAGCGTGACGGTCTTCGGGTCTCCCGAGGCGCCGGCGTCGGACGAGCCGCACGCCGACAGGACGGGCAGCGTGACGAGGCTCAGCCCGACGGCCGTCGCCGCGAACCGCTTGCTGGTGGTGCTCACTGATTCCTCCTGGCTGACCAGGAAGAGACGCGGCCCTGCCCGGGATCTCTGACAGATCCCGGGCAGGGCGCAACAGCTTGAGTGATGACCGAACTTCCTACCCAGAATGACCTGGGCAAGGTTCAGAGGGTCTGCGGTCTGTCCCGCACTCTCAGCGCTGTGGCGCTCCCCTGTCGGAATATGAAGATGTTAGGACTGTGACGTTGTACGGACGCGTCCCAGACTACCGCTCGGTCGCGGCGAGCTGACCGCACGCTCCGTCGATCTCCTGGCCGCGGGTGTCCCGGACGGTCACCGGCACGCCGTGGGCGGCGATCGCGTCGACGAACGCCTTCTCGTCCTCGGGCCGCGAGGCGGTCCACTTCGAACCCGGGGTCGGGTTCAGCGGGATGAGGTTGACGTGCACCGGCTTGCCCTTGAGCATCCGGCCGAGCCGGTCGCCCCGCCACGCCTGGTCGTTGATGTCCCGGATGAGGGCGTACTCGATGGACAGGCGTCGCCCGGACTTCGCCGCGTACTCCCATCCGGCGTCCAGCACCTCGCGCACCTGCCACCGCGTGTTCACGGGGACGAGGGTGTCGCGCAGTTCGTCGTCCGGAGCGTGCAGGGAGATCGCGAGACGGCACTTGAAGCCCTCGTCGGAGAACCGGTTGATGGCGGGCACGAGGCCGACCGTCGACACGGTGATGCCGCGCTGCGAGAGGCCGAGGCCGTCCGGCTCGGGGTCGGTGAGGGCCCGGATCGCCCCGACCACGCGCTTGTAGTTGGCGAGCGGCTCGCCCATCCCCATGAAAACGATGTTGCTCAGCCGCGCCGGGCCACCGGGGATCTCGCCGTCCCGCAGCGCCCGCATCCCGTCGACGATCTGGTGCACGATCTCGCCCGTCGACAGGTTCCGGTCGAGGCCGGCCTGTCCGGTGGCGCAGAACGGGCAGTTCATCCCGCAGCCGGCCTGCGAGCTGATGCACATCGTCACCCGGTCCGGGTAGCGCATCAGCACGGACTCGACGAGCGTGCCGTCGAAGAGCCGCCACAGGGTCTTGCGGGTGGTTTCCTGGTCGGTCGACAGGTGCCGGACGACCGTCATCAGCTCGGGAAGCAGCGCTTCCTGGAGCTTGCCGCGCGAGGCGGCCGGGATGTCCGTCCACTGCTCGGGGTCGTGCGCGTACCGGGCGAAGTAGTGCTGCGAGAGCTGCTTGGCACGAAACGGCTTCTCACCGATCGCGGCAACCGCCTCTTTGCGCTCGGCAGGCGTGAGATCGGCAAGGTGCCGCGGCGGCTTCTTGGCTCCGCGCGGCGCTACAAAGGTGAGTTCTCCGGGCTTAGGCATGGCTGTACCAGTGTCGCAGATCGGATCGCATGACCCGGGCCGCGCGTGTCCCGGTGGGGGCGGACCGGCCGGGCCCGCACGATTCGGGGCTTCCCGCCCCTTGCGCCTCCCGGGACTCCCCGCGCACAGTGCCCGCCGGGACCACTCGCGCCCGGCCTGTTCCGGCAGAGTGCTCTCGTCACCTGTCGCTTGGACCTAGAATCGAACTCGTGTCCGATAACGTGTCCCGTCCGGAGCTCCCGCGCGCTGTCCGCGCCCGGCCGGCCTGGCAGCCGCCCCGCACCGGCGACACGATCGCCGAACCGGAATCTCGGTGTCCTGTGAACAACGACCACGCATCATCCGACCCCACCGGCCCCGACGACGCGGATGCCCCCGCCGCGCCCATCGTCGTGGGCCGCCCCTCCGGAACCGGCGGCCGCCGCGTCACCATCCGCGCGCGGAGCGCCGGCCTCGCCCACAGCGACGCCGACCTCGTCGAGTTCCTCCGCCGTGCGGGCCTCCCGGACGCCGAGGGCCTCCTCGACGACCCGGCCTGGGTCCACTGGCAGGAGGGCCCACCCCACACCTACGGCCCTAACTGACGACACCGCCCCTCCCCGTCACATGACTCACCGTGTGGTGATCATCCGACCGGGAGGGGCGGTGTCGTTGGTACGCGGAAAACGGACGCGTGGAATGCGGAAAGGCGGTCAGCCCGAGCCGACGAAGAGGACGAGCAGCAGCCAGACCACCGGAGCCGTCGGCAGGAGCGAGTCCAGCCGGTCCATGATGCCGCCGTGACCCGGCAGCAGCGTGCCCATGTCCTTGATGCCGAGGTCCCGCTTGATCATCGACTCACCGAGGTCACCGAGCGTGGCGCTGGCCGCGACCGCGAGGCCGATGACCAGACCCTGCCACCAGGTGCCGTCGTCGATCAGGAACTCCATGCACAGCGCACCCGCGACCATCGCGAAGCTGACCGCTCCGAACAGACCCTCGCGGGTCTTTCCGGGGCTGATGCGCGGCGCCAGCTTGTGCTTGCCGAAGCGCCAGCCGATCGCGTACGCGCCGGTGTCGCTGACGACCGTCAGGAGCAGGAAGGTCAGGACGCGACGCGGACCGTCGTCGGCCGTGAGCATCATGGCCACGAAGGTCGCCAGGAACGGCACGTAGAAGGCCGCGAAGACCCCCGCCGTGACGTCCTTGAGGTAGCCCTCGGGCGGTTCGGTCATGCGCCAGACCAGGACGGCCAGCGCCGTCAGCGCCATGGCGACCCACGCACCCTCGGCGCCCCGCACGTATCCGGCGACGACCATGGCCGCCCCGCCGACCGCGAGCGGCACGAGGGGCGCCTTGATGCCCTTGCGCTCCTCCAGCCGTGAGGTGAGCTCCCAGAGCCCCACCACCACGGCGACCGCTATCACTCCGACGAAGACGGCCTTGACGACGAACAACGACGCGACGATCACCGCACCGAGCCCGACGCCCACTCCTATGGCCGCGCCCAGGTCGCGTCCCGCACTCTTCTTCTGAGGTGCGGGGGCGGGCTGGGGGGCGGCGCTGGGCATGGGCTCCTGCGGGCTCTGCGGGTTGTGCGACGGATCCCCGTAGGGCGCCGTCGACGGTGCGTCGTCGTGGAACAAGGGGCCGCTCGGCCGAGCGGCCCCCGGGTCGTCATCCTGGTCTCCGCCATGTGCGGGTACGTCGGGCACGATGGGCATGGGCCGAGTGTGCTGCGCGTCAGGCGCATCGTACGTGGGACCCGCCGGGGCTGCCCCCTGGACAGGCCCCTGCTCGGACGGCCCCCAGTACCCGGCTTGTGGCGGCGCCCCCCAGGAAGAGTCGTTCATCAGACCTCGAGCAGCTCCGCTTCCTTGTGCTTCAGGAGCTCGTCCACCTGGGCGACGTACTTCGCCGTGGTGTCGTCGAGCTCCTTCTCCGCACGACGGACCTCGTCCTCGCCGGACTCCTTGTCCTTGACGAGCTTGTCGAGGGCGTCCTTCGCCTTGCGGCGCACGGAACGGATCGAGACCTTGGCGTCCTCGCCCTTGGTCCGCGCGACCTTGATGTACTCCTTGCGACGCTCTTCCGTCAGCTCGGGGAAGGTCACACGGATGATGTTGCCGTCGTTGCTGGGGTTGACGCCCAGGTCGGAGTCCCGGATCGCCTGCTCGATGTTGCGCATCGCGCTCTTGTCGAACGGGGTCACCACGGCCATGCGCGGCTCCGGCACGGAGAACGAGGCCAACTGGTTGATCGGCGTCAGCGCGCCGTAGTAGTCGGCCACGATCTTGTTGAACATCGCCGGGTGCGCACGGCCGGTGCGGATCGCGGCGAAGTCCTCCTTGGCGACCACGACCGCCTTCTCCATCTTCTCCTCGGCCTCGAGGAGGGTCTCTTCGATCACCACTTGCTCCTGCTTGTCTTGAGTAGGCCCGGCAGCTGTTCCTCGTCGGGGTCGGCGGCCGGCTGCGTCGCGTCTTGTTCCTGCACGGTTCCGGACCGGCAGGACATTGTCCATCCCCCGGTCAGGGTCCGTCCGCGTCCGGGGCTCGTACCCGGACGGGAGCGTTCCCCGTCAGGCCTGGCCGTTCTGGTCGCCGACGAGTGTGCCGATCTTCTCACCCTTGACGGCCCGCGCGATATTGCCCTCCGCCAGGAGCTCGAAGACCAGGATCGGCAGCTTGTTGTCCCGGCACAGCGTGATGGCCGTCATGTCGGCGACCTTGAGATCCCGGGTGATGACCTCGCTGTAGCTGAGGGCGTCGAACTTGACCGCCCCGGGGTTGGTCTTCGGGTCGGAGTCGTAGACGCCGTCCACGCCGTTCTTGCCCATGAGGAGCGCCTCGGCGTCGATCTCCAGGGCGCGCTGGGCGGCCGTGGTGTCGGTGGAGAAGTACGGCATGCCCATGCCGGCGCCGAAGATGACCACGCGCCCCTTCTCCAGGTGCCGCACGCCACGCAGCGGGATGTACGGCTCCGCAACCTGGCCCATGGTGATGGCGGTCTGGACGCGGCTGTCGATGCCCTCCTTCTCCAGGAAGTCCTGGAGGGCGAGGCAGTTCATGACGGTGCCGAGCATGCCCATGTAGTCGGAGCGGGCCCGGTCCATGCCGCGCTGCTGGAGTTCGGCGCCGCGGAAGAAGTTGCCGCCGCCGATGACGACGGCGATCTGGGCTCCGCCGCGCACGACGGCCGCGATCTCGCGGGCGATCTTGTGCACCACGTCGGGGTCGACGCCGAGTCCGCCGCCACCGGCGAACGCCTCGCCGGAAAGCTTCAGCAGAAAGCGTCCCGTGCCTTTGCCGTCGTCGGTCTTGTCGCCCTTGTCGGCCGGGGTGGTGGTCATGGAGATCTCCTCATGGTGCACATACGAAGAAGGCCATTGCCGGTGGGGTGTGTTCGCATCCCGTGCTCGGCAATGGCCTCCTCGTCAGATCTGCTGTCGTCCGGCACACGCGCGTGGGTGCCGGCGTACGCGGACGACTGCTGTCGACCCTATAGGGGCCGCGCGTCGATCGCGGTACGGACTCAGATGCCGACCTTGATGCGCGAGAAGCGCTTCAGGGTGACACCGGCCTCGTCCAGGACCTTCTGGACGGACTTCTTGTTGTCGAGCGCGTACGGCTGACCGAGGAGCGTGGCCTCCTTGAAGAAGCCGTTGACCCGACCCTCGACGATCTTGGGGAGGGCGGCCTCGGGCTTGCCCTCGGCGCGGGTGGTCTCCTCGGCGACGCGACGCTCGCTCTCGACGACCTCGGCCGGGACGTCCTCACGGGAGAGGTACTTCGGCGCGAAGGCGGCGATGTGCTGCGCGATGCCCTTGGCGAGGTCGGCGTCGGCCTTGTCCAGCTCGACCAGAACACCGATCTGCGGAGGCAGGTCGGGCATGGTGCGGTGCATGTACGCGGCAACGTACGCGCCGGAGAACTGGGCGAAGCGGTCCAGGACGATCTTCTCGCCCAGGTTGGCGTTGGCCTCGTCGACGAACGCCTGAACCGTCTTGCCCGGCTCGATCTCGGAGCCGAGGAGCGCGGCGATGTCGGCCGGGGAGGTGGCGGCGGCGTGCTGCGCGATCCGGTCGGCGACGGCCTGGAACTTCTCGCCCTTGGCGACGAAGTCCGTCTCGCACTTCAGCTCGACCAGGACACCGGAGGTGTTGTCGTCAGCGATGATGGAGACCACGGCGCCGTTCTCGGCGGAGCGGCCCTCGCGCTTGGCGACGCCCTTCTGACCCTTGATGCGCAGGGCCTCGACGGCCTTGTCGACGCTGCCGTCGGCCTCGTCCAGTGCCTTCTTGCAGTCCATCATGCCGGCGCCGGTGAGCTCACGGAGCTTCTTGACGTCGGCGGCGGTGTAGTTCGCCATGATTCCTGGAATCTCTCTCGAAGTCTGAAGATCTACGGGACGAACGGCGGGGGCTTTGTGGGCCCCCGCCGTTCAGAAACCCGAAGGGGTGAGGGGTCAGGCCTGCTCGGCCTCGGCGACCGGGGCCTCGGCAGCGGGGGCCTCGGCGTCGGCAGCAGGGGCCTCGGCAGCAGGGGCCTCGGCGGCGGGGGCCTCGACAGCCTCAGCCTCGGCGGCGGGGGCGTCGGCCTGCTCGGCGTCGGCGACCTTCTCCGTCTCGGCGGAGGTCTGGACCTCGGGCTCGTCGGCCTTCTTCTCGCCCTCGAGCAGGTCGCGCTCCCACGCGGCCAGCGGCTCGCCCGCGGCCTTGTCACCCTCGGCGGCCTTACCGGCGCCGGAACGGGAGATGAGGCCCTCGGCGACGGCGTCGGCGATCACGCGGGTGAGCAGGGTGACGGAGCGGATCGCGTCGTCGTTGCCCGGGATCTTGTAGTCGACCTCGTCGGGGTCACAGTTGGTGTCGAGGATGGCGACGACCGGGATGTTGAGCTTCCGGGCCTCGCCGACCGCGATGTGCTCCTTCTTGGTGTCCACGATCCAGACGGCGCTGGGCACCTTCTGCATCTCGCGGATACCACCGAGGGTCTTCTCCAGCTTGGCCTTCTCGCGCGAGAGCACGAGAAGCTCCTTCTTGGTGAGACCCGAAGCGGCGACGTCCTCGAAGTCGATCTGCTCGAGCTCCTTGAGGCGCTGCAGACGCTTGTAGACGGTCGAGAAGTTGGTGAGCATGCCGCCCAGCCAGCGCTGGTTGACGTAGGGCATGCCGACGCGGGTGGCCTGCTCCGCGATGGCCTCCTGCGCCTGCTTCTTCGTGCCGACGAACATGACCGTGCCGCCGTGGGCGACGGTCTCCTTGACGAACTCGTAGGCGCGGTCGATGTACGACAGCGACTGGAGCAGGTCGATGATGTAGATGCCGTTGCGCTCCGTGAAGATGAAGCGCTTCATCTTCGGGTTCCAACGACGGGTCTGGTGACCGAAGTGGACGCCGCTTTCCAGCAGCTCCCGCATCGTGACGACGGCCATGGCCGTTCTCCTAGGTTTTCTCGGTTGAACCGCGTGTGCCGGACGGCACTCGCGCCTGACGCCCGCGATGCGCCGTGCCACAAAGGACCGAGAGGCGCTGACACCGGTGATGAAGACCAGATGTCGGGGCGTGCGAAGTCGACTCGGTGACCCGAATCGCCATCAGAAGTGTACGGGACCCGAGAGGGGCCGGGTGACGCCCCTGTCCACAACCGGCCGGTACTCCACAGATCCCGGCCATGATCCGCTCGGTGCGGGACGGTTTCCGCATGCGAGCGAACCGATCTGTGCGTACGTGGCCGTGCCTTGTCCTCGGCCTGGCCCTGACCGTCCTGGGCGTCCTGCCCCCCGCCTCACCGGCGCAGACTCCGGCCTCGGGGCGGACGGCCGGGCCCCAGTCCGTGACTCTGACGTCCTCGGCGACGCTGTCCCACGGTGTCGGCCCGGCACCGCCGGTCCAGGCCACCCGACCCGGTGCCGTCGGCCCGCTCACGTCCCTGGCCGATGAGGCCGCCGGGTCCGCCGACCGGTCTCGGGCCGATCCCGGTGACCCGCCGGAGGCCGATCCGGCGGACCCGTCCGACACCGATGCCGGACTCCCTTCGGGAGCGGGTTCCACCGCCCCGGCGCCCACCGGACCGCTCACGCCTCCCGTAACCGATCCTGGCGTCCCGGCGCTCGCCCGCGCCTGGCCGGTGGGGGTCCGTCCTCCGGTCGTACGGGGCTGGGAGCCGCCGGCGACGGCCTACTCCCGGGGTCATCGCGGCGTCGACCTGGAAGCCGTCCCCGGCACTCCGGTGCGCGCCGTCGCCCCGGGCAGGGTGTCCTTCGCGGGCCGGGTCGCGGGCCGCGGGGTCGTCTCCGTGGAGCTGGCGGGCACCGGGGCGCCTCCACTGCGCACGACCTACGGCCCGGTGCGGGCGTCGGTGCGCAAGGGCGACGAGGTTCTCGCGGGCGCGGTTCTCGGGAGGGTGGAGGCGACGCGCGACGCGCACTGCGGGCCGACGCCCTGTCTGCACTGGGGCCTGCGCAGAGGCACGGCCTACCTGAACCCGCTGTCCCTGCTGCCGCCCTGGCTGCTGGGCCTCGGCCCGTCCCGCCTGCTGCCGCTCGACGGACCTTGACCGGAGCGCTGACGCCGGGCGCCCGCGAGGCCTGGTCGGCACGGCTCAGCCGCGGACGCCTCGCAGGGCCATCGCGACGGCCGCCTCGGTGATCGCGGTGGGGTCCTCGGCGGCGCCCAGCTCGATGCGGCGCACGGCGGCGTCGACCACACCCTGCAGCAGCATCGCCGCGAGCCGCGGCTCGGCGTGGCCCATGGCGGCCAGCGCCTCGCCGATCATCGTGACCAGCCCGCCGTGCGCGGCCCGGATCTTCTCCCGGGCGCCCGCGTCGAGTTCGCTGGCGGAGATGGCGACCACGGCGCGGTGCCGCCGGTCCCCGACCAGGGCGAGCTGCCGGCGCACGTAGGCCTCCACCTTGCCCTCGGGGCCCTCGGCGGCGGCCATGGCGGAGGAGACCTCGGCGGCCCAGACGGGGAAGTCGACCTGGCAGAGTTCCTCGACGACGGCGGCTCGGGAGCGGAAGTACTCGTACACGGAGGACCGCGCGAGCCCCGTGCGCTCGGCGAGCGCCGGGAAGGTCAGCGCCTCCGTCCCACCCTCGGACAACAGGGAGCGCGCCGCGTCCAGCAGGGCGGCTCGCTGCATCGACCGGTGCTCGGCCACGGAGGCCGCTCGAATCCTTGGCACGTCAACCACTCTACGGACGCGCCGCCGCGTACGGGAGCCACTCAGCCCACCCCGCCCGGCGGCAGCAGGTCTAGCGGCGCCGGTTCCCGGCTGTGCGGGGGTGGACGAACGCCCTGGTCAGCGCCCGAAACTGGCCAGCTTGGCGCGCAGCTGAAGTACGGATTTGGTGTGGATCTGGCTGACCCGGCTCTCCGTCACGCCGAGTACGTTGCCGATCTCCGCGAGTGTCAGTCCCTCGTAGTAGTAGAGCGTGACGACGGTCTTCTCCCGGTCGGGGAGGGTGTTGATCGCCCGGGCCAGGAGTCTGCGCAGTTCCCGGTCCTCGGCGACCTCGACCGGGTTGTCGGCGGCGGTGTCCTCCAGGGTGTCCATCAGGCTCAGCCGGTCGCCGCCCTCACCGCCGGCATGCAGCAGCTCCTCCAGGGCGACCACGTTGGCCAGCGACAACTGGCTGAACACCGCATGCAGGTCCTCCACCGCGATACCCAGTTCGGAGGCCACCTCGATCTCCGAGGGGGTGCGTCTCAGCCGGGCCTCCAGGGTGGCGTAGGCGCGCTCGACGTTGCGCGCCTTCTGCCGGACCGACCGCGGGATCCAGTCGAGCGCGCGCAGTTCGTCGATCATGGCGCCCCGGATCCGGGTGATCGCGTACGTCTCGAACTTGATCTCGCGCTCGATGTCGAACTTCTCGATCGCGTCGATCAGCCCGAACACCCCGGACGAGACGAAGTCGGCCTGTTCGACGTTGGCCGGCAGGCCCACGCTGACCCGGCCCGCGACGTACTTCACCAGCGGCGAGTAGTGCAGGATCAGCTGCTCGCGCAGCCGCTCGTCACCGGTCGACTTGTACGACCGCCACAGCTCGTCGAGTGTCGAGGGAGCGGGCGGGCGCACGCTGCCGCCGTCGCGGGCGGCTGGCGGGATCGCCGTCCGGTCGGACCCGGAGGTGTGCTGGGGCATTCGTCGCCTTGTGCCGTTCTGCCGTGAACTGGGTGCCTGGGTACCTGTCGGTCTCATGCCGAGATGGTGGGCCTGCGTCGGATCCTCGTGAGCGTAGCGTGACTGGACAGTCGCAGTGCGCGAAGAGGGGGCTGTCACCCGGACGCGGAGGGGTTCCGCGAGGCGGCTCCCGGCATTCCGGCTGTCGCCCTGCGTGACCGCCAGGATCCGCCAACTGCGGGAATCCGCAAGGGCGTCGGCGTTCCCCCGGACGGCCGAACACGCTCGGTCAGCGGTCCTCCCGATCGTCGCGGACGGAGGTCGACGCCTGGCGTGTCAACTTCCAGCCGTCGCCGTGTCGTTCGACGAATCCAAGTGCTCGGAGTTCGTACAGTCTCCCGACCGCGTCGTCCGTGGTGGTGGCAGCCCCGCGGGCGATCTCGTCGACGGCCGCAGGGCGCCGTGCCGGCAGGGCGGCCAGGACACGCTGGGCGCCCGGGGCCAGGAGGTCGCGCGGCACCACGGGTCCGCGCCGGTCGGGGGCCAGCTCTCCCATGTCACCGACCAGTTCGGCGACTTCCGCGGCGTCGGTGACCAGAACCGCTTCTCCTCGAAGCAGTTCGTGCACCCCCGCGGAGAGTGAGCTGGTGGCCGGGCCCGGCACTCCCATGGTGAACCGCCCCAGCCGCTGTGCCGCACGGGCAGTGACGAGCGCCCCACTGCGATAGGCCGCCTCGACGACCACGGTGCCCCGGGTGAGTGCCGCGATGACCCGGTTCCGGAGGATGAACCTGCTCGGCGTGGGATGCTCACCGGGCGGCAACTCCCCGATCACTAGGCCCTGTTCCGCGATCCTGGTGATCAACTGGGTATGGCCGCGGGGGTAGGGCCGGTCGACCCCGCAGGCGAGCACGGCGACGGTGGCGCCGCCCGCGCCGAGGGCGCCTCGGTGCGCGGCACCGTCCACCCCGTAGGCACCGCCGGACACCACGACCCAGCCCCTCTCCGCGAGCCCGGCGCCGAGGGTCGCCGCCATGTGCGCGCCGTACTCGGTGCAGGCCCGGGCGCCGACGACGGCGACCGACCGCAGCGCCCATATCCGCAGGCTGGACAGCCCCCGGACCCACAGTCCGAGGGGCCGTCCGTCCCCGAGGTCGTCCAGTTGCGCCGGCCATTCGGAGTCGCCGGGGCAGACGAACCGCACCCCTGCCTCCCGCGCCCGGACGAGATCGCCCTCCGGGTCGGCCCGCTCGGCCCTGGCCCGCAGGCCCGCCCACCGGGTGTCCGTCATCCCGCGCGGCTGTCGATCACCGCCGGACAGCCACCGCAGGGCTTCCGGGGCCCCGATCTCCCGGATCCAGCGGCCGCAGACCTCGTCGCCGGGTTCGACGGCCCGGGAGAGCGTGACGCGGGCCCTGCGCTCGTCGTCCGTCATACCGGTGAGCCGATCGCCATCGGTACCCCGCGCGGAACCCCGGTGCGCAGCTGAAGGGCGAGCGCCACGTCACCGGCGTCGGGGCGGTCGTGTCCCGACAGGTCCGCGACCGTCCACGCGACGCGGAGCACCCGGTCGAGACCCCGGGCCGTGAGCAGTCCGCGCTCCAGGCTCCGCTCGGCGTCGTCCATCGCCCCCGGCACCGCCTGCCACCGGCTGCGCAGCTCCCGTCCCGGGACCTCACTGTTGGTGTGCCAGGGCGTCCCCGTGAAGCGGGCGGTGGCCCGCTCGCGGGCGGTGCGCACCCGCTCGGCCACCGTCTTCGTGGATTCGCCCCGAGCACCTCGCGCGGTGAGCTCGGACCGGGTGACGGGCTCCACCTCGACGCGCAGGTCGACCCGGTCGAGCAGCGGTCCGGACAGCCGTGCCTGGTAGCGGCGGATGGCGGAGGGCGGGCATTCGCAGTAGTCGTTCGTCACGCTGAAGCGGCCGCAGGGACAGGGGTTGGCGGCCAGCACCATCAGGAACTTCGCGGGGAACCGCACGACACCGGCGCTCCGCGCGATCACCACGTGGCCCGCCTCCAGCGGCTGGCGCAGGGCGTCGAGCACGAAGCCGCTGAACTCCGGCGCCTCGTCGAGGAAGAGGATCCCGCGATGTGCCAGGGACACCGCTCCGGGCCGCGCGAGGCCCTTGCCTCCGCCGACGAGGGACTGCATCGTCGCGGAGTGGTGGGGTGCGCAGTACGGGGCGATGTCGACCATCGGTTTGCCGGGTGGGAGCAGGCCGGCCACGGAGTGGATCGCGGTCACCTCCAGGGATTCCTGCCGGGACAGCCGCGGCATGAGGGACGGCATCCGCTCGGCGAGCATCGTCTTGCCCGCCCCTGGTGGACCCTGCAGGAAGACGTGGTGCCCTCCGGCCGCCGCGACCTCCATCGCGGTGCGGGCCGACAACTGGCCCACCACATCGGCGAGATCGTGCCCCGGATCGTGTTCCGGGACGGCGATGCCGCACAGGCCGGTGGCCTCCCCCGTCCCCGGGACGCGCAGGCCAGCGAGCAGCGGGTCGGGGCGCCCCTGCTCGTCGGGGTCCTCCTCGGGCACCGGCTCGTCGGCGAGCACCGCGATGAGCTGGCGCAGGCTGCGGACGCCCAGCACCGAGACCCCGGGCACCAGTGACGCCTCGGCCGCGGCGCACTCGGGGACGACCACCTGCTCGTATCCCGCGTCCGCCGCCGCCAGCACCGCCGGGAGGATCCCCCGGACCGGCCGCACCCGGCCGTCGAGGCCGAGCTCTCCGATCATCACGATGTCGGCGAGCACCCGGGGATCGATCCGCTCGGAGGCACCCAGCACCGCGCAGGCGACGGCGAGGTCGAACCCCGAACCGCCTTTCGGCACGGAGGCCGGGCTGAGCCCCACCGTCAGCTTCTTCTGCGGCCAGGCGGCGCCGGAGTTCACGAGCGCGGCCCTGACCCGGTCCCGGCTCTCCGTCAGGCTCTTGTCGGGGAGCCCCACCAGGGTGAACGCCGCGACACCCGGCTCCAGGTCCGCCTGGACCTCGACGACGACGCCCTCCACACCCACCAGGGCCACCGAACACGTACGCGCGAAGCCCATCTCAGGCCACCCCCCGCGCGTGCTCGACCACGGGTGCGCCCCGGTCGGGGAGGACGATGCCGATCAGGTCGATGCGGACACCGCCCGGTGGGGCTCCGCCGTGTTCCTGGAGCCATCGCTCGGCGAGGCCCCTCAGCCGCCGGGCCTTGGCCGGTGTCACGGCCGCCATCGGGTGCTGGAACGTGCCGGCCCTGCGGGTCTTGACCTCGCAGAGGACGAGCGCGTCGCCGTCGCGCGCCACGATGTCGATCTCGCCTGTCCTGCCGCACCGCCAGTTGCGTGCCAGGACCGTCAGGCCGGTCTCGGTCAGCCGTCGCGCGGCCAGATCCTCGCCGTACCTGCCCAGTGCGTTCCGTGCGCCGCTTCGTGCCTCGGTCGTCTTCATGTCGGCACCACCTCCGGCACCCACACTGAGGCCGCACCGCGACGCTTGTGGATCTTGGTGGACAGACGCGCGACTGTGGAAAAGGCCGTCACCCACAGGCGTGACGGTCGTGCTCCCGCCTACCCGGTCGGCCAGGAAGGGCCGCGGTGAGGTGCCGGCAGTCCCCGGGGGACACGGCGGCAGGGAGACACGAAGGCCGGGAACCCGTCGGTTCCCGGCCCCACCGGCCCGCTGTCCGGCCGGTCTGTCACCCAGTCGCCCGGCCGCCTCCGAGTCAGCCGCCCGGAAGCTCCAGATCGCTCTTGTTCAGCTCTTCGATGTTCACGTCCTTGAATGTCAGGACGCGTACCTGCTTCACGAAGCGAGCGGGCCGGTACATGTCCCACACCCAGGCGTCCGCCATGGACACCTCGAAAAACACCTCGCCCTGGACCGAGTGCACCTGCATCTCGTAGTCGTTGGTGAGGTAAAAGCGCCGTTCGGTCTCGATCACATATTTGAACAGACCGACGACGTCGCGATACTCCCGATAGAGCTTCAGCTCCATCTCGGTCTCGTACTTCTCGAGGTCCTCGGCGCTCATGGCATGTTCCCCTTCAGCCGTGCGTCCCCCCATTGTGCGCCAGCCCCGGGAGCCCCTAGACGATTTCCGTGTCGAGGATCTCGGGCGTGGCCGGGGGACCCTCGTCGAGCACCCTGCGGAGCAGCCCGGCGAGCTTGGTCGGATACACCGTCTCATGTGCCTCGGTCAGTTCCTGGCACGTCCACCAGCGCGCTCCGGCGACGCTGCGCCGTTCCAGGTCGGTCAGTGCCGTGGCGGCCGTGGCCGTCTGGGTCGTACGGGCCAGGAGGTACCACTCGTCCTGGTGCCAGCGCCGACCGGCGAACGAGAACGAGCAGATCCGCCGCCACAGCACCGGCCCCAGCTCGACCTCTGTGATGCCGGTCTCCTCCAGGAGTTCCCGCAGCGCGGCCTGCTCCCGGGTCTCGTCCCCCTCCAGACCGCCGCCGGGGGTGAACCACCAGTCGTCCGCGGGATCGTCCGGCTCGTGCCCGTGCAGGAGGAGGATCCGGTCCTGCGGGTCGAGCAGGACGACCCGGGCGACCTTGCGCAGACCGCCCTCGTGCGTCTCCTCGCCGCTGTCCGTCGGCTCAGCGGACACCGGCGGGCTCCGTCTTCCCACGGGAGCGGCCCGTCCGCTTGGCGATGGGCCCGTAGGCGGCACCGGCCAGCACGAGCACGGCACCGGCGATCACCGCGGCGACGATCGTACGGAGCGGGCCCGGCTGGGACAGGGCCCCGAGGGGCTCGAAACCGCTGGGGCGTTCGAGCATGCCGTCCATGGGCCAGGCGATGGCGTCCACCCTGGCCGACACGGCGCTGCGCGCCACGGTGCCACCGGCGGCGTCCGACAGGTGCGCGGTGGAGTCCAGGGAGCCCTGTCGCTCGTCGCCGAGCAGGAAGAGACGGCCCTTGGGGACCTTCACGGTGGGGAAGTTGGTGATCTCGGCGAGGCTGCCCTCGGGCAGGTACGGCTCGTCTATCTGCTTGCCGTTGACGGTCAGCTTGCCCTCGGTGCAGCAGGAGACCGTGTCACCGCCGACGGCGACCACACGCTTGACCACCGACGCGTTGGTGACCCACGCCTTGTCCTTGAAGACGACGACGTCACCGCGGCGGACATCGCTTCCGTCGACGCGCTGCGCGAGGACCCTGTCGCCCACGTTGATCGTCGGAGCCATCGAGCTGGTGGGCACGGTGTACGGCAGGTACACCACCGCTCCCCAGGCGAACCCTCCGAGGAACAGCACCAGGCCCAGTGCGACAGCCAGCCCGGACAACCGCTGTCCGACCTTGCTGCCCGCGTGCTCCCTGGCCGCGCCACCGCTGCGCGGGGCCGTACGTATTGCGCTCTCGCCACCCATGGGTCCGCACCCTACCCGGGGGTACGGTCCGCGGTCAGCCCATGGTTCGGACAACGATCACGGCCCCGGGCACCGATGTGGAAGACCTGTGCGGATCGCCGGTACGCCGTGTGCTTCGGAGGACGCCTGCCGGTCACCGGTCCCCCGGCGGAACGAGCAGGGGCCGGCCGCTCCGGAGAGATCCGGTGCGGCCGGCCCCTAAGGCCGGAGACGACTCGGTCGTCAGTCGTCCCTGGACGCCTTGCGCTTGCGGCGCACCAGCGCGAGCGGCACCACGCCGACGAGCGCGACGGCACCGGGCGCCGTGACGGCGGCGGCCGCCTTGGCGTTCAGGCCGGACTGGTCGAAGGTGTCCGGAACGGGAAGGGTGCCCCAGCGGTTGATCGGCCAGGCCTTGACGATGGCACGGCCGACGACGTCGTCGACGGGGACCATGCCGTGGTGCTTGTCGGCCTGGTTGTAACGGGAGTCCCGCGAGTTCTGACGGTGGTCGCCCATCACCCAGATCATGCCCTTGGGGACCTTGACCTTGAACTGGCCGCCCTCGTCGTCCTGGCTGCACGGAGTGTTCCCGGCGTACACGTACGACGTCTCGTTCAAAGCCTTGCCGTTGACCGTGAGCGGGCCGGTCCCGTTGCACTCGATCGTGTCGCCACCCACGCCGATGACGCGCTTGATCAGGTCCTTCTCCTCCGCGGACGGCATCAGGCCGATCCAGCTGAGGAAGGTCTGCAAGGCGTTCGGGTTGGCCGTCGGCTCGCCCGCCAGCCAGTTGTCGGGGTCGTGGAAGACGACGACCTCGCCGCGCTCCGGCTCCGACCCGAACCACGGGGTCAGCTTGTCGACCAGGACGCGGTCACCCTGCTGGAGGGTGTTCTGCATCGAGTCCGAAGGGATCGAGAACGCCTGCACCAGGAACGTCTTGATGAGCAGCGCGAGCACCAGGGCGATGCCGATCAGGATCGGCAGCTCCTTCCAGAAGGAGCGCTGCTTCCTGGACTGCGGGTCCTGCTCGGAACGCCCGGTCGAGGCGTCACCGCCTTCGGAGCCACCGCCGGAACCCGACCCGTCCTCTACGCCGGGGGCAGCCGCATCGTCGGGCCGCTCCGGCTGCCCTTCGGGACCATCGTGTCCGGACCGTGCGCCGACCGCCACATCCCCCACATCCACTCCTCACTCCGTGCCGCTGCCCGCGCCGTATTCGGCGCAGGCCCACCACTCCCATAACGAGCGGGAGTTCCGCAGGGCTCGGGAGCGGGATCAATCCGTCTGGATCCGCAGGGGCCACCCTATGCGACAGCGCCGAGGCGGCGGTCGACGCTCCAGGCGCGTCGGCCACGGTCGAAAACGTGCCCGGCTCGCGCAGCCGGGTCCAGTGACCGATGGGCCATCCGATGATCATGGCCCGGCCCACGATCGACTTCTCGGAGACGGTACCGCTGAACTTGTCGGTCCGGTGGTAACGGGAGTCAGCGGAGTTGCCTCTGTGGTCGCCGAGCACGAACAGGCGCCCCTCGGGCACCTTGACCTCGAAGGCGAAGTCGGACGGTTTGTCACCCGCGAAGATGTACGGCTCGGTCAGCGGGGTGCCGTTCACCGTCACCCGGCCCTGTGCGTCGCAGCACTTGACCGTGTCGCCGCCGACGCCGACGACCCGCTTGATGAGGTCCTTCTCGTTGTCCGACGGCAGCAGACCGATGAAGGTCAGCCCCTGCTTGAACTGCTTGACGACCACGGGGTCGTCCTTCTTCTTGGTCTCCTCGGCGGTCAGCCACCCACCGGGGTCCTTGAAGACGACGACATCACCGCGCGAGGGCTCGGAGCCGAACCACGGGGTGAACTTGTCGACCAGGACACGGTCGCCGATCTGGATCGTGTTCTCCATGGAACCCGACGGGATCACGAAGGCCTGGACGAGGAAGGTCTTGAGGACCAGGGCTATCAGCACGGCGACGCCGACGAGGAGCGGTATCTCCTTGACCGAGGAACGCCGTCTGCGTCGCTTGATCTTGCGCGCGAGCTTGCGCCGCTCCACCCGGCTGGGACGGGCGGCCCCTCCGGAGGCGCGCCGGGTCCCGGTGGGCAGCAGGTTCTCCGCGGCACTCGCGGGGGCTCCGCGCGGTCGTCCGCGGTTACCCATGGGCACCGCCGGCGGCGGGCACGCGCGCGTAGGCGTCGGGACGGACCAGCCGGGTCCAGTGGCCCGCGGGCCAGGCGATCCAGTCGGCGCGGCCGATCACCTCACCTACGGGGACCATGCCGCCTCCGGGCGAGCCCAGATGGTCGCGGGAGTCGCTGGAGCGGCTGCGGTGGTCACCGAGGACGAAGAGCGATCCGTCGGGCACGAGGACGTCGAAGGGCACGTCCGAGGGGCTGTCGCCCCGGTGGAGGAACGCGGACTCGTCGACCGACCGGTCGTTCACCTCGAGTCTCCCCTCCCTGTCGCAGCAGACCACGTGGTCTCCCCCTACCCCCACAACGCGCTTGACGTAGTCTGCGCTTCCGAAATAACCGGTGCCGTCGAACACGACGACGTCGCCCCGCCGTGGTTCGGAACCGAAACGGTACGCCAACTTATTTACGAGAACGCGGTCCCCGATCCTCAATCCGGACTCCATCGAGCCGCTGGGAATCTGGAACGGCTGCATCACGAAGCGGCTGACCAGGAGCAGGAAGACCAGGCAGACCAGCACGGTCAGGGTGATCCACCCGCCCGGGAGCCAGTCGGCGGCCCGGCCGGCCAACGCGAAGCGCGACCGGCCCTCCGGCCGCTCCGTGTCCGAGATCTCCTCGGAAGCGGAAGGGCGGGAGGAGCGGTCGCGCTCCACGTGCTGTGCTTCGGTGTCCATCGGGGCCAGATGTTATCCGGCCTCCATGAGACGCCTTCTTACCGGCTCGGCCGGCCACGGCGAACCGTGGCCGTGCGAGATCAGTTGTCGCGCTTCTCCTTGATCTTCGCGGCCTTGCCGCGCAGCTCACGGAGGTAGTACAGCTTGGCGCGACGGACGTCACCGCGGCTCACGAGCTCGATCTTCTCGACGATCGGGGTGTGCACCGGGAAGGTGCGCTCCACGCCGACGGAGAACGAGACCTTGCGGACCGAGAAGGTCTCGCGAACGCCGGCACCCTGGCGACGGATGACTACGCCCTTGAACTGCTGCACACGCGAGCGGTTGCCCTCGATGACGCGGACGTGGACGTTGACGGTGTCACCCGGGCGGAAGGCCGGGATGTCGGTGCGCAGCGACGCGCTGTCGACGGTGTCGAGCAGGTGAGTCATGTGTGTCTGCTTTCTTCGTCAATGCCACAGGTCATCGACGGGAGAGGGGTTCCGAGATGGTGCTGCCTCGTCGGGACGGGCGTCGTGTCCCCCTGTGGCAGGGACGCGCGCCGACGACAAAGAGCAGCGGCCTATTCTTCCACGGTCTGCGGGCTGCGCCCAAATCGGCCGTCGGGACCCGGCTGCCAGCCAAGGATCGAGAGCATCTCGCGGTCCTTCTTGTCGAACGCCGAGGGGTCGCAGCGCCCGATGAGGTCGGGCCGGTTCGCCGTCGTGCGGCGCAGGGCCTCGTCGCGGCGCCAGCGGGCGATCTTCCCGTGGTGGCCGCTGACCAGGACCTCCGGGATCTCGCGGCCGCGCCACTGAGGGGGCTTGGTGTACACCGGCCCCTCCAGGAGGTTGGCCATGGCGCCGGGGGCGAAGGAGTCGTCCCGGTGCGACTCGGCGTTGCCGAGCACACCCGGCAGCAGCCGGGCCACGGCCTCGGTGACGACGAGCACGGCCGCCTCCCCGCCGGCGAGCACGTAGTCGCCGATGGAAACCTCGTAGACGGGCATCCGGGTCGCGTACTCGTCGATGACACGGCGGTCGATGCCCTCGTAGCGCGCGGGCGTGAAGACCAGCCAGGGGCGCTCGGAGAGTTCGACGGCGAGTTCCTGGGTGAACGGGCGTCCGCTGGGCGTCGGGACGACGAGGACGGGCCCGTGGCAGCCGGTCTCGTAGCCGTCCGCGAGGGCGGAGTCCAGGGCGTCGCCCCACGGCTCGGTCTTCATGACCATGCCGGGACCGCCGCCGTAGGGGGTGTCGTCGACCGTGTTGTGACGGTCGTACGTCCAGTCACGGAGGTCGTGCACGTGCACGTTCAGCTGGCCGCGCGCGCGTGCCTTGCCGACGAGCGAGACGTTCAAGGGCTCCAGATACTCGGGGAAGATCGTGACGACGTCGAGCCGCATCAGGCGTCCGCCCCCGCGGAGTCCTCGTCGCCGGTGGCCTCCTCCTCGGCGTCGCGGGAGGAGACGACCTCCGCGCCGTCGTCGATCAGGCCGGGCGGCGGGTCGATGACGGCCCGCTGCTCCTCCAGGTCGATCTCGACGACGATCTCCTCGACGAACGGGATCAGCACCTCGGTGCCGTCCTCCCGCTCGACCACGAACAGGTCCTGCGACGGCAGGTGCGAGATCTCGGTGATCCGGCCGACCGCGGCACCGTCCGTGGTGAACACGTCCAGGTCCATCAGCTGGTGGTCGTAGTACTCCTCCGGGTCCTCCGGAGTCACGTCCGGGTCGACCTCGGCGATCAGCAGGATGTTCCGCAGCGCCTCGGCGCCGTTCCGGTCGCGTACGCCGGCGAAGCGCAGCAGGAGACGGCCGCTGTGGACGCGGCCCGTCTCGATGGTCAGCGGTCCGGCGGAGGCCGGATCGGTGAACAGGACGGCACCGGGTCCGAGCCGGAGCTCCGGCTCGTCGGTGCGAACCTCCACGGTGACCTCGCCCTTGATGCCGTGGGCACGGCCGACGCGAGCGACTACCAGCTGCACTGTGCTTGATCTCCTGTCGTGTACCGACGGCAATGCTTCGGATTCGGGTGCGCAGACGACTGCGGGCCGGGGACGGCTCGTAAGCCCTCCCCGGCCCGAGCCGGTGCTGCGTGCTACGTCAGCGGACGTGGTCCACGTCGACGAGGTCGACACGGACACCGCGGCCGCCGATGGCACCCACGACGGTCCGCAGAGCGCGTGCGGTGCGGCCGTTGCGGCCGATCACCTTGCCGAGGTCGTCGGGGTGCACCCGAACCTCGAGAACGCGCCCGCGACGCAGGTTGCGCGAGGCGACCTGCACGTCGTCGGGGTTGTCGACGATGCCCTTCACGAGGTGCTCGAGAGCCTCCTCGAGCATGCTCAGGCCTCGGTCGACTCGGACTCGGCCGGAGCCTCGTCCTTCTTCTCAGTCTTCTTCTTCTGGGTGATGGCCTCACCCTTGCTCGTGTCGTCGCCACCGAGGGCGTCGAACAGCGGGCGCGCGGCCTTCGGCTCGGCCACGAGCAGCGGAGCCGGGGCCGGCAGGCCCTTGAACTTCTGCCAGTCGCCGGTCAGCTTCAGGATGGCGAGCACGGGCTCGGTCGGCTGCGCGCCGACACTCAGCCAGTACTGCGCACGGTCCGTGTCGACCTCGATGCGCGAGGGGTTCTGGACCGGGTGGTACAGGCCGATCTCCTCGATGGCCCGGCCATCACGGCGGGTACGGGAGTCGGCGACGACGATGCGGTAGTGAGGCGAACGGATCTTGCCCAGACGCTTCAGCTTGATCTTGACTGCCACGGAAGTGGTGTCTCCTGGTCTTGACGGGGTTGGACACGACGAGATGGCCGCGTGGGGTTGCGGTACCCGAGTGTCCGATGGACGCGTCAGCCGGAGGAGAGAGGGGTCCTGTGCGGCTGTCGAGTACAGCTGACCATTCTGCCACATCCCGCGGATCCCCCCGACCGAGGGTGAGCCGGCCCACACCTGACGGGCACCCGGCGGTCCCGGGTGCCCGTCAGGTGACGCCGGCCCGGGTCGGTCCGGGGCGGTTGTCGCCGGTCTGCGGCGGTCGTCGGCTGCTGTCGGGATGGGTCCGGCCCGCGCGCACGTGTGCCTCCTGAAGTCCCCCACCGCCCTGGGACGGTGAGGGAGGCACGACTGCCGCGGGCCGCGTGTGCTGGGCCGGCACCCACGAGATGCCGGTGTCGCACCCGGATCAGCCGGCTGCCGCGCCGACCACCTCCGGAATCCGGAAGGGCTTGCCGCACCCCCCGCACACGATGGGCGCCTGCGCGAGGACCGACGGGACGACGCGGACGTTGCGCCCACAGTCGCAGACGGCCTTGACGCGGACGCCTCCCCCGGAGGAACCGTGACGGGCGGCCGGGCCGCGGAACGAGCGGGCGGTGTCGGCGGCGGTGGCGGCCGTGTGGGCCTTCAACGCGCGCTGGAGCCGCTCGATCGTCGGACGGTAACGGCGCTTGGCCTCGGGGTTGAGCGTGACCAGCGAGAAGCCGCTGCTGGGATGCGGCTCCTCGGGGTGGTCGAGGCCCAACTCCTCGGCGATCGCGAGGAATCTGCGGTTGTGATAGCGGCCGGCGCGCGAGGTGTCGCGGACTCCGCGCGCGGCGGCGATGCCGTGGACTGCTTCGTGAAGCAGTCGCTCGAAGGAGAGTTCGTGTCCGCAGGCGGACGACGACTCCCCGATCAGGGACTCTGGCGCGGCAAGATCGGGCAGCTCGGTGTGGTGCCGCTGAATGTCGGCCCACGCCCCTGCCAGCTCTGCGGCGAGAACAGGTGGTGTCGTGCTCACGTAATGACAACGAGCGTGGGTGCCTCTGTGTTCCTATTCCGGGGCATCCCAAATAATTTGCACGTACCCGTCAGTTGCCGCTGATGCGTCCTGACGAGGGCGGGTGCGCTGATCTGCGGAGAAGCATCACAGCTCATATCAAGGCGGTACGTAGGGTCACGTACGCCCCGGCACGTAGACGGTGTCCGCGTACCGGGGTACCTGTGGTCGGCAGATGCGCAAGAGGTGTTTCGGTCGCGCTCGCGGCCGGCTCAGTAGGCGCGGGCGACGACGGCGACGTTACCGGGTGCGTCGTCGGTGTCGGGCACCGACCCGTCCTCGGCGACCAGACACCGTACGGTCACGGCGTGCTCGGCGAGCCTGGCCTCGCCCTCTTCGCCGAGGTCCGCCCACGGGATGCGCGCCCAGCCGCCCGCGACGGCGGCCTCGACGGCCTCCTCGACCGTCCACACGTCGGACGTCCGGGACTCGCGGCGCTCGCGCGACTGCTTCAGCAGCAGCGCCTGGTCCTCCTCGAGGACGCCGGGGAGCAGGGCGGCGAGCGCGTCGACGGCGACGGGTTCCTTGCCTCCGGGGATGCGGCGGGCCAGCATCGCGGTGCCGCTCTCCAGGTCACGGGGACCGACCTCGACGCGTACCGGGACGCCCTTGAGCTCCCAGTCGACGGCGCGGCGTCCGAAGGGGGTGTCCGTGCGGTCGTCGACGTGGACCCGTACACCCGCGGCCTTGAGCCGGTCGCCGATCTCGCGGACCTTGGCCAGAACCGCCTCGTCCCCCTTGATCGCGAGGACGACGACCTGGACGGGGGCGAGGCGCGGCGGCACCCGCAACCCGCTGTCATCACCGTGCGACATGATCAGGCCACCGACCATGCGGGTCGAGGACCCCCAGGAGGTCTGCCAGACGAGTTCCTGCTTGCCCTCCTTGGACAGGTACCGGGTGTCGAAGGCCTTCGCGAAGTTCTGCCCCAACTCGTGGCTGGTGCCCATCTGGAGGGCCTTGCCGTCGCCCATCATGCCTTCGAGCGTGAGGGTGTTGATCGCGCCCGCGAACCGTTCGCTCGCCGTCTTGCGGCCGAGCACGACGTCGATGCCGAGGACGTTGACCATGAAGTCGGCGTACACCTCCTTGTGGATGTACGCGGCGTAGTCCCGGGCGTCCTCATGGGTGGCGTGGGCGGTGTGGCCCTCCTGCCAGAGGAACTCGGTCGTCCGGAGGAACACCCGCGGGCGCATCTCCCAACGGACCACGTTCGCCCATTGGTTGATCAGCAGCGGCAGGTCGCGGTAGCTCTGCACCCACTTGGAGAAGGAGGCGTTGATGATCGTCTCGGAGGTGGGGCGGACGACGACCGGCTCCTCCAGCTCCTTGCCACCGCCGTGCGTGACGACCGCCAGCTCGGGCGCGAACCCCTCGACGTGCTCCGCCTCCCGGGTCAGGTACGACTGCGGGATGAACAGCGGGAAGTACGCGTTCTGGGCACCCGCCTCCTTGATGCGGGCGTCCAGCTCCTGCTGCATCCGCTCCCAGAGCCCGTACCCGTACGGCCTGATGACCATGGTGCCGCGCACCGGCCCGTTGTCGGCCAGTTCGGCTTTGTTGATCAGGTCCTGGTACCAGCGCGGGAAGTCGTCCGCCTGGGGCGTGAGAACGGGTGCCTTTGCCATGCGGCGATGGTACGGGCCCACGTTGCCGGGATGTGAATTCTCGCGACGTTCACGGCCGGGGGGCAAACGGGCCCCCGCAACCCCTGGACGACACGACGAGGGCGGAGTTACCTGACATACGGGGGGAGTGCGGGCCTACTGCGCGGGGGCGAAGGAATCGGGGCCCGGCGGCAACTCTCGGCTGATTGGGGCACTTTCGATGACACCGACACTCGTGCGGCAGCACCTTCCTCACGCGGGCCCACCGCCCCGCACGGACCGTGCTGCACGCGCGCGTGACTGGGCCGAGATCCAGGAGCGGATGCTGGTGCCGCTCTACGAGGCCGTCCACGAACGACTCGAAGTGAGCGGCAGGACACGGCTGCTCGGGCTCGGCTGCGGGGCGGGACTGGCCCTGCTGATGGCACGCTCCCGCGGCGCCGCGGTCACGGGGATCGACTCCGCGTCACCCGAACGGCTGGCCCTGGCGCGGGAGCGTCTGCTGCCCGGGGAGCGGACCACGCGAGCGCACGCCGGGACCCGGCTGGTGGCCGGGCCTCCCGGGGAGGCGGCCGCCGAGGGAGATCCTCCGTACAGCGTGGTGACCTCCTTCGAGCCGATCGGCTGCGTGGCCGGCGACTCCGAGGGGCTCGCCTCGCTGCTCGCCGCGGCGGCGCCGCTGACCGCGCGCGGGACTCCCGTGGTGCTCGTCGGCTGGGGACCCCCCGAACGGTGCAGCACCTCGGCCGTACTGAGGGTGGCCCGCAAGCTCGCCGACCCGCTGCGCACCGCTCCTGGCTGGCGTACGGCGCGGCGGGACGACCTGGAGGACGTCGCCCAGCGGGCCGGGTTACGGCCGGACGGCTCGGGCCGGGTGGCCTGCCCGTTCGGGTACGCGGACGCCGACAGTGCCGTGCGGGGACTGCTCTCCACGGGACTGTTCGACGCGGCGGTCGAGGCGACCGACCAGGCCCAGGTCGACAAGGAGGTCGCGGAGGCCCTGCATCCGTATCTGCGCAGGGACGGGACGGTCTGGATGCCGAACGTCTTCCGGTATCTCATCGCCCGGACGGTCTGAGCGGCCGCGTGCCGGTCCCGGCCCCCGTCAGGCGTCCTTCGCCATGCGGGGTACGCCGGCGATCCGGTAGGCCTCCGCCTCGTCCAGCGTCTCGTTCGCGAGGAGCGCCTCGGCCAGGGCGTCCAGCTGTCCGCGGTGTTCGCGGAGCTTGCCGCAGGCCTCCTCGTAGCACTCGTCGACGATGCGGCGCATCTCGTGGTCGATGGAGTCGAGGGTGCTCGGGGCGGCCGCCAGGCCGTAGGCCTGCTGGGCGTCGTCGGGCAGCGCGGACATCCGGCCGACGCGCTCGCTCATGCCCCAGCGGGCGACCATGCCGCGGGCGAGTCTGGTCACCTGTTCGAGGTCGTTCTCCGAGCCGGTGGTGATGACGTCGTACACGACGTGCTCGGCGGCCATGCCGCCGAGGGCGCCGATGATCCGGCCGCGCAGATACTCCTCGGTGTACGAGTACCGGTCCGCGTCCGGAGTCGAGAGGGTGACGCCGAGGGCGCGGCCGCGCGGGACGATGGTGATCTTGCGGACCGGGTCGGCGCCCGGGTGCAGCATCCCGAGCAGGGCGTGGCCGCTCTCGTGGTACGCGGTGCGGCGGCGTTCGTCGTAGGGCATGACGAGCGGGCGTTCGGCACCGAGCTGGACCTTTTCGAGCGCTTCGGAGAGGTCGCTCCGGGTCACCTGGTCCTGCTGGCGCTTGACGGCGAGGAGGGCGGCCTCGTTGGCGAGGTTGGCGAGATCGGCGCCGGTCATGCCCGGGGTCGTCCGGGCGACCTGCTCCAGGTCCACGTCGGGGGCCAGCGGGATCTGACGGGTGTGGATCTCCAGGATCGCCGCCCTGCCGTCGCGGTCGGGCGGCGAGACGCTGACGACCCGGTCGAAGCGGCCGGGTCGGGTGAGGGCGGGGTCCAGGATGTCCGCGCGGTTGGTGGCGGCGATGACGATGACGCCCTCCGAGCCGGAGAAGCCGTCCATCTCGGTGAGGATCTGGTTGAGGGTCTGCTCGCGCTCGTCGTGGCCGCCCATCCCGGAGCCGCCCGCGCGGGCCCGTCCGATGGTGTCGATCTCGTCGATGAAGATGATGGACGGGGCCACCTTGCGGGCCTCGGCGAACAGTTCCCGGACGCGCGAGGCGCCGACGCCGACGATCATCTCGATGAACTCGGAGGCGGACGCCGAGAAGAACGGGACGCCCGCCTCCCCCGCGACGGCCCGCGCGAGCAGGGTCTTTCCCGTGCCGGGCGGACCCGCGAGGAGCACACCGCGCGGCATCTTGGCGCCCATGCGTCGGTAGGCGTCGGGGTTCTTGAGGAAGTCCACGACGTCGTTGAGTTCACCCGCGACCTCGTCGATCCCGGCCACGTCGGCGAACGTCGTGCGCTTGCCGCCGGGTACCAGTTCGACGGGCTTCGGGGGTGCCTTGCGGCCGAGCATGCCACCCGCGCCGCCCATGCCGGAGCTGAGCCGCCGGGCGATGAAGATCCACAGGACGACGAGCAGCAGCATCGGGGCCAGCGAGAGCAGCACGTTGGACAGCAGGCTGCGCTGCTGGACCACGGGCGAGGCGGTCACCGTGACGTCGTGCTGCTCCAGGTTCTCCCACAGCTTGTCGTCCGCGAAGACCGGGCGCTGGGTCTTGAACTTGGTGTACTTCCCGTCGCCGTCGGGCTTGTCCCGGGACTTCTTGAGCTGCCCCTGGATCGCGTCGCCCTTGGAGTAGATCTTGGTGACGTTGCCGTCGCTCACCTGCTTGCTGAACTCGGTGTACGAGATCGTCGGCTCGTCGCCCTCGTTGAAGAACGACAGGACCAGGTTGGCGATCAGGAACACGACGAGAGCGGCCAGGATCAGGCTCCACCAGCCGCCGGGCATCTTCCGCCTGCCGGAGGGCGGCGGTGTCGGCTCGGGCGGCGTGCCCTCGGTACGCCACGGCTTCTCAGGTGCCTTGCGCGGCGGAACGGGGTTGCTCATATCCGGACGTTACGACACAAGACGAACGGCGGCACCCGCGCTCGTACCGCCGGAACACCGCCGTGCGGAGCCTCCGGGTACGCCACTGGGGGCGCCCCTGCGGAGAGGGACGCCCCCAGGGGGTGTCGTGCGAGCGGGTCCGCGCGGAGCGGACGTCAGCCCATGAACTTCTTGAACTCGTCCGGCAGCTCGAAGTCCTCCTGGGCGCTCTGCTGCGGGAGGCCGAAGGCGTTGCCGCCCTGGGCGCCGGCCTCGCGGCGGGCCGCCTCCTCGTCCTCCTGCTGCTTGCGCTTCATCGGGTTGCCGGAGCGCTGCTTGCCCTTGGCCTGCTTCTGCTTCTTCTTGGTGCGGCCGGGGCCGCCACCCATGCCCGGCATCCCCGGCATGCCCGGCATACCGCCGCCCTGGGCCATGCGGGACATCATCTTGCGGGCCTCGAAGAACCGCTCGACCAGGCCCTTGACCGCGCTGACCTCGACGCCGGAACCCTTGGCGATACGGGCGCGGCGCGAGCCGTTGATGATCGTCGGCTCCTGGCGCTCGGCCGGGGTCATCGACTTGATGATGGCGGCCGTGCGGTCGACGTCGCGCTCGTCGAGGTTGTTGATCTGGTCCTTGATCTGGCCCATGCCGGGAAGCATGCCGAGCAGCTTGCTGATGCTGCCCATCTTCCGGACCTGCTCCATCTGGGACAAGAAGTCGTCCAGGGTGAAGTCCTGGCCCTTCTTGGACGCCAGCTTGGAGGCCATCTGCTCGGCCTCTTCTTGGCTGAACGTCTTCTCCGCCTGCTCGATCAGGGTGAGCAGGTCACCCATGTCGAGGATGCGGGAGGCCATCCGGTCCGGGTGGAAGGCGTCGAAGTCGTCGAGCTTCTCGCCGTTCGACGCGAACATGATCGGCTTGCCGGTGACCGAGGCGATCGACAGGGCCGCACCACCGCGGGCGTCACCGTCGAGCTTGGAGAGCACCACGCCGTCGAAGCCGACGCCGTCACGGAAGGACTCGGCGGTGTTGACCGCGTCCTGGCCGATCATCGCGTCGACGACGAAGAGGATCTCGTCGGGGCTGACGGCGTCGCGGATGTCCGCGGCCTGCCGCATCAGCTCCTGGTCGATGCCGAGGCGGCCGGCGGTGTCCACGATCACGATGTCGTGGACCTTGGTCTTCGCGAACGCCATGGAGTCCTTGGCGACCTTGACCGGGTCGCCCACGCCGTTGCCCGGCTCGGGGGCGTACACGGCGACGCCCGCGCGCTCGGCGACCACACTGAGCTGGTTCACCGCGTTCGGGCGCTGGAGGTCGGCCGCGACGAGGAGCGGGGAGTGACCCTGGTCCTTGAGCCACTTGCCGAGCTTTCCGGCGAGGGTCGTCTTACCGGCACCCTGGAGACCCGCCAGCATGATCACGGTGGGCGGGTTCTTGGCGAACCGCAGACGGCGGGTCTCGCCGCCCAGGATCGTGACGAGCTCGTCGTTCACGATCTTCAGTACCTGCTGGGCAGGGTTCAGCGCCTTGGAAACCTCGGCACCGAGCGCGCGCTCCTTGACGTTCTTGATGAAGGTCCGCACGACCGGGAGGGCCACGTCGGCTTCGAGGAGCGCGATACGGATCTCGCGTGCGGTGGCGTCGATGTCGGCTTCGGACAGTCGGCCCTTGCCCCGCAGGTTCTTGAACGTCGCTGAGAGGCGATCGGAGAGAGTATCGAACACGGCGCTCGTCGGTCCTCAGGGGTCGGGGGCGAAGGGAATCGCCCTCCAGGGTATCTGGCCGCGTGCGGTGGGGTCTCCACCGCGTTCATACGAGAGACCTATGACACCTCGTACCCGGACGTACGGGACGGTCGGCGCCCGGGGGAACGCCGCGCGGCCGGGCCGGCCGGACCCGCTCCCCCGCTCACTCCCGCAGCGCCTCCTCCAGTGCGCGCGCCACCGACACCGCCTCCTCCGCGGGCAGCGGCACGCCCTGGGTACCGGTCACGTAGAAGGCGTCCACGGCGTTCGCTCCGAGGGTGGAGACGTGCATGCTCCGCACCCGGACGTGAGCCTTCTCCAGGGCCCGGCCGATGCGGTGCAGAAGGCCGGGGGCGTCGTGGGCGCGGACCTCGATGACGGTCGCGTGCCGTGAGGCGGCCGGGGCGACCGTCACGCGCGCCGGCGGGGCGACGGTCCCGCGGCGGCGCGGGTAGGCGGCGTCGCGCTCGGCGAGCCGCCCGGCGATGTCGAGGGAGCCGTCCAGGGCGCGGACGAGGTCGGCGCGCAGCCGGGCGGCCTGCGGGAGGGAGCCGTACTCGGCGGCGACCCGCCAGTTGAGCAGCAGGACCGAGCCCGCGACCTCGTCGGGCAGGTCCAGGGCACGCAGCTCGGCGGTGCGGACGGTCAGACGGTGCATGGCGAGGACGCCGGCGACCGCGGGGAGCACCCCGGGCTGGTCGGGGACGGCGATGAGCAGCTCGACCCCGAGCGGCTCGGGGTCGTCCGGCACGGCCTCGGTCCCGGGGTCGACCGGCTCGGTCTGGGCGTGCAGGGCGAGGACGGGGCCGCCGGTGCGGAAGGCCTCGATCGCGAGCCGTTCCTGTTCGGCCGTGGGTGCCACGGCCTCGGGCTCCTCGGGGGCGTCCCCCGCGAGTACCGCCGCGACCCGTTTGACCAGGTCGGCGACGAGGGAGCCGCGCCAGGAGGACCAGGCGGCGGGGCCGGTGGCGAGGGCGTCCGACTCGGTGAGCGCGTGGAGCAGTTCGAGGGTGCCCTGCGATCCGACGGCCTCGGCGACCGAGCGGACGGTGGCGGGGTCCTCCAGGTCACGGCGGGTCGCGGTGTCGATCAGCAGCAGGTGGTGGCGTACGAGGGTGGCGAGCACGGCGACGTCCGCGCGGTCGAAGCCGATGCGGGTGGCCACGTCACGGGCGATGATCTCGCCGGCCACGGAGTGGTCCCCGGGCCAGCCCTTGCCGATGTCGTGCAGCAGGGAGGCGACGAGGAGCAGGTCGGGGCGGCCGACGCGGCGGGTCAGTTCGGAGGCGCGGACGGCGGTCTCGATGAGGTGGCGGTCGACGGTCCAGATGTGGACGGCGTTGCGCTGGGGCCGGCAGCGGACCCGCTCCCAGTCGGGCAGCAACCGGGTGATCAGGCCTTCGGCCTCCAGCGCCTCCCAGACCTCGACGGTCGGACGGCCCGAGCCGAGAAGGGTGACGAGCTGCTGGCGCGCCTCGGCGGGCCAGGGCGAGGGCAGCGGGCGCGCCGCGGCCGCCATGCGTCGTACGGCGTGCAGGGACAGCGGGAGACCGGCCTGGGCGGCAGCGGCGGCGGCGCGCAGCGGGAGGACCGGGTCGCGCTCGGGGCGGGCGGCCCGCGCGAGCACGACCTCGCCGTCCATCTCGACCACGCCCTCGGCGAGCGGTGAGCGTTCGGCGGCGGGCTTGGAGCCGCCGCCCAGCATGGCGCGCAGCCGGGGTCGCACGGCCCGGGACCGCAGTACGCGCCTCACCTCGCGCCAGGTGACGTCACTGGCGTAGGAGACGACGCGGGCGGCTTCGTACACCTGGCGGAGCAGGGTGTCGGCGTCGAGCAGGCCGAGTTCGGCGGCCACCTGGTCCTGCTCCTGGAGGGCGAGGCGGTCGGTGGCGCGGCCGGTGGCGAGGTGCAGGGCGTCCCGGACGTCGAGGAGGCGGCGGCGGGCGTCGGAGAGGCCCTCGCGGGGCGCGTCGGCGAGCCAGGAGGCGGCGACGGCGCGCAGGGCGGTGGCGTCGCGCAGTCCGCCGCGCGCCTCCTTGAGGTCCGGTTCGAGGAGGTACTGCAGCTCGCCCTGGCGTTCGGCGCGCTCGGCGCACAGTTCCTGGAGCTCGGGCAGCCGCTTGGGGGCCTGGTTGCGCCAGTCGGCGAGGATCGCCGTGCGCAGTCCTGCGGTGAGGCCGAGATCACCGGCGAGGTGGCGGGCGTCGAGGAGGCCGAGCTGGACCTTGAGGTCCTCGGCGGCGGTCTTGCGGGCCTCGGCCGGCGTGCGGACGGAGTGGTCGAGGGCGAGGCCGAGGTCCCAGACCGGGTACCAGATGCGGTCGGCGAGGGCGGCGACACCGCCGGAGTCCCCGCCGTCGTGCAGGAGCAGCAGATCGAGGTCGCTGCGCGGGGAGAGCTCTCCGCGGCCGTAGCCGCCGACGGCGACGAGGGAGACCCCGCGCATGCCCTCGGCTCCGGCGGTGAACAGGCCGGTCAGCCAGTCGTCGGTGAGTTCGGCGAGGGCCGCACGGCGCGGCGGCCCGGACCGCGCCCCCTCCTGGAGGAGACGCAGCCGGGCCGCCGCGTAGCCGCTGGGTCCCGAGTCCTCTGCTTCCGTACGTGTGTCGGTACTCGTCACCCAGCGACTCCTGTCTTTCTTCTTCCTTCGTGCAGGCCGGTCGGAGTGCGACCGGTCAGAGCGCGTCCGGGCCGCGCTCCCCGGTCCGGACCCGGACCGCCGACTCGACCGGGACGGACCAGACCTTGCCGTCACCGATCTTGCCGGTGCGGGCCGCCTTCACCACGACGTCGATGAGCTGTTCGGCGTCGTCGTCCTCGGCCAGCACCTCGATACGGATCTTGGGCACGAGGTCCACGGTGTACTCGGCACCGCGGTAGACCTCGGTGTGTCCCCGCTGCCGACCGTAGCCGCTCGCTTCGGTGACCGTCAGTCCGTGGACCCCGAAGGCCTGCAGGGCCTCCTTGATCTCGTCGAGCCGGTGAGGCTTCACGACGGCGGTGATGAGCTTCATGCGTCCACCTTCTTGGTGTCCGTGTCGGCCGGGGCGGGCGCGGCGGTCCGGGCGACGGAGCCGCCGCCGGCACCGCTGAAGTCGTATGCGGTCTCGGCGTGCTCGGCCTGGTCGATGCCGGTGATCTCCTCGTCCTCGGTGACCCGCATGCCGATGGTCTTGTCGATGAGGAAGGCGAGGATGGCGGAGGCGACGAGGGAGTAGCCGAGGACGGCGAAGACGCCGGCGCACTGCTTCCAGAACTGGGTGAGCCCGCCGCCGTAGAAGAGACCCTCGACCGTGGACTGGCCGTGGCCGCTGGCGAAGAAGCCGATGAGCAGGGAGCCGATGACTCCGCCGACGAGGTGGACGCCGACGACGTCGAGCGAGTCGTCGTAGCCGAACCGGTACTTCAGGCCCACGGCCATGGCGCACAGGACACCGGCGATGGCGCCGACCGCGATCGCGCCGAGCGGGGAGATCGCACCACCGGACGGGGTGATGGCGACCAGACCGGCGACCGCGCCGGAGGCCGCGCCCAGCGTGGTGAACGCGCCGTGCCGGATCTTCTCGTAGACGAGCCAGGCCAGCATGGCGGCGGCGGTGGCGATCTGCGTGTTGACGAACATCAGCGCGCCGACGCCGTCGTCGTTGCCGAGCCAGGAGCCGGCGTTGAATCCGAACCAGCCGAACCACAGGAGTCCGGAACCGAGCATCACCAGCGGGAGGCTGTGCGGACGCATCGGGTCCTTCTTGAACCCGACGCGCTTGCCGATGACGAGGATCACGCCGAGCGCCGCGGCACCCGCGTTGATGTGGACCGCCGTACCACCGGCGAAGTCGATCACGCCGAGGTCGAAGGCCCAGCCGCCGGTGCCCCAGACCCAGTGGGCGACCGGGAAGTACACGACCGTCGCCCACAGGGCGATGAACAGCGACCACGCCGTGAACTTCACGCGGTCGGCGAGCGCGCCGCTTATCAGGGCGGGCGTGATGATCGCGAACATCAGCTGGAAGACCATGAACACGAAGACCGGGATGGTGTACCCGGGCCACAGCTCCGTCAGGCCGATGTTGCTGAGGCCGACCCAGTCGGAGGTCCAGCCGATGAACGATCCCTTGTCCGTGCCGAAGGCGAGGGAGAAGCCGTACAGCACCCACAGGATGGTGACGATCCCCATGCTGATGAAGCTCATCATCAGCATGTTGAGGGTGCTCTTGACGCGGACCATGCCTCCGTAGAAGAAGGCGAGGCCGGGCGTCATGATCAGCACCAGAGCGGAACAGATGAGCATGAACCCTGTGTTGGCTGCAGACAGCTTTGGCGCCTCTGCGGCAAGGGTGATGGCTGGTGCCATCGGCGTCTCCTCGTCGTTGGTACGGCCCCGTGCGGGCGAAGCCTGAGTGGGCGTGAGGGGTGGGCCGGTTATGCGCCATGAGATTGGCGCAGCGCCGTTTCCGTCGACGGCCCTCGATGTTTCGCACCAGTGACGAAGGCACTCCGCGTGTTACGCGTTCATGAACTGCCGGATTGTGTTCGCGTCGATCGTTATCGTGACGCAATCTTCGGCGGCGGCGGTCGCGACCCGCTGTGGAGGCGCCCACAGGGCTCCCGCCGGGGCTCGCGGGGAGGTGGGCCGGGCGGGCCGGGCAGAGCGCGGGACCGGCCACGGCGGGCCGTCCGATGACCTGGCATGGGGGAGCCGAGTCGGTCGTTTCGGGACGGCCGGCCATGGCCGGGGCACGGGGTGGGGCCGCCTCGGCGGCCCGGGGTCAGACCGCCTCTGCGGTCTCGGGCAGGTCGACGGCCAGCTGGGCGGTGAGGTCGATGACCTCGGCCAGCTCCCCGAAGTCGCGGACCGCGGTGTCGACCGTCTTTCGGATACGAGTGTTGACGCGCTCGGAGCGGACCTTCTTGCCGATCCTGAGGGCCTCCAGGGCCAGCTCCGTACTCCGCTCGGGCTCCCGCTGCAGCAGGTGCACGGTGGCCATGCCGATGAGGTTGAGTGCGTACGAACGCTGGTGCTCGGGGTCCTTGCCGAAGCGGTCGACCGCCTCCTGCATCAGCGGCTCGGCCATGGACGCGTACGTGGGGCTGCGGCCCGCGACATAGGCGAGGTCACGGTAGGAGTGCGAGTTCTCGCCGTACAGCTCGGCCTTGGAGAAGAAGCGGATCCAGTCGGGGTCCGGGTCGTCCCACTCGTGCACGTCGGAGAAGGTGTCCTCGGCCATCCGCACGGCCCGCTTGCACTTGCCGGGCTGGCCCATGTTGGCGTACGCGCGGGCCTCCATCGCATACAGCATCGACTGGGTGCGCGGGCTCGCGCAGTCGCGGCTGCCGTACTGCGCGAGGTGGATCAGCTCCAACGCGTCGTCGGGCCGCCCGAGATGGATCATCTGGCGGCTCATGCTGGAGAGGATGTACGAACCGAGGGGCTTGTCGCCCGCCTCCTTCGAGGCGTGCAGGGCGAGCACGAAGTACTTCTGGGCGGTGGGCTGGAGGCCCACGTCGTAGCTCATCCAGCCCGCCAGCTCGGCGAGTTCGGCGGCGACCTTGAACAGGCGCTTGGTGGTGGCGGCGGGCTGCGGCTCCTGGAGCAGGTCCGTCACCTCGTGGAGCTGGCCGACGACGGCCTTGCGGCGCAGGCCGCCACCGCACTGGGCGTCCCACTGGCGGAACATCGCCGTGGTGGACTCCAGGAGGTCCAGCTCCGGCTTGGAGAGCCGGCCGCCGCGGCGGGCCGAGGCCGGCGGCTCCGGCTCCTCCTGCTGGGCCAGCGACGTGGGCACGAGCCAGCGCTGCATGGGCTCGATCAGGGCCGGACCGGCGGCGAGCGCGAGCGAGCTGCCGAGGAAGCCTCGGCGCGCCAGCATCAGGTCGCTGCGCGAGTATTCACTGATCTGCGCGACGGTCTGCGGGCCCGTCCACGGCAGGTCGACACCCGACACGGACGGCGCCTGGTGGGCCGCGCGCAGACCGAGGTCCTCGACGGCTACGACACACCCGAACCGCTCGGAGAACAGCTCGGACAGGATCCGCGGGATCGGCTCACGCGGGTTCTCCCCGTCCAGCCAGCGGCGCACCCGCGAGGTGTCCGTCGAGATGTGGTTGGCCCCCAACTGGCGCGCCCGGCGGTTCACTTGACGTGCCAGCTCACCCTTGGACCAGCCGCTGCGCACGAACCACGAGCCGAGCAGCTCGTTGGGGCGCTTCTCAGCGTTCGTCCCGCCTCCGCCGTTGCCGCCCACTGGAACGCCCCCATCCCTGAACCCACTTGTCGCCGCTGTGCGCCAAGCCCTATCAGAATGCCGGTAAATACGGCCGCCCGTCCGCCAGTTGTCACCCTTCGAACGGGAAGCCGACTTGCCCTTGGCATACCCACGAGTGCGACGTTCCCAGGTCTCGTGCACACAAAGTAATCCTACGATCACCCCTCCAGCCATGGCGATCCGTGAAACGCCACCATTCGCCACCCCTTCGAATGAACTCCGTCCGCGCTGATCGCGATTCACTTGACACAGCACCACCGGGGATGGGTGGAACGGTGTGCGCCGGGGCGCACGGAATCGATCGCACCACCCGGAGTGCGACAGGGCGCCGCCTGGACCACGCGGCAGCGGGCAGCCGGAAGCAGAGCGTGACAATCCGGCTCCGGCACGTAACCACTGGTGCGTCGGACCCGTTGGAGGGGGCATGGGCTTCACGATCGGCAGCAGTCGGACGATGCGCGACATCCGGACCGGGACACGACGCCGCGGCCGCTCGTCGGAGTGCACCGCCGTCGCCGAGTACACCGGACTGTGGGGCTGGGACGTGGTCCCGGGCGCCCGGGCCGCGTCGGGCGCGTGCTCGTGCGGCAGGACCGACTGCGCGGCCCCCGGAGCGCATCCCCTCGACTTCGCCCCGACGATCCGGGCCGGCGCGACGCTCGACGAGGCGACCGGCAGCTGGGCCGAGTTCCCGGGTGCCGCGGTGATGCTCCCGGTCGGCCGCGCGTTCGACGTGATCGAGGTCGCGGAGCCCGCCGGGCGCCGTGCGCTCGTCCGCCTGGAGCGGATGGGTCTCCCGCTCGGCCCGGTCGCGGCCACCCCGGACGGCCGCGCCCACTTCTTCGTCTCCCCCGGCTCCGCCGCCGAACTCCCCCGCCTGCTGTACCGGATGGGCTGGGACGACGCCTCCCTCGACCTGCACGGCCTCGGTCGCGGCACGTTCGTCACCGCGCCGCCCTCCGACCGCGCCGGCCTCGGCCCGGTCCGCTGGCTGCGCGCCCCCGCCCTCGACTCGGCGACGAACCCGCCCCAGGCCCGCCTGCTGCTGGGCACGCTCGCCTACGTGGCCCACCGGTCGCGGGTCTGACCGACCCGAGCCGCCCCTCACCCCGCCACCTGCCGCGCGGCCCGAACAGCGAACGGCGAACGGCGACGACATCACCGTCCGTACGACGAAGCGCCCGTCCCCCGAGTACGTCTCGGGAGGCGGGCGCTTCTTCGGGCACCTACGCGTTCGCGCGGATGCTCACTCTCCGATGAGGGCGTCAACGAACGCCTCCGGCTCGAACGGCGCCAGGTCGTCCGCGCCCTCGCCGAGCCCCACCAGCTTGACGGGCACACCCAGCTCACGCTGGACCGCGATGACGATGCCGCCCTTCGCCGTGCCGTCGAGCTTGGTCAGCACGATGCCGGTGATGTCGACGACCTCGGCGAACACGCGCGCCTGGATGAGACCGTTCTGACCGGTGGTGGCGTCGAGGACGAGCAGCACCTCGTCGAGCGGGGCGTGCTTCTCGACGACGCGCTTGACCTTGCCCAGCTCGTCCATCAGACCGGTCTTGGTGTGGAGCCGGCCGGCGGTGTCGATGAGGACGACGTCCGCGCCCTCCTCGATGCCCTCCTTGACCGCGTCGAACGCGATCGAGGCGGGGTCGCCGCCCTCGGGGCCGCGCACCGTGCGGGCGCCGACGCGCTCGCCCCAGGTCTGGAGCTGGTCGGCGGCGGCGGCACGGAAGGTGTCCGCGGCACCCAGCACGACGTTCTTGCCGTCGGCGACGAGCACGCGCGCGAGCTTGCCGGTGGTGGTGGTCTTCCCGGTGCCGTTGACGCCGACGACCATGACGATGCCCGGGGTGTCGAGGTTCGAGTCGGTCTTGACCTCACGGTCGAACTCCGGGACGAGCAGCTGGAGCAGCTCCTCGCGGAGCAGGCCGCGCAGCTCGTCCGGAGTGCGCGTGCCGAGCACCTTGACGCGCTCGCGCAGCCGGTCGACCAGTTCCTGGGTGGGCTGCACGCCGACGTCGGCGGTCAGCAGCGTGTCCTCGATCTCCTCCCAGGTGTCCTCGTCGAGGTGCTCGCGCGAGAGCAGCGTGAGCAGCCCCTTGCCGAGCGCGTTCTGCGAGCGGGAGAGCCGGCCGCGCAGGCGCACCAGGCGGCCGGCGGTCGGTTCCGGGATCTCGATCCCGGGGGCGGTCGGAGGCTCCTCCACGACGACCGGCGCATCCGCCGAGCGGTCGGGGAGATCCACTTCCTCTATGGTGCGGCGCGACTCGTCGCGCGGCGTCTCGGCCTCGTCGCCGACGTGCGGTTCGGCGGGCGGGGCGGTGATGTCGGGGGCGGACGGGGGCGGCGGGGGCAGCTGCTTCCGCTTGCGGCTGCCGACGACGAGCCCGCCGAGCGCGCCGATCACGACCACGGCGATGACTACAGCAAGGATGACGGTTTCCATAACGTCCCCCAGTATCAGCCATCGCCCGCGCGGGAGGGATTTTCCCCCGCGCAGAGGAACTCTTGTAGTTTCGTACGAGGATCCGGAGCCGGCCGGCGCACGGGAGTCGCACCCCGCCCGCGCCGGATTCCGGCCTCCACCGCTATGGCCACCTGACGCACCGTCAGCTACCGTCCCCCACCACACACGAAGGGGGGCTCCCCATGCCCGTAACGGTCGTGCGCTTCAACCTCGTCGAACCCGGCGCCACCCCCGCCTCGCTGAGTGCCCGCTACAAGGCGGCCGTCGAGATGGCCCGGTACGCCGACGACCACGGGATCACCACGGTGCAGACCGAGGAGCACCACGGCGTCGCCAACAACTGGCTGCCCTCACCGTTCGCGTTCGCGGGCGCCGTCTTCGGGGCGACCCGGAACGTCGCGGTCACCGTCTCGGCGGTCATCGGGCCGCTGCACGACCCGCTGCGTCTGGCGGAGGACATCGCCGTGCTGGACCTACTGAGCGGCGGCCGGCTGGTGACCGTGGCCGGCATCGGCTACCGGCCCGAGGAGTACGCGCTCTTCGACGTCGACTGGAAGCAGCGCGGCAGGCTCCAGGACGAGCTGCTGGAGACGGTGCTGAAGGCGTGGACGGGCGAGGAGTTCGCGTACCGGGGCCGTACGGTACGGGTCACCCCGCGCCCGTTCTCGGATCCGCACCCCCTGCTGCTGGTGGGCGGCTCCTCCCGGGCGGCGGCCCGGCGTGCCGCCCGGCTCGGGCTGCCGTTCTTCCCGAGCGCGCACCTGCCCGAGCTGGAGGCGTACTACAAGGAGCGGCTCGTCGAGTACGGCACCGAGGGCTGGACGATGATGCCCGCCGCCGAGACCCCGCTGCTGCACATCGCCGAGGATCCGGACCGCGCCTGGGCCGAGTACGGCACGCACTTCCTGCACGAGGCACGGACGTACGCCTCGTGGCAGTCCGGCGAGATCCGCTCGGCGGTGAAGTCGGCGGCCACGACCGTCGAGGAGCTGCGCGCCGAGGGCGTCTACCGCATCCTGACGCCCGACCAGTGCGTGGAGCAGGGCCTCGACAATCTCGTCCTGCATCCGCTGGCCGGCGGGATGCCCCTCGACGAGGGCCGGCGCAGTCTCCAGCTGTTCTGCGAAAACGTACTGCCCCGGCTCGCCTGACCTTTCGGTCCGAGCCGGGGCAGTACGCCCTCTTTACGAGTACGAGGAGAGGGGCAGCGGGGACTTGGCCCTTCTCCCCGAGTTCCGGGGAACCGGCGGGCCCGTGGGGAGCCGCCGGTGACGCGGGCGGCTAGCCCATCTCCTCCAGGGTCTTGCCCTTCGTCTCCTTGACGAATTTGAGCACGAAGGGGATGGAGAGCGCCGCGAAGACCGTGTAGATGATGTAGGTCCCGGAGAGGTTCCAGTCGGCCAGCGACGGGAAGCTCGCGGTGATGGCCCAGTTGGCGATCCACTGCGCGGAGGCGGCGACGCCGAGCGCGGCGGCACGGATCCGGTTCGGGAACATCTCGCCGAGGAAGACCCAGACCACGACACCCCAGGAGAGGGCGAAGAAGAGGACGAAGACGTGGGCGGCGACCAGGGCGACCCAGCCCTGGGTGGCGGGCAGCTTGCCGTCGACCAGGTCGAAGGAGAAGGCCCAGGCCTCCAGTCCGAGACCGATGACCATACCGACGGAGCCGATGAGGGCGAGCGGCTTACGCCCGATCCGGTCCACGAAGATCATGGCGATCACGGTGCCGATGATGTTGATGATCGACGTGGTGAACGAGTACAGGAACGAGTCCGTCGGGTCGACGCCGACCGACTGCCACAGCGTCGAGGAGTAGTAGAACGCGACGTTGATGCCGACGAACTGCTGGAAGACCGACAGGCCGATACCGACCCAGACGATCGGCTTGAAGAAGACGGTGCCGCCGAGCAGGTCCTTGAAGGTCGACTTGTGCTCGCTCTTCATGGCGTGCTCGATCTCGGCGACGCGGGCGTCCATGTCGATCTTGTCGCCCTCGACCTCCTTGAGCACCTCACGGGCGCGGGCGTCCCGGCCGACGGAGATGAGGAAGCGCGGCGACTCGGGGATCACGAAGGACAGCAGACCGTAGAGGACGGCCGGGATGACCATGACACCGAGCATGACCTGCCAGGCCTCGACGCCCAGCAGCGTGCCGCGCTGGTCGCCGCCGGCGGCGTGCAGGATGGCGTAGTTGACGAGCTGCGAGATGGCGATGCCGATGACGATCGCGGCCTGCTGGAAGGAGCCGAGCCGGCCGCGGTACGCCGCCGGGGAGACCTCGGCGATGTAGGCGGGGCCGATGACGGAGGCCATGCCGATGGCGAAGCCGCCGATGATGCGCCAGAAGGCGAGGTCCCACAGCGCGAAGGGCAGAGCCGAGCCGACGGCGCTGACGGTGAAGAGGGCCGCGGAGATCTGCATGCAGCGGATACGTCCGATGCGGTCGGCCATGCGGCCCGCGCTCGCGGCGCCGATGGCGCAGCCGATCAGCGCGATGGCGATGACCTGGGCGAGGGCCGCGGAGCCGATGTCGTAGCGGCTTCGGATGGCTTCGACGGCACCGTTGATCACGGCGCTGTCGTAGCCGAACAGGAATCCACCCATCGCGGCCGCGGCCGCGATGAAGATGACATGCCCGAGATGTTCGGGAGGAGCCGGCTTGGCTCCTTGGGGTGCCTGCGCTGCGCTGGTCACGTAAAACTCCTCGGGCCACCGGCCTCGCTGCCGGGGGTGGGGGGGCGAAACCCTTCGATGGTGGTATCAGTGGCGCACAACTTCACGCCGCCCACCACCTGAAGGTAAAAGCAACGTTGCAGAGAATATGCCTTCAAGTTTCGAAGTCAACTTCGGGGTTGGCATGAGATTGCGCGACCGAGCGGGTACGGCTGTGTTCAAGAGTTGAACAGTTGACCCCCATACGGCTCAACACAAGGCCTTCTGCCCCCGAAGTCCCGGCAGTAACTCCGTGGGAGGTACACCGATGTGACGCTCGGAACACCGCGGACAGCGACCGTTACGGGCGCCGGGCACACCGGCGCCCGCGGGCATCCGTGACCGGGCGACGACCGCGCGGCGCGGGCGGGCCCGCCTACGCCGACCGGGTGGACGACCCCAGGAGCCCCGACGGCGGGTGTCCGCGGGCATCGCAGACCGCGGGCGTCAGCGCAGTCGCTGGCTGATGACCTTCGAGACTCCGTCGCCCTGCATGGAAACGCCGTACAGCGCGTCGGCGACCTCCATCGTGCGCTTCTGGTGCGTGATCACGATCAGCTGCGAGGCCTCCTGCAGCTCCTGCATGATGCGGATCAGCCGCTGGAGATTGGTGTCGTCGAGCGCCGCCTCGACCTCGTCCATCACGTAGAACGGGCTGGGGCGCGCCTTGAAGATCGACACCAGCAGCGCCACGGCGGTCAGCGACCGTTCGCCGCCGGAGAGCAGGCTGAGCCGCTTGACCTTCTTGCCCGGCGGCCGGGCCTCGACGTCGACGCCGGTGGTGAGCATGTTGTCGGGGTCCGTCAGGATCAGCCGTCCGTCGCCGCCCGGGAACAGCCGGCTGAAGACCCCTTCGAACTCCCGGGCGGTGTCCCGGTACGCCTCGGTGAACACCTGCTCGACCCGCTCGTCGACCTCCTTGATCACCTGGAGGAGGTCGATTCGCGTCTTCTTGAGGTCCTCCAGCTGCTCGCTGAGGAACTTGTGGCGCTCCTCCAGCGCGGCGAACTCCTCCAGGGCCAGCGGGTTGACCTTGCCCAGCTGCTGGTACGCCCGCTCGGCCGACTTGAGCCGCTTCTCCTGCTCGGCACGGTGGAACCGCCGGGGCTGGTTGCGCGGATGCTCCGGGTCCTCGGGCAGCTCCTCGCCCTCGGCCGGCAGGGACGGTGGTACGGGCTGGTCGGGGCCGTACTCCGCGACGAGTCCCCCCGGTTCGACGCCGAGCTCGTCCAGCGCCTTCGCCTCCAGCTGCTCCACGCGCATCCGCTTCTCGGCGCCCAGCACCTCCCCTCGGTGCACCGAGTCGGTGAGCTTGTCGAGCTCGGCCTTGAGGTCGCGGCCCTGGCTTCGCGCGGCGACGAGTTCCTGCTCGCGGAGGGCCTTGGCGCTGTCGGCGGCGGAGCGCTCCTCGTCGGCACGGGCGAGCGAGACCTCGACGTGCGCGAGCAGCTGCCGCGTTCCCGAGGCCACGGCCTGCGCGACGGCGGCCTCGTGGCGCAGCCGCGCCCGGCGCTGCTCGGCACGCGCGCGTGCCTCACGTTCGGCCCGGGCGGCCCGGTCGAGCGAGTCGGCCCGTCCGGCGAGGCCCTTGACCCGCTCCTCATGGGTCCTCACCTGGAGCCTGGCCTCCATCTCGGTCTGCCGGGCGTTGGCGCCGTCGGCGGCGAGCCGGTCCCGCGCCGAGGTGTCGGGTTCCTCCTCGACGGGCATCTCCTCGGCCACGGCGAGCCGTTCGGCCAGCTCCTCCGCCTCCTCCAGGGCCCGGTCGAGGGCGTCCTGCGCACGGGCGGCCGCCGCGGTGCTCCGCTCCGCCTCACCCGCGGCTCCGCGCGCCTGCCCGGCCAGCCGGCCGAGCTGCTGCGCGACCGACGACTTCTCCCGCTCGGCGGCCCGCCGCCGCTCCCCCAGTTCCTCGACGAGCGCGGCCCGTTCCGTGCGCCGCCCGGCGGCGAGCCGCTGCGCCTCGGTCAGCTCGTCGCAGCGCACCGCCAGCTCCTCCAGCTCGGCCGCCGCCTCGTCCACCGAGGCCTGGACTTCGAGAAGGCTGGGCGCTCCGGCGGACCCCCCGTGCGCGAAATGTGCCCCGAGCAGGTCGCCCTCGCCGGTCACGGCGGTGAGCCCGGGCCGCGCGTAGACCAGGTCCTCGGCGTCCTCCAGGGTCCCGACGACGACGATCCCGCGCAGCAGCCGCCGTACGGCGGGCATCAGCTCGGCGGGCCCCCGCACGAGGTCGGAGGCGTACCGCCCCCCGTCACCCGGGCCCTGCTCCTCTTCCCCGCTCCCGTGCCCGTCCCGGACGGTGTCCTCGGGTGCTCCGGCAAGAAGGAGGGAGGCCCGGCCCGCGTCCTGTTTGCGCAGCAGTCGGATGGCCTCCGCGGCCGAGGCCGGCGTACTGACAGCGATGGCGTCGGCGGCCACGCCGAACGCGGCGGCGAGCGCGACCTCGAAACCAGGGGTGACCGACAGCAGTTCGGCGGCGGGGCCCAGCACTCCGGTGAGTCGGTCGCGGGCGCCGAGCAGCGCTCCCGTGCCGTCCTTGCGCCGGAGCCCGAGCGCGAGCGCCTCGTGGCGGGCCTGGGTCGCGGCCCGCCGGCGTTCAGCCGCGGTGACCGCCTCGCGGGCGGAACCGAGGCCGGCCTCGGCGTCGGACAGCGCCCGTTTCGCCGCCTCGTGCTGGTCCGTGAGATCGGCGTCGCCCGCGTCGAGGCCCTCGACCTCGGCGTTCAGCTGCTCGTACTCCTCCTGGGCCGCGAACGCGCGCTCCTGGGCCTCGTCGCGGGCGGCGGCGAGCCGGTCGATCTCGGCCTGCGCGGACGCGGCCCGTGAACGGGCGGCGTTGACCTGGCCGTTGAGGCGGGCGAGGCCCTCGCGGCGGTCGGCGATGGCGCGGGCCACGTCCTTGAGTCGGCGCTCCTCGGCGGTGAGTTCGCGCTCCAGATCCGCGCGGTGGGAGACCATGTCCTCCAGAGCCCGCTCCGCCGCCTCCAGGGCCGCTTCGAGTTCGGCCTCCTGCTCACGGATCCGGGCGGCCTCGCGCTCCATGTCCTCGGGGTCGCGTCCGCGCCGCTCCTCGGCGGGCACCGACGTGGCGCTCTTCACGCGCGCCTCGGCCAGCGAGATCGTGCCGCGCACACGCTCGGCGAGCTGCGAGAGTTCGTACCAGGTCTGCTGGGCGCGCTGGAGGCGCGGGGTCAGCTGCCGGACCTCGTCCTCCAGGAGGGACTCCCGCTGGAGCGCCTTCTTCAGCTCGGCCTCGGCGGACTCCTTGCGCTCCTTGAGCGCGGCCTCGTCCTCGATCTCGGACTGGAGCGCCCCGCGCAGCCGGACGAGGTCGTCGGCGAGCAGCCGCAGCCGGGCGTCACGCAGGTCGGCCTGGATGACGGCGGCACGGCGTGCAACGGCGGCCTGTCGGCCGAGCGGCTTCAGCTGGCGGCGCAGTTCGTCCGTGAGGTCCTGGACACGGGCGAGGTTCGCCTTCATCGCGTCCAGCTTCCGGAGCGCCTTCTCCTTGCGCTTGCGGTGCTTGAGGACGCCGGCCGCCTCCTCGATGAAGGCCCGGCGGCCCATCGGGTCGGCGTGCAGGACGGAGTCGAGCTGGCCCTGGCCGACGATGACGTGCATCTCGCGGCCGATGCCGGAGTCGGACAGCAGCTCCTGGATGTCCAGCAGCCGGCAGGTGTCGCCGTTGATCTGGTACTCGCTGCCGCCGTTGCGGAACATGATCCGCGTGATGGTGACCTCGGCGTACTCGATCGGCAGGGCGCCGTCGGAGTTGTCGATGGTGAGGGAGACCTCGGCACGCCCGAGCGGCGGGCGCCCGGTGGTACCGGCGAAGATGACGTCCTCCATCTTGCCGCCGCGCAGCGACTTGGCGCCCTGCTCCCCCATGACCCAGCTGAGCGCGTCCACGACGTTGGACTTGCCCGAACCGTTGGGGCCCACGACACAGGTGATGCCCGGCTCGAACCGCAGCGTGGTCGCCGAGGCGAACGATTTGAACCCGCGGAGGGTCAGGGCCTTGAGGTGCACGCCGCCGGACTCTACCTTTCGGTCCCGGTCTCACTCCATGAACGCGCGGTTTCACCCGTGAATGTGCAGGGCACACCACACGTTAAAGAGAGGGGACGGGGGTCCACGGGGGCGCGGGGGCAAGAAAGAAGGGACGCCGAAGAGGCGTCCCTTGCAAATCTGACAACTTAGCGGTTGATTCGGGCTGGCCGACCACTGCTGTCGTAGTAGCGCGGTGCAGCGGTCAGGTGAGCGCAGGCTCCGCCTGGGGTACGTCGATGCTCTCGAGAAGCGAGTCGTGAGAAGCGGCAGCCGCGAGCGCGTCGTTCTCGGCCTGAATCCGTACGAGCTCGGATTCGAGGTCCTGTACGCGCTGCTGGAGCCGTCGCATCTCGGCAATGAGTCGCGGGTCGGAACCGCCGACGTAACCGAGAAGCGCCTTTGCCATGATGGATGGTCCTCCACACTGAGTGACCGACCGGGAAGCGGTGTGGGTCGTGAGGGAATCGCACCCGCGATGCTTGACACTGCTGATGTCCTGCTGCCGTTCCACATGCCAAACAGCTAAGGTGCGCGGGGCTTTCAGAGTCTCACCAAAAAGTTTGACGGTCAACACGATCACGCCCCGTATCGGGGGGCAACCCGCTGTCGCGCGGCTCTGGATCGGCGGCGCTGCGACTCCTGCGGGACCCTCAGGGCGTGGAGATCATCGTTACCTCGCGAGCCTGCCACTTCGCGGCCTTCTTGGCAACCACCAGGCCATTTCTCCTTCGGGCAGGTGCCCGGGGCATGCGCGGAGGGCTTCCGGGAGGCCGTCGCGGGTCACATCGTCAGCGGATGGCGAAGCTGTCGTAGATCCCCCGGGGCGTGTCCCAGATCTCAGTGACTCCTTCCACCCGGCCGGGCGTGTCGTCGCCCTGGAGCCAGTCCAGTAGTCCCTGACAGCCATCGCGAGGGCCCTCCGCGACGACCTGGACGCGTCCGTCGTCCAAATTGAGAGCAAAACCACTCAGCCCGCCGATCTCCAGAGCCCGGGCACGCGTGAACCAGCGGAAACCCACACCTTGGACGCGCCCGCGTACCCAGACGACCAGCCGCACAACCTCGTTCATGGGTGCACGCTAACCGGACAATGTCTCTCGGAGCACTTCCTCCCCTTGCGCCATGGGGTACCGTCCCCACCCAATGAGTCTCATAGGAAACTCACTCTTTCGGGTGAGGTTCGTTTGAGAATCGCCTGACGCAAGATCGAGGAAGGCCCAAGAGATGGGACGCCACCGACGCCACGCCGCCGGCCGCGCCGCCACAGGCCGCGCCACCGACCAGCACGGGGCCGACACGGAGAACTACGGTCCGGAGAACCTGTACGGCTACGCGGCCGTCGCCGATCTCCCGTCCACCTCGTCCGCCCGCTCGCACCGCAAGAAGAAGGGCGCGACCGCGGTACGCACCGGTCTGCTCGGTGTCTCTGCGGCCGTGGCCCTGGGCACAGCGGCCGTCGCGGCCGGTGTGCTGCCCGGCAGCGACAACTACGCGCTCGGTGGTGGCGGCGGCAACTCCGACAAGGTGCAGGCCGTCGGCTCGCCCTCCGGTCTGGAGACCCAGCAGGGTGGCACCTCGGGCAGCGCGGAGGCCCACGACGACGACGCGGCGACGAGCCGTGACGCCGATCGCGCGGCCACCCCCTCGGCCGCCCCCTCCTCGTCGTCGCCGTCGGCCGCCCCGACGAAGACGCCCTCGAAGAAGCCCAGCGCCGAGCCGACCGAGGAGTCGAAGGCCCCCGAGGCCCCGAAGCCCTCCAAGACCGCGACGAAGGCGCCGGCGCCCAAGGCCCCGGTGACCGTGTCCGCGGAGACGGCGGCCGAGGCCGAGGTGCTCAAGCTCGTCAACGACGAGCGCTCCAAGGTGGGCTGCAGCCCGGTGTCCGCGAACAGCGCGCTGTCGGACCTGGCCCAGTCCTTCAGTGAGGACATGGCGGCACGCGACTTCTTCGACCACACCGACCCGAGCGGCCTCAGCCCCTGGGACCGTGCGGCGCAGGCCGGCATCACCAGCCTCGGCGGCGAGAACATAGCCCGCGGCCAGACCACCGCGGAAGCGGTGATGGAGGCCTGGATGGACAGCCCCGGCCACCGCGCGAACATACTGAACTGCGACTTCAAGACCCTCGGCGTCGGAGCCCACTTCGGCTCGGGCGGCCCTTGGTGGACGCAGGACTTCGGCTACTGAGCCGACCCCGCACGACCGGCCCCCGCGATGCCCGGACCCTCTCGCCGTCACGCGGACGAGCCTCTGGTGCTGCTCGCGGCGTGCCGACCCTCGGCTAGGCGACCGGCACCGCCGCGGCCGCGCGGCCCAGGGTGAAGACGCGGGCCGTCTCGGTGATCCGGCGGCCCAGGTGTTCCGCGGTGGCGATGTCGGAGGCGTGGACCGCGTCGGGTCCCTCGTCGACGTTGGTGGCCGCCGCGGCGCCCGCGAAGACGCCGAGGCGGTTGAGGTCGTGCTCGGAGCCGGCGCTGTTGTTCCAGCCCGGGTGCAGACCGAGGTTGACCCAGTTCATGCCGTGCTGAGCGGCGAGGATCTGGAAGAACTGCAGGGTGTGCAGCTTGTCGCCGCTCTTGGAGCCGGAGTTGGTGAACCCGGCGGCCAGCTTGTCCTTCCAGTCCTGTCCGAACCAGCGCTTCGAGGACGCCTCCGCGAAGACGTGGAAGGCGCCCGACGCCGTGCCCATGTACGTCGGCGACCCGAAGACCAAGGCGTCCGAGGCGTCGAGCTGCTCCCACTGCGCGTCGGTGATCTCGTCGACCTTGATCAGGTGGACCTCGGCACCGGCCTCGAGAGCACCCGTGCGGACGGCTTCGGCGAGGACCGCGGTGTGGCCGTAGCCGGAGTGGTAGGCGATGGAGACAACAGGGGTCGTCACGGTAGGGACTCCTCAGAGAACGAGTACGGGAGCAGCGTATGAGCTGCTCACCGGCGATGCCGAAAGGAAAGCACTAACTTCTGGTTAGTGCAACCTTTCGGGAAGCGCTGTGTCTGCGTATGCTGTCTGCATGGAATCCGTCGCCCCTGTCTCCGAGCGTCCCGACCGCGACGAGGGCGCCGTGTGCCCCGACGACGAGGACCTCGCGTACAACGTCTTCGCGCGCGGCTGCCCGTCCCGGGGCACGCTGGAGCACGTCACCGGCCGCTGGGGCTCGCTCACGCTGGGGGCACTGCACGACGGCACGTTCCGCTTCAACGAGCTGCGGCGCCGGGTCGACGGCGTCAGCGAGAAGATGCTCTCCCAGACCCTGCACGCGCTGGAGCGCGACGGGCTGGTACACCGGGACGCACAGCCCACGAACCCGCCGCGCGTCGACTACAGCCTCACGCCGCTCGGCCGTCAGGTCGCCGAGCACCTGCTGACCCTCATCACCTTCGTGGAGGGCAACATGGACGAGGTACTGGAGTCTCGCGGGCGCTACGACACGACGCGCGGCGCGTGACCTGCGGGAAGTACGGCGAGTGCGACGGTCAGAGGTCGGCGCCCGGGCGCGGCGCGCGCTGACAGCGCGGGCAGAAGTAGCTGGAGCGGTTCATCCAGGCCCGCCGCCGCATCGGCGTCCCGCAGCGACGACACGGTTCGCCCTCCCGCCCGTACGCGTCGAGCGAGCGGTCGAAGTAGCCCGACTCGCCGTTCACGTTGACGTAGAGGCTGTCGAAACTGGTGCCGCCGACGGCGAGGGCGTCGTTCATGACATCGCGGATGTGGCCGAGGAGTTCGGCGGTGCGCGGCCGGGTCATGGTCCCCGTCGGTCGCTCGTAGTGCAGCTTGGAGCGCCAGAGCGCCTCGTCCGCGTAGATGTTCCCGACGCCGCTGATCAGCGACTGGTCGAGCAGGGCGCGCTTGATCGTCGTACGGCGGGCCCGCAGGGCGACGTGGAAGGCGGCGTCGTCGAAGAGCGGGTCCAGCGGATCGCGGGCGATGTGGGCGATGACGTCGGGCAGTCCGTCCGCGGTGTTCTCGTGCAGTGAGAGACCACCGAAGGTCCGCTGGTCGACGAAGCGCAGCTCGGTGCCGAGGGGGTCGTCGAAGCGGAAACGGATCCGCAGATGCTTCTCCTCCACGGCCTCCTCCGGCTGCACGAGGAGCTGACCGCTCATCCCGAGGTGCGCGAGCACGGAGTACGGGGAGTCGTCGAGCGGCAGCCACAGGTACTTGCCGCGGCGCATGGCCTCACCGATCCGCTGCCCCTCCAGCGACTTCGCGAAGCCGTCCGGCCCCGCCAAGTGCCGCCGCACGGCCCGCGGATGGCGCACCTCGACGGACTTCACGACCCGCCCGGACACCCAGCGCTCCAAGCCCCGCCGCACGACTTCGACCTCGGGCAACTCGGGCACGGGACTCCTCCGGAGGGGCGGACTGAGGGGTGATGCCGGAAGCGTACATCGCACGCGGCGGGCACTGTCGTGGCGCAGTCGCGCCCGCTCCCCCGGCCCGCACACGCACGGACCCCGCCGCGGCGCTGGTGCGCTGCGACGGGGTCCGATGGTGCGGTGCTTCTTGTGAAGGATCAGGCCGTGGCCGTGTCGGTGGTCGGCGTCGAGGGGGTTTCGTCGGTCCCCTCGGCGTCATGGGCCGGAGGCTGAGCGGCGCGAGCCGCCTGCTCCGCGGCCTGGGCCGACTTAGCGCGTTCGTCCGCGGCGGAGCGTATCGCACGCCACGCGGACTCCGCGGCCTGCTGCTCCGCCTCCTTCTTGCTGCGGCCGGTGCCGGTGCCGTACGAGACGCCTCCGACGCGGGCGGCAGCAGTAAAGGTCTTCTCGTGGTCGGGACCGGTCTCCGAGACCAGGTACTCGGGAACGCCGAGCCCTTCGGTCGCGGTGAGCTCCTGGAGACTGGTCTTCCAGTCCAGGCCGGCACCGAGGTTGGAGGACTTCTCGATCAGCGGGTCGAAGAGCCGGTGGACGAGGTCGCCCGCCGCTTCCAGACCCTGGTCGAGATAGACAGCGCCGATCACCGCTTCAAGGGTGTCGGCGAGGATGGATGCCTTGTCCCGGCCTCCCGTGCCTTCTTCACCCCGGCCGAGCCGGATGAAGGAGCCGAGTTCGAGGCCGCGGCCCACTTCCGCCAGCGCACGAGAATTGACCACCGCGGCCCGCAACTTGGCCAGCTGGCCTTCGGGCAGGTCGGGGTGGGTGCGGTACAGCGTGTCCGTGACCACGAGCCCCAGCACGGAGTCCCCGAGGAACTCCAGGCGCTCGTTGGTCGGCAGACCGCCGTTCTCGTACGCGTAGGAACGATGGGTCAGCGCACGCACCAGAAGGGCGGACTCGAGCTTGTAGCCGAGCCGCCCTTCCAGAAGCGTGTGGGACGAGGCTGTGTTCTCCGCCTTTTTCTTGGCGTTCAAGTCCGCCTTGGCGTCAGACATCAGACCTCTCACCAGCCGCTCAGACCTCGAGGACCTGGCGCTTGTTATAGGTGCCGCAAGCCGGGCACGCAATGTGCTGCAGCTTGGGCTCGTGGCAGCGCTCGCACGCAACCAGGTTGGGGACCGCAGCCTTCCACTGCGACCGGCGGTGGCGCGTGTTGCTGCGCGACATCTTCCGCTTCGGAACAGCCACGGCTACTTCTCCTGCTTCTCGTCGACGCCAGGTTCGGCGCCGCTCAACTCGTCCTTCTCGCCATCTTCGAGTGAACCGGCGAGTCCCTGCAGTGCCGCCCAACGGATGTCGACGGCGTCATGGTGGTGCTCCGGGTCGTCCGCCAGCCGGGCTCCGCATTCGGAGCACAGGCCCGGGCAGTCGTCCTGGCACACCGGCTGCATCGGCAGTGCGAGCACTACCGCATCACGCAGCACGGGTTCGAGGTCGAACAGGCCGTCCTCGAGGAAGAGCGTGTCCTCGTCATCCTCGGCGTCGTCGGCCGGCTCCGCCTTGGGGCGGCCCCGGTCATCGGCGTCAGGGTACGAGAACATCTCCTGGAAATCCGCTTCGAGCACCTGCTCGAGCGGCTCCAGACACCTTACGCACTCCCCCTTGGCCGATGCACGCGCGGTGCCTGTGACAAGCACCCCGTCCATGACCGACTCCAAGCGGAGGTCGAGTTCCACCGGGGCGCCTTCCGGCACTCCGATGACACCCTGGATGCCGAGATCCAGGGGCGCGTCGATCGTGCGGTTCAGGCGCTGCAGCGCGCCAGGACGCCGCCCCAGCTCGTGTGTGTCGAACACGAGAGGGTTGCGGTGGTCGAGGCGGGCGTTCAGAGCCATTCCTGCTTTCGATCTTCGAACTCATGGGGACGCTGCCCCTGGTGTTCCGTGGGCAGCGTTGATCGCGGACGTACACGCGACCGAAGAGCCAGGATACTGGACCTTTCGCTCACGGCCCAATCCGGTCCGAGCGCCCCGCCCCGTCCCCCGGCGCGCGGCCCTCCCCGCCCGGCCGTCAGTGGCCGCCGCGCCCCTGTTCGTAGGCCCTGAGCTGCTCGGCGCTGATCATGCTGGTGTCGAAGAGACTGGTCTCGTCGAGCGCCTGCGCCTGCTGTTCCTGGACTTGCCCCTGCTGCTGGACGTACGCCTGCTGCTGGTTCTGGTCGTACGCGGCCTGCTGGTCGTAGCCCTGCTGCGGGTAGGCGGCGTACGGATCGGCCTGCTGGTAGCCGTAGGGGTCCTGCTGCTGGGCGTACTGCTGCTGGTAGGCGTACGGGTCCTGCTGCTGGTGCTGGTAGGCGTACGCCTCCTGCTGCTGGCCGTACGACGGCTGCTGGGCCGGCACCTCCGGGCTCTGGACGGGCTGCTCCGGGGCCTCGGCCAGGTCGGCGAGGCCGGCCAGGTAGTCGGAGTCGCTGGTGTGCAGGCCCGGCGTCCCGTCGTCGCCGAAGGGCGTCAGGTCACCGAGGTCGTCGCTGGCGATCCGGCCGTGCAGCTTCTGCCGGCCGCGGCCGACGGCCTCCAGGGTCTTGGCGAGGACGGCCTCGAAGGCGCCGAGCTTGACGTCGACGTATTCGTCGGCGTTGCGGCGCAGGGTCTCCGGGTCGTGGCTGCGCTCGGGGGCGTCCTCGTCCTCGTACCCCTGATCGTCGACGCCCGGGCCGGTGCCGAGGAGCTTCTCCCGGCCGCGACCGACGGAGCCGAGGGTCTTGGTGAGGACGACCTCGAAGTTGGCGAGCTTGGAGTCGACGTAGTCGTCGGCCTCGGCGCGGATCTCCTCGGCCTCCTGACGGGACTCGGCGAGAATCCGGTCGCCCTCGTTCTGCGAGCGGCGGGCGACCTCGGTGTCGGAGATCAGGGAGCCCCGCTCGGCGTGCGCGGTCTCGATGATCCGCTCGGCCTCCTGGCGGGCCTGCTCGACCATCTGCTCACGGCCGCCGATCAGCTCCTGCGCCTGGGCGAGGGAGCCGGGCAGCGCCTGGCGCACCTCCTCGAGCATCGAGAGCAGGTCGGCGCGGTTGACCACGCACGAGGCCGACATGGGCATGGACCGGGCACTGCCGACCGCAGCCACGATCTCATCGAGCTTCTTCTGCACGTCCACCGTGTGCTCGCCACTCTCTACAGCTGTGATGGAGACGGACGGGTCGACTGTACGACCACTGCCGCCCCGCCCGACACCGGGTGACGCACTGTCAGCCGCTCAGTGCTTGCCCAGTCGCTCCGTGAGCTGTTCCAGAACCAACGGCGGCACGAGGTGGCTGATGTCGCCGCCCCACTGCGCGACTTCCTTGACCAGGGAGGAGGACAGGAAGCTGTAGGTGGGGCTGGTGGGGATGAAGAGGGTCTCGACGCCCGAGAGGCCGTTGTTCATCTGGGCCATCTGGAGTTCGTAGTCGAAGTCGCTGACCGCGCGCAGGCCCTTCACGATGGCCGGGATGTCGCGCTGCTTGCAGTAGTCGACGAGGAGGCCGTGGTAGGCCTCGACCTGGACGTTGCCGAACTCGGCCGTGACCTCGCGGATCAGCTCGATCCGCTCGTCGACCGTGAACAGGCCCTGCTTCGACTGGTTGATCATCACCACGACATGTACGACGTCGTACAGCGGCGAGGCGCGGGCGATGATGTCGAGGTGTCCGTTGGTGATGGGGTCGAATGACCCCGGACAGACGGCGCGGCGCAACAGTGGTCCCTCGCTCTCCGGTCCGGTCATCGTGCGTCTTCGCACGTAGAGGCGGCGCGACCGTACCAAAACGTGCCCTCGCCGTATCGACGGGCCCTGACGGCTTCGAAACCGTCCGGCCACACGAATTCGCCGCCTCTGGTGCTGCGCTCCACGGTGACGAGCGCATCCGCCGTGAGCCAGCCCCCGGTCCGGAGTGTGAGCAGGATCTCGCGAAGATCGTCGTCCGTGACCGCGTACGGAGGGTCGAGGAAGACCAGGTCGTACGGTTCCGCGGGCGGCGCCGTACGGATGATCTGCTCCGCTTTGCCCGCTCTGACCTCGGCGCCCGGCAGGCCCAGTGTCGTCACGTTCTCGCGGATGATCCGGGCCGCGCGGGCGTCCGCCTCGACGAGGAGGGTGTGTCCGGCGCCGCGGCTGAGCGCCTCCAGCCCGACGGCGCCCGACCCCGCGTACAGGTCGAGGACGCGCTCGCCGCCCAGCGGGCCGCCGAGCAGGGACTGCCAGGTGGAGAAGAGGCCCTCGCGCGCCCGGTCGGAGGTGGGGCGGGTGCCGGTGCCCGGCGGGACGGCCAGGCGGCGTCCGCCGGCCCGGCCGGCGATCACGCGGGTCATGAGGGTCCTTTGCGCTGGGGGTGTGTCGGTCGTTCCCAGTCTCTCAGCCGACGGCCGGTCACCGCGGCTCAGCCCTTGTCCAGGTACTGCTCGCGTTCCTCGTCGAGCAGGGCGTCCAGAGCGGTGCGCAGGCCGGGCAGGCCGGTCAGCTCGGGGTCCGCGGCGACGACCGCGGTGGCCTCCTCGCGGGCCTCCGCGATGATCTCCTCGTCGTCGATGACGGCGAGCATGCGCAGGGAGGAGCGGACGCCGGACTGGGCCTGGCCGAGGACGTCGCCCTCGCGGCGCTGTTCGAGGTCGATGCGCGAGAGTTCGAAGCCGTCCAGCGTGGAGGCCACCGCGTTCAGCCGCTGGCGGGCCGGGGTCGCCTCGGGCATCTCGGAGACGAGCAGGCACAGCCCGGCCGCCGAGCCGCGGCCGACGCGGCCCCGCAGCTGGTGGAGCTGCGAGACACCGAAGCGGTCGGCGTCCATGATCACCATGGCGGTGGCGTTCGGTACGTTCACCCCGACCTCGATGACCGTCGTCGCGACGAGGACGTCCGTCTCGCCGGCGGCGAAGCGGCGCATCACGGCGTCCTTGTCGTCGGGGTGCATCCGGCCGTGCAGGACCTCGATCCGGAGCCCCTGGAGGGGGCCCTTGGCGAGCTGGGCGGCGATGTCCAGGACGGCCAGCGGCGGACGCTTCTCCGCGTCGTCCTCGGGCGAGGCCTTCTTCTTGCTCTTCTTCGGGTCGTCGTCCTCGTCACCGATGCGGGGGCAGACGACGTACGCCTGATGGCCGTTCTCCACTTCCTCGCGCACGCGCTCCCACGCGCGGGCGAGGAAGTGCGGCTTGTCGGCGGCGGGGACGACATGGCTGGCGATCGGGGAACGGCCTGCGGGCAGCTGGTCGAGGACGGAGGTCTCCAGGTCGCCGAAGACCGTCATCGCGACCGTGCGCGGGATGGGGGTGGCGGTCATGACCAGAAGGTGCGGGGGCTGCTTCCCCTTGCCGCGCAGGGCGTCGCGCTGCTCGACACCGAAGCGGTGCTGTTCGTCGACCACGACCAGGCCCAGGTCGTGGAACTGGACCTTGTCCTCGATCAGGGCGTGCGTGCCGATGACGATGCCGGCCTCGCCGGTGACCAGGTCCAGCAGCGCCTGCCGGCGGCCGGCCGTCCCCATGGAGCCGGTGAGCAGCACGACCTTCGTCGAGTGCTCGGCCCCGCCCAGCATGCCGCCCTCGGCCAGCTCCGCCATCATCTCGGTGACCGACCGGTGATGCTGCTGCGCGAGCACCTCGGTGGGCGCGAGCATCGCGGCCTGCCCCCCGGCGTCGACGACGGCGAGCATGGCGCGCAGGGCCACCATTGTCTTGCCGCTACCCACCTCCCCCTGAAGCAGCCGGTGCATCGGGTGTTCGGTGGCGAGGCCGTCGAAGATCTCCTTGGACACCTTCTGCTGGCCTTCGGTGAGGGTGAAGGGGAGCTTGGCGTCGAAGGCGGTGAGCAGGCCGTCCGGTGCGGGGACGCGGGCGACGGCGGGGAGTTGGGCGTCGGCGTGGCGGCGGCGGGCGAGGGCGACCTGGAGGACGAACGCCTCGTCCCACTTGAGACGGGCGCGGGCGTCGTCGACGTCCGCCTTGGTGTGTGGGCGGTGGATCTTGAGGAGGGCCTCGGGAAGGGCCACCAGGCCGCGGCCGTCGCGCAGGGAGTCCGGGAGGGGGTCGACGGCCTCCTGGGCGCTCGGGAGGACGGTCTGCACGGACTTGGCGATCTTCCAGGACTCCAGCTTGGCGGTGGCCGGGTAGATCGGGATGAGGGCGCCGGCCCAGCTGTCGACACTCTCCTCGGCCTCGTCGCCGTCCCCGGTCAGCAGTTCGAACGCCGGGTGGGCGAGCTGGAGGCGGCGGTTGAAGACGGAGACCTTGCCGGAGAACATCGCGCGGGTGCCGGGCAGCAACTCCTTGTGGGGCTTGTGCACGCCGTGCCCGAAGAACACCAGCTGGAGGCGGCCACTGCCGTCCGTGATGGTGACTTCGAGGCGCTGGCCCTTGCCGCGGGGCGCCTTGGAGGAGGCGAAGGTGTGCAGGCGCGCGTCGGCGACCTGGGCGACCACGGTGACGTGCTCGTCCAGCGGCAGATCGGCGAGGTGGGTGAGCTGCCCCCGCTCCTCGTATCTGCGCGGGTAGTGGTGCAGCAGATCGCCGACGGTGTGCAGGCCGAGGTGCTCGGCCATCACCTTCGCGGTGGCGGCACCGAGCGCCTTTTTCAGTGGTTCATCGAGCACGGGCACGAGATCCATTGCACACCACACCACTGACATTGCCGTATACGTCCTGGAAATCCGCTGGTCAGACGGCTCGTTCCGGGCCTAGGATGACGCGCTCCGGCCCTCTTCGCGGTCACCGTCCCCCGGGACCGCCCGACCCCGCGCCGTCGCACGTCCCCCCACCGGCGCAGCGACGATGGACTCCCAGACCTCACAGCCCTCTCCGGCCTCCCCGTCACCTCACACGTTCCAGGTGGACCTGCGCGGTCTGGTCGACCTGCTCTCCCATCACCTGTACTCCAGCCCCAAGGTCTATCTGCGCGAGCTGCTGCAGAACGCGGTGGACGCGATCACCGCGCGGCGCGCCGAGCAGCCGGACGCGCCCGCCACGGTGCGGTTGCACGCCGAGGGCGGCACCCTGCGCGTGGAGGACTCGGGCATCGGGCTCACGGAGTCCGACGTGCACAGTCTGCTCGCGACAATCGGCCGCAGCTCCAAGCGCGACGACGGCCTGGAGTCGGCCCGTTCGGACTTCCTCGGCCAGTTCGGGATCGGGCTGCTCGCCTGCTTCGTCGTGGCCGAGCGCATCCGGGTGGTCAGCCGCAGCGCGCGGACGCCCGACGCGGCGCCGGTCGAGTGGACGGCGGCCGACGACGGCTCGTACACCGTGCGCACCCTGCCGCACTCCGCGCGCCCCGAACCGGGCACCACCGTGCACCTGGTGGCGCGCGCCGGGGCCGGTGAGTGGCTGAGCCCCGAGCGGGTCAGGTCGCTGGCGCGGGACTTCGGGGCGCTGCTGCCGTACGACGTGCGGGTGGGCGACGAGGCGATCGCGGATCTCCCCGCGCCCTGGGACCGCTCCTATCCGAGCCCCGCCACGCGCCGGGTGGCACTGGCCCGGCACTGTCACGACCTGTTCGGGTTCACTCCGCTGGACTCGATCGACCTGGACGTGCCGCTCGCCGGGATCCGGGGTGTGGCCTATGTGCTGCCGTCGGCGGTCAGCCCCGCCCAGCGGGCGAGTCACCGGGTGCACCTGAAGGGCATGCTGCTCACCGAGCGGGCCGAACAGCTGCTGCCCGACTGGGCGTTCTTCGTGCGCTGCGTCCTCGACACGGACAGCCTGCGGCCCACCGCGTCGCGCGAGTCGCTGTACGAGGACGAGACGCTCGCGGCCGTACGGGAGGCGCTCGGCGAGCGCATCCGGTCCTGGCTGACCGGGCTCGCGGCGGGCGATCCGGAGCGGCTGGCCGCGTTCCTCTCGGTGCACCACCTGGGGGTGAAGTCGCTGGCGCGGCACGACCCGGAGATGCTGCGCACGATGCTGCCGTGGCTGCCGTTCGAGACGACCGATGGACGGCTGTCCCTGGAGGAGTTCGCGCAGCGGCACCCGGTGGTGCACTTCACCCGGACGGTGGAGGAGTACCGCCAGGTCGCGCCGATCGCCTCCGCGCAGGGCGTCGGGGTCGTCAACGGCGGTTACACGTACGACAGCGAGCTGGTCGAGGCGCTGCCGTCGGTGCGTCCGGGCACGGTCGTCTCGGAGCTGGACGCGGACACCGTGACCGCGCACCTGGACGCGGTGGACCCGGCCGAGGAGCTGGCGCTGTCGGCGTTCCTGGCGGCCGCGCGGGCCCGGCTCGACCCGCTGGGCTGCGACGTCGTCCTGCGGGCCTTCCATCCGCTGTCGGTGCCCGCCCTGCACCTGGACGACCGGGCGGCCCGGCACGAGCAGGCCCGCGCGGACGCCGAGGAGCAGGCCGACGACCTGTGGGCGGGCATCCTCGGCTCGCTGCGGGGCAGCGCCCCGCGCGCGCGGCTGGTCCTCAACCATCTCAACCCGCTGATCCGGCGTATCAGTTCGCTCGCCGAGCCGGACCTCATCGGCACCGCCACGGAGTCGCTCTACGGGCAGGCCCTGCTGATGGCCCAGCGCCCGTTGCGGCCGGCGGACTCCGCGCTCCTGAACCGCGCCTTCATCGGCCTCCTGGAGTGGGCCACGCACACCGACCCCGGAAAGGACGACCGCCGATGAACCCGGCCATGGACTTCGACACGCTGCGCCGGGCGATGGCGGACAACTACGGTCAGCCGGAGGGACCCGGCCGCAACGCGCGCGCGGAGCACCTGCTCGTGGAGGCCGAGAAGCTGGGCATCCCGCTCGCCGTGATCGAGGCGCTCGGACACCAACTGAAGGTCTACAACTACAGCTCGGAGAAGGGCAAGATGTTCGTGCCCTTCGCGCGCCTGCTGCGCATGTGGGACGAGCGTCCGGAGGACTTCGACGAGTACGAGATCCACTCCCTGCACTGGGTCTTCAAGTGGATGTCGTCGGGCATGCTCGACCAGCCGCACGTCCCGCTCGCCTCCATAGAGAAGTGGCTCGGCGAGATGGAGCACCGCTACCGCCTCGCCGGCCACTCCGAACGGGCGGTGCGCAGCGCCGAGTTCAGTGTCGCCGCGCACCTGGGCGACCTGGCGCGCGCCGAGCGTGCGTACGGTGCGTGGCTCGCCGCCGACCGCGACGCGATGGCCGACTGCCACGCGTGCGAGCTGCACGGGCAGGGGTGGTGGCAGTCGGTGCGCGGCGCCGACGGGGAGGCGCTGGAGTTGTGGGCGCCGGTCCTGGAGGGCGAGTACAGCTGTGCCCACGAGCCGCACACGGTGCTCGCGTCGTCCCTGTTGCCGCTGCTGCGTCTCGGGCGGGTCGAGGAGGCGCGCGCCCACCATCTGCGGGGCTTCCGGCTGGTGCGCGCCATGGAGAGCATGCGGGGCGCGTACGCCGACCATGTGGAGTTCTGTGCCGTCACCGGCAACGAGGCGCGCGCCCTGGAGCTCCTCGCGGAGCGTCCGGCCTACTTCACGGACTCCGGGGACCCACGCAGCAAGCTGGAATTCATGGCGGTGGTGGCGCTCCTGATGGGCCGCCTGACCGCTCTGGGTCTCGGGGAGCGGACGGTTCCCGGGCCTGCCGGACAGGTGTGGACGGCGGCGGAACTCGCCGTGCACGCGCGCGGGGAGGCGCTCGCGCTGGCCGGGCGTTTCGACGCCCGCAACGGCACGTCGTACGTGAGTGAGCGGGCCGGCGCGCGGATGGACCGGCCGGTGCTCGTCGACCGGCTGCCGCTGGGCGTTCGGTCCGTGCGTTCCGCCCGCGCCGGACAGCAGGCGCCGACCGCGGCGCACACTCCCCCGCAGGGCGCCGAGGGTGCCACGCCGTCCGCCGGGAGCGGCGGGGACGCGGCACCCGGCGGACGCGCGACGGCCGGTCTGGACGCCCTGCTCGCCGAGGCCCGGGGACTGGCCGCGCGCCGGAGTCCGGACGCCGTGGAGGCGTGGGCGGCGGTCTCGCGGGCCGCCGAGGGGCGGGAGCTGGACGTCCACGACCGTGCGGCGATCGCCGATCACGCTGCGATGGGCCAGGGTCCTCAGGGCACCGACCTGTTCCTGCGGGCGGCAGAGCTGTACGCCGAGGCGGGTGACCCCGGCGAGGCGCTGGCTGCGCGCTCCCGTGCCGCGTACGTCCGGGCGTTGACCGGCGGCTCCGAGGAGTCCCTGGCCACCGGCGCCGAGCTGCGCGAGCAGGTCCTCGCCCTCTTCGCGGAGGGCGGCACCGGGGTGGCGCAGACGGCGTCGGTGCTGGTGGGCCGGGCGCGGACGCTGATGCACCGGGTGGAGGAGGCGGAGTCGGCGCAGGAGAGCGCCCCGCCCGGCGGCCCTGGTCCGCAGGACGACGTCCTGGCCGTCGCGGAGGCGGCCGCGCGGGAGCTGCTGGCCCTGGTGGCGCCGCACGGCGCCGATGACGTGGCCGTGGCTTCGCGCGGCGCGGAGGCCCACGCGATGCTCGGGGAGCTGGCGGCGCGCGCCGGGGACGGGGAGGCGGCGGCCGCGTCGCTCACGCTGGCCGTCGACGGGTTCGTGGCGGCCGGGCTGCCGTGGTTCGCGGTCGAGTACGACTCCCGGCTCGCCGGGATCGCCCTGCACCTGGGCGACCCGGAGCTGGCGGTGCGGTCGGCGCGGGCCGCCCTGGAGCACGGTGGCTCCCACCTGGAGCCGGCCGGCCAGGCCCAGCTGCAGCTGCGGCTGGCGGAGATCCTGGCGGCGACGGGGCAGGTGGGCCCCGCCGCGGAGCACGCCCTGGAGGCGGCGCACTGGGCCGACGAGGCGGGTGAGGCCGGCACGCTCGGTGCCTGGGCGCGTCACCAGCTCGGGGGGTTCCTGCTCCGTCAGGAGCGGTGGGCGGAGGCCGCCGAGATCCTGGAGTCGGCGCTGCCCGATCTGACGGGCGAGATGCACGGCGACGGCGCGATCGTGCAGACGCGCTGGTGGCTCGGCGACTGCCTGACCGAGCTGGGCGAGCACCGCGGGGCGGCCGAGCACTGGCTGCGGGCCGCGGACATCGCCCGGCACTGGCCCGAGCAGCGGGACCACGCGATGCTCGCGCATCTCGCCGCCGAGGCCCTCGGACGCGCCGGGCTGACCGCCGAGGCGGACCGGGCGTATGCCCGGGCCGGCGACCTGTGGCGCGGGCTGGGCAACGTGAACGGGCTGGTCCGGTCGCTCCGGGCGCGCGCGTGGTCTGCGGCCCGGACCGGCGAAAACCTGGACGGCGCACGGGAGTTGATGGTGGCGGCGTTGCGCGAGTGCGCGTCCGCGGCGGAGGCGGCCGGCTCACCGGGTGCGGCGCCCGGTCCCGGAGCGGACACCGAGGAGGCGCGAGAGGCCGAGGACGTGCGGCGCGGGACGGTCGCCGAACTCGGCCACACGCACCGCCAGTTCGGCGACCTGGTGGCCCGCTCCGTCCAGGACGACGCGGAAGAGGACCTCGCGCGGGCCGCGTTCGAGGAGTCGCTCGGTCATCTCGCCCGCGCCATCGCCGTGTTCGCCTCTCTCGGGGACGACGTGCTCGACGTCCGTACCGGCGCCGAACTGGCGGCCGGCCGGCTGGAGGCGGACCTGGGCCGACGCGGGGCCGCGGCGGCCCGCGCGCGGGCGGTGCTCGACGCCTGCCCCCGCCTGGACGGAGACACCGCCGAGGCTCGCCGCACGGAGGCCGAACGGATACTGGAACTCATGGAGAGGCCGGAGAAGGCCTGAGCCGGATGGCCGCCGACGCCGGTCCCGCGCGGGACCGCCCTGCGCGGGGCGGCCCCACGTCGGCGCTGTCCCGTCGTCCCTGCGGACGCCGTCCGGACGGGACGGACGGGACGGACGGGACGGACGGGACGGACGGGACGGACGGGACGGCCCGGAGCGCCGCCCCGATGTCCGGCCTCGACGGCTCCGTGCCGGACACACAGCCGGCCGGTCTCAGGACCCCGCGCCCTCCGCCCCCGGGGTGCGTCCCTCGGGGTGGGGTCCGGCCGCCGGGCCCGTCGCCTGCCCGGTGGCCCCGCTGACCCCGGTGTCGCCCTCCCGGATCGTCTCCGCCGCGTTGCGGAGTTCGTCGAGCACGGTCCGTACGGCCTTGCGGGCCGCGCGTTCGGGGCGGTGGAGGACGTCGATACGCCGTACCGCGTGGACGCCGGCGAGGGGCCGCAGGACCAGGGCGGGATGCGGGCGGGTGGTCCAGCGGGGCATCAGGGCGAGCCCGCCGCCCGCGGCGACCGTCTCCGCGACGACCGCGAACTCGTTGATGCGGTGGACGATGTCGAGCCGCCGGTTCGCGGCGGTCGCGATGGCCTCGATGGTGGCCATCAGCGGGAAGCCGTCGTGCACGGTGATCCAGGGGCGGTCCGCGACGTCCTCCGGGGTGAGGTGCTCCCGGCGGGCCAGGGGATCGTCGGCCGGCAGCGCGACGTCGAGCGGTTCACGCAGCAGGGTCGTCGTGGTGACCGTGCGCGGCCAGGGCGGTGCCTGGCCGAGATGGTGGGCGAGGACCAGGTCGTAGTCGCGCGTGAGCCGGGGGAACTGGTCCTGGGCGACGTCCTCGTCGGCGAGCGAGAGCCGCGGCGCACCGGGGGTCCGGCCCCGCAGCAGCACCGGGAAGAACGTGGAGGCGGCGCTGTGGAAGGCCGCCACCGACACCTGGCCGGCCGGCTCGTCCACGAAGTCGTCGACGGTGTGCCGGGCCCGGGCCAGGGCGGTCTCCACCTCGATCGCCGCACCGGCCAGCGCACGCCCCGCGTCCGTGAGCACCAGCCGCCGTCCGTCCCGTTCGGTGAGCGGAACCGGCATCGCGCGCTGCAGCAGCCGCAGGTGCTGGGAGATGGCCGAGGGGGTCATCAGCAGCGCCTCGGCCACGGCGGTGACACTGCCCAGCTCCCCGAGTTCGCGCAGGATCCGCAGCTGCCGCTCGTTCATCCGGGCATTGTAGTTGTAGTGATGCTTCAAGGTCTTTGAAGAAGGTGACTCTGTGCTTCAGCGTCAGCCTGCGGGAGCGTGAGGGCGTGTCCCGAGTCCGCAGCACTGACGCAGTGCTCCTCCTTGTCGCCGCCGTCTGGGGTTCCAGCTATCTGGCCGCGAAGACCGCCACCTCGGCGCTCCCCGTCCTGCTCGTCCTGTTCGCGCGCTACGGCATCTCGGCCGCCGCCTGTCTCCTCGTCGTCGCCCTCGGGAAAGGGGCGGGCCGCTGCACACGGGACGAGCTGCGGCTCGGTTCGGTGCTGGGGGTCACACAGGCCGCGATCCTGGTTCTGGAGACGTACGGTGTCGCCCACACCAGCGCGGCGAACGCGGGCCTGATCATCAGCCTCACCGTGGTGCTCACCCCGTTCCTCGACCGTTCGGCCGGGGCTGCGGGACTGCCCCCGCGCTACTTCGCCGCGACCGGCCTGTGTCTCCTGGCCGTCGGGCTCCTGGTGTCGGGCAACGGCTTCCACGAGCCGCGTGTCGGCGACCTGTTGATGCTCGCCGCCGCGCTGGTCCGGGCCGCTCACGTGGCCCTCGTGGGACGGCTCACCGCCCGTCGGCCGGTAAGGCCCTTGCAGATCACGGCCGTTCAGACGGTCGTCGGCACTGTCCTGTTCCTGGTGCCCGTCGCGGGCAGTCTGCCGCGGCTCGGCGGGGTCGGCGCGGCGGGCTGGGCGCAGTTGCTCTATCTCGCCCTGTTCTGCAGTGTGTTCGCGTTCCTCGCCCAAACCTGGGCGGTACAACGCAGCTCCGCCAGCCGGGCCAGTCTGCTGCTGGGCACGGAGCCGGTGTGGGCCGTCGCCGTCGGCATCGGGCTGGGCGGCGAACACCTCACCGTGCTCACCGCTCTCGGTGCCGTGCTGATGCTCGCCGGAACCTACTGGGGGCAGGCCGTCGAACGCGCCTTCAGAGCCGCCACGCCGTCGGAGGTCCCCCGCCCGAGGACGACGGAACCCACGGCCGCGTGACCGGTCCTGCAGCTGTCCCGAGGCCGGCTACTCGACCCCGATGAGCAGCAGCGCGCCCTGCCGCCCTCCCCGGTACACCACGGTGTCCACGGCCAGGTAGGCCTCCCGCACCCGGGCTTCGAGGCGGGTGGCGACGGCGTCGGGGGTCTCGTCGCCGAGAACCAGGGTGACCATTTCGCCGCCGGCGGCGAGCATGCGGTCGAGGACGGTCTCCGCCGTGGTCGTGACGTCGGCGCCGATGACGGCGACATCGCCGTCGATGAGGCCGAGCACGTCCCCGGCCTGGCAGATCCCGGCCATGGTCCAGGACTGCCGTTCGGCGACCGCGACTTCGGCGTAGCGGGTGGCACCCGCGGCCGAGGTCATGGCGACGACGTCCTCGTCGAAACGGCGCTCCGGCTCGTGCACGGCGAGTGCCGCGATGCCCTGCACGGCGGAGCGGGTGGGGATGAGCGCCACCCGGACACCCTCGGTGCGGGCCTGTTCGGCGGCGGCCGCGGCGGTGTGGCGCAGGTCGGCGTCGTTGGGCAGCAGCACCACTTCGAGCGCGTGGGCCCGTCGTACGGCCTGGACGAGTTCGCCGCTGGCGGGCGGCTCCCCGGGCCGGGCCAGCACGGTCGTCGCCCCGGCCTCCGCGTACAGCCCGGCCAGGCCCTCACCGGGTACGACGGCCACGACGGCGCGCTGCGCCCGTTCCCTGGGCGGACGTCCCGCTCCCCCGGCGTGGACGTCTCCGAGGCCGAAATGGGTGATGCGGATGCGGTGGGGGCGCCCCGCCTCGACGCCCGCCTCGACGGCGGCACCGGCGTCGTCCACGTGCACGTGGACGTTCCACAGTCCGTCGCCGCCGACCACCACGAGGGAGTCGCCGAGTCCGTCGAGCCGCTCGCGCAGCCGGTCCACGGCGGCGTCCTGTGCCTCCAGGAGGTAGATCACCTCGAAGGCGGGACCGCTCTCCCCGGCCGCTCCGTCACCGCAGGCCTCGGCCTCGGTGCCGTCCGGGCCGTCCGGCTTCCCGTCGGCGTGCGGAGGGAGGGCGGCGGCCCCGGCGGCCTGCCTCGGCGCCTCTCCCGTGAACGTCTGCACCAGCGCCGACAGGAGCGCCACCAGACCCCGCCCGCCCGCGTCGACCACTCCGGCCCGCTCCAGCACGGCCAGCTGCCCGGTCGTCGCGGCCAGCGCGACGCGCGCTCCCTCGTAGGCGGCCCGCGCCACGCTGCCGCAGTCCCCCTCGGCGTCGGAGGCCGCGTCGGCGGCGGCCGTCGCGACGGTGAGGACGGTTCCCTCCACGGGGTGGGCGACGGCCTGGCGCGCCGACTCGGCCGCGTGCCGCAGGGCCAGACGCAGTCCCGGGCCGTCGGTGTGGGCGCTCTCGCTGTCGGCCGCGAGGACCTGTGCCATGCCCCGCAGCAGCTGAGCGAGGATGGTCCCGGAGTTGCCCCGGGCACCGATCAGGGCTCCGTGCGCCATCGCCCGTACGGCGTCGGCGAGGGGCGGGGGCGCCGACGCGGCGGCCATCGCGTGGCCCGCGAACACCGCCTCGACCGCGGCGGCCGCCGACTCCACCGTCAGGTACAGGTTGGTGCCGGTGTCCCCGTCGGCCACCGGGTAGACGTTGATCGCGTCGATCTCCTCGCGCGCGCGGCCGAGGGCCTCCAGCGCGAGCCCGCACCAGGTACGCACCGCCAGAGCATCGAATGTCTGCGGTCCCTGCGGCACCTGCGCCTCCTTGAGCGGCTGGACGTGGGTCGCAGCGTAGACCCAGCAAGGGTTACTGCCGGTAGGGGGCCCTGTGAGGGGTGGGCGGGAGGTCGGCCGGGCCATGGTAGTTTCGTTCTCCGGACGCAGTCGTTGTATGCTGCTCCAGTTGCCCGATCCACTCGGGCCACCCCCCTGGCACCGCCACTCAGATCCTAGATCTTGATTCCGGCATGCAGGGATCAACCGTAAGTGCATCTGAAGTCTTTGGAGTGACCCGTGGCTGCCAACTGCGATGTCTGCGGCAAGGGGCCGAGCTTCGGCAACAGCATCTCGCACTCGCACCGTCGTACGTCCCGTCGCTGGAATCCCAACATCCAGCGCGTCCGTACCGTTGTGAGCGGGACGCCGAAGCGCGTGAACGCTTGCACCTCGTGCATCAAGGCCGGCAAGGTCACGCGCTGACAACCGCTAGCGCGCGGCCACTGCTGGTTCGCTTGCACTGAACCCGTCCACCTTCCGGTGGGCGGGTTTTTTGCTGTCCGGGGACGGGCGGCACCCGGCATCCCGGGGTCGTCCTACGCCGTACGTCCGGGTACGCGGAAGCGCGGCGCACGCCCTCGGGCGCACACCGCACCGGGCTCCGCGGCCGCTCTCAGGACTCGATGTCCCCGAAGTGGTCCCAGCCGCCCTTGCTCGTCCAGGGGGCTCCGTCCACGGTGACCTGGGGAAGCGCCGACGGGTTGAGGACCTCGCCGATCACCTTCCAGCGCGCGGGCAGCTTCACGTCCGGCGGGAACGTCGCGACGATCGCGTGGTCCTCTCCGCCGCTCAGCACCCACTGGATGGGGTCGACGCCGACGGCCTGCCCGATGTCGTTCATCTGCGACGGCACGTCGATGTCCCCGGAGCGGATGTCGATGCGCACCTTGCTCGCCTCGGCGATGTGCCCGAGGTCCGCGATCAGTCCGTCGCTCACGTCCGTCATCGAGGTCGCGCCGAGTCCGGCGGCGGCGGGGCCCGCGTGGTACGGCGGTTCGGGGCGGCGGTGGGCCTCCACGAAGGCGCGCGGCGAGCGGAACCCTCGGGAGAGCACCGCGAAGCCGGCCGCGGACCAGCCCAGCCAGCCCGTCACGGCCACGACGTCACCGGGCTGGGCGCCGCCCCGGGTGACCGGCTCGTGATTGCGCAGATCGCCGAGCGCGGTGATCGCGACGGTGATGGTGTCGCCCCGTACGACATCGCCGCCGACCACGGCCGCCCCCGCGACCTGGCACTCGTCGCGCAGCCCGTCCATCAGCTCGGAGGGCCAGGTGGCCGGGAGTTCGGCGGGCACGACCAGGCCGAGCAGCAGCGCGGTCGGCACGGCGCCCATCGCGGCGATGTCCGCGAGGTTCTGCGCGGCGGCCTTGCGGCCGACGTCGTACGCCGTGGACCAGTCGCGGCGGAAGTGCCGTCCCTCCAGGAGGATGTCGGTGCTCGCCACGACCCTGCGGTCCGGCGCTGCCACCACCGCGGCGTCGTCGCCGGGGCCGACCCGGACCGCCGGGGTGGTGGTGAGACGCGAGGTGAGCTCTCGGATGAGCCCGAACTCCCCCAACTCGCCCACGGTGCCCTTCATGATCGTCGTGCTCCCTCTGTCGCTGCTCGTGCCCGGTCGCGAGCGGTGTCCGTACTCGGTACGGTCGAGTTGACCGTCAACTTGTGCCGTCCCTGCACCCCGGCGCGCAAGCCCCAGTCACCGCGGGTCTCCCCGTGGCGAGCGGCAACGCGATACCGTGGCGTTCCTTTTCCCCACATGATCCTCGTGGCCGCCCTGGAGGTTCCGTGGTACAGGCGTACATCCTGATCCAGACGGAGGTCGGCAAAGCGTCGACCGTCGCCGAGACGATCAGCAAGATTTCGGGGGTGATCCAGGCCGAGGACGTGACAGGACCGTACGACGTGATCGTGCGGGCCCAGGCCGAGACCGTGGACGATCTCGGCCGCATGGTGGTCGCCAAGGTCCAGCAAGTGGACGGCATCACCCGCACCCTGACCTGCCCGGTCGTTCACCTCTAGCCCCCGTCTACCCTTGGCCGGTGAACTTCTTCCGTCACCGGCACGTCGCTCTCCTCGGGCTGCCCGTCATCGCGGTTCTGACCGCGATCGCGGGCTGCTCCTCAGCAGACGACAACACGTCCGTCGCGGTTCCGAGCCCGGGGCAGAAGGCCACCGAGTTGTGCCAGAACCTGGACAAGGCGCTGCCGCGGACGTTGGACGGCCACAGCCGTGAGGACCCGGAGCCCCGGTCCGCGCTGACCGCGGGCTGGGGAAGCCCGGCGACGGCGATCATACTGCGCTGCGGTGTCGAACGGCCTCCGAAGATGACCGACCCGAAGGTGGCCTCGGGCAACGACCCGAAGGCGGTCGGCGGCGGTGTGAACGGCGTCGACTGGCTGATGGAGAAGCGGGACGACGGGTCCACCCGCCTCACCACCGCCCTGCGCAAGACGTACGTCCAGGTCACGGTCCCGAAGACGGACGACCTGTCCGGCGTACTGGTGGGGCTCGCGGCCTCCGTCAAGAAGGCGATCCCCGTGGGGATCGCCGACTGACACCGCGGTACGGCACAGGGCTCAGCGCAGACCTGTCGAGCGGCGCAGCGCCGCCTGAACGAGGCGGTCGACCAACTCCGCGTAGTTCACGCCCGTCTCCTGCCACATGCGTGGGTACATGGAGATCGGCGTGAAGCCCGGCATCGTGTTGATCTCGTTGATCACGAACTCGCCGTCCTCGGTGAGGAAGAAGTCCGCGCGGACCAGGCCCTCGCAGGAGGCGGCCTCGAAGGCCTCGACGGCGAGCCGGCGGACCTCGGCGGTCTGCTCCTCGGTGAGCGGCGCGGGCACGATCCCGTCGGCCGAGTCGATGTACTTGGCCTCGAAGTCGTAGAAGGCGTGCGACTGCACCGGCGGGATCTCGGCGGGGACCGAGGCGCGCGGCCCGTCCTCGAACTCCAGGACGCCGCACTCGATCTCGCGGCCGCGCAGCAGCGCCTCCACGATGATCTTCGGGTCGTGCCGCTGGGCCTCCGCGATCGCCTCGTCGAGGCCGTCGAGGCCGTCGATCTTGGTGATGCCGAACGAGGAGCCCGCGCGCGCGGGCTTCACGAACAGCGGCCAGCCGTGCTCACCCGCGAAGTCGACGATCTTCTTGCGGGCGGCGGACTCGTCCTGCTGCCACTCGCGGGGCCGGATCACCACGTAGGGGCCCACCTTGAGGCCGAACGAGGTGAACACCCGCTTCATGTAGTCCTTGTCCTGGCCGACGGCCGAGGCGAGCACACCCGAGCCGACGTAGGGGACGCCGGACAGCTCCAGGAGGCCCTGCAGGGTGCCGTCCTCGCCGTACGGGCCGTGCAGCACCGGGAAGACGACGTCGACCTCGCCGAGCGCCTTGGGGACCGAACCGGGTTCGCTGTAGACGACCTCGCGGTTGGACGGGTCCACGGGGAGCACCACGACACCCTCGGTGGACTCGGCGAGCTGCTCGACGCTGGGCTGCCTGCGGTCGACGATCGCCATGCGCTCCGGGTCGTCCGCGGTGAGCGCCCACCGGCCGTCCTGGGTGATGCCGATCGGCAGGACGTCGTACTTGGCACGGTCGATGGCGCTGAGGACGGCGCCCGCCGTGACCACGGAGATCCCGTGTTCGGAGCTGCGGCCGCCGAAGACGACAGCCACGCGCGGCTTGCGACGCGGCTGCTCAGGGCTCTGGGTGAGGTTCTCGGTGCTCATATCGGGTTGAGAGTACCCGGTGGCCGTGCGCTGAGTCAGCGCCCCACGACGGCCGTTGCTCAGCGTCGTACGGGCCGTTGCGGAGCGTCGCCCACCCGGCGGTGCGCCGGGGCCCGTTCAGCGCCGTTCGGGCTTGGCGCTGCGCGACATCAGCTCCTTGAGGGCGACGACCGGAGGCTTGCCCTCGTGGACGATGCCGACCACGGTCTCCGTGATGGGCATGTCGACGCCGTGGCGGCGCGCCAGATCCAGCACTGACTCGCAGGACTTGACGCCCTCGGCGGTCTGCCGGGTGATCGCGATGGTCTCCTGCAGCGTCATGCCACGGCCGAGGTTGAGGCCGAAGGTGTGGTTGCGGGAGAGCGGCGAGGAACAGGTCGCGGCGAGGTCCCCGAGGCCCGCGAGGCCGGAGAACGTCATCGGGTCGGCGCCCATGACGAGTCCGAGGCGGGTCGTCTCGGCGAGACCGCGGGTGATGAGCGAGCCCTTGGCGTTGTCGCCGAGTCCCATGCCGTCGGCGATACCGACCGCGAGACCGATCACGTTCTTCACGGCGCCGCCGAGTTCGCAGCCCACGACGTCCGTGATCGTGTACGGGCGGAAGTACGGCGTGTGGCAGGCGGCCTGCAGCCGGCGGGCCACCGACTCGTCGGGGCAGGCGACGACCGCCGCGGCGGGCATCCGCTGGGCGATCTCCTTGGCGAGGTTGGGTCCGGAGACGACGGCGACGCGGTCGGCGGAGACCTTGGCGACCTCTTCGATGACCTCGCTCATCCGCTTCACCGTGCCGAGTTCGACGCCCTTCATCAGGGAGACGAGCACGGTGCCGGGGGCCAGCAGCGGCACCCACTCGGCGAGGTTGGCGCGCAGGGTCTGGGACGGCACGGCGAGCACGGTGAAGTCGGCGGCGCGCGCCGCCTCGGCGGGGTCGGCGGTGGCCCGCAGGTTCTCCGGGAGTTCGATGCCCGGGAGGTAGTCCGGGTTCATCCGCGTGGAGTTGACCGCTTCCGCGAGTTCGGGTCGGCGCGCCCACAGGGTGACGTCGCACCCCGCGTCGGCCAGCACCATCCCGAAGGCCGTGCCCCACGATCCGGTCCCGAAGACGGCTGCCCTGACCGGGTTGCTCACGTGCCCTGCTCCTCTTCCTGCTGTACCTTCGCCCGGGCCGCGGCCCTGCGGCGCTGCGCGATACGCACCTCGCGGGGGTCGTACACCTTCTCGGGCGCCTTCTCGCCGCGGATCAGCTCCAGCTGCGCGGTGACGGCGGCCATGATGACCTCGGTGGCCTCCTTCAGGAGGTCCGGGGTCATCTCCTTGTCGTAGAAGCGCGTGAGGTCCACCGGCGGGCCCGCGAGCACGCGGTGGGTCTTGCGCGGAAGGACGTCGGGCTTCTTGGCGTAGGGCGGGAGCAGTTCGTTGGCGCCCCACTGGGCGACCGGAATCACCGGGCACCTGGTCTGCAGGGCGACCCGGGCGGCGCCCGTCTTGCCGGTCATCGGCCAGCCGTCGGGGTCACGGGTGAGGGTGCCCTCGGGGTAGAAGGCGACGCACTCACCGCGCTCCACGGCGTCGATGGCGGCCCGGAAGGCGCTCAGCGCGTCGGTGCTCTCGCGGTAGACGGGGATCTGTCCGGTACCGCGCATCGCGGCGCCGACGAATCCCTTCCGGAAAAGGCCGGCCTTCGCCAGGAAGCGCGGAACACGCCCCGTGTTGTACTGATAGTGCGCGTACGCGAAGGGATCCACATGCGAATTGTGGTTCACCGCGGTGATAAATCCGCCCTCGGCCGGAATGTTCTCCATTCCGCGCCAGTCCCGCTTGATCAGAACCACCAGCGGCGGTTTGCAGAGAACCGCTGCGAAGCGGTACCAGAAGCCGATTCTGCGGCGGGGCACGCGGACACCTTCCTCTTGGGCCTGGGGGGCCGCACAAGTGTCGCCCCAGGCCGCCTGTCTGTCGAGAACACCGTACGCCCCGGCGTCCGCACCGCCAGGGTCGGCGGGTCACAATAAGGCGTGACGAGAGAGGGCGGAGTGCTCGTGCGGTGGACTGTGGTCATTCCCCTCAAGCCCTTGGCGCGGGCCAAGAGCAGGCTTGCGGACACGGCCTCCGCGGGACTGCGCCCGGCCCTCGCCCTGGCGTTCGCGCAGGACACCGTGGCGGCCGTGCTGGCCTGCGAGGCGGTCGGGGATGTGGTGGTCGTCACGGGCGACCCGCTGGCCGGGCGGGAGCTGGCCGCGCTGGGCGCGCGCATCGTCGCGGACGAACCGGGCGGCGGCCTGAACGCCGCACTGGCGCACGGAGCGGGGACCGTACGCTCCCGGGACCCCGGAAGTGCCGTCGCGGCCCTGAATGCGGACCTGCCCGCTCTGCGCCCCTCGGAATTGACCCGGGTACTGCACGCGGCCGCCGAATTCCCCCGCGCATTCCTGCCCGATGCGGCCGCGATCGGGACGACACTCCTCGCCGCTTCCCCGGGTCTCGAATTGCTTCCGGCTTTCGGCACCGATTCCCGGGCCCGCCATCGTGCGTCGGGTGCCGCGGAACTCCGTCCCGACGCCGTGGATTCCGTACGGCAGGACGTGGACACCGGGGACGATCTGCGGGCGGCGCTGACGCTCGGGGTGGGACCGCGCACGCTCGCGGCGGCGGCCCGGCTGCTGATTCCGGAACAGTAGGCGGGTCCGCCGACGACGGACGGGTGTTCCGGCGGCCGCGTACCGGCGCGGCGGCGGGTTCGTGCCGAGGCGCTGGGCCGGCCGGGGGTCTCCGCGCCCGCGGACCACCTGTGCCACGGCACGGATTCAGCGGATTCGGGGGAGGCACCGCGTCCCGCGCGGCCGTCGGGCGCGCCGCCCGGGGTCAGTAGGCTGCCTCCATGCAGGCGACCTCGTACACGTACGACCCCGAGACCCGCAGCGGACAGGTGCTGCTCGACGACGGAACTCCGGTGCCCTTCGACGGGGCGGCGTTCGACGCCGGCGGGCTGCGGCTGCTGCGGCCCGGGCAGCGCGTGCGGATCGAGACGGAGGGCGAGGGCGAGCGGCGCCGGATCACACTGATCACCCTGCAGACGTTCTGAGAACGCCGCGGGCCGGGCTCCCGAGGGGAGCCCGGCCCGTCGCGTGAGGTATCCCAGCGCCCTGCTTCTAGCGGGCGGTGGCCTTCTTGGCGGTGGTCTTGCGCGCCGTCGACTTCTTGGCGGGGGCCTTCTTGGCCGTCGCCTTCTTCGCCGGAGCCTTCTTGGCCGTCGCCTTCTTGGCGGTGGTCTTCTTCGCCGTGGCCTTCTTGGCGGTGGCCGTGGTCTTCTTGGCGGTGGTCTTCTTCGCCGTCGCCGTGGTCTTCTTCGCGGCCGCGGTGGTCTTCTTCGCGGTCGTCTTCTTGGCGGTGGCGGCCTTGCGGGCCGTCGCCGCCTTCTTGGCGGTGGTGGCCTTCTTGGCCGCGGCCTTCTTCACCGTCGCCGAAGCGCCGCCGGACAGGCTGCCCTTCGGGGCCTTCTTGACCGCGACGTCGTTCTTCGGGAGCTTCTTCGAGCCGCTCACCAGGTCCTTGAAGCCCTGACCCGCGCGGAAGCGCGGCACCGAGGTCTTCTTGACCCGGACGCGCTCACCCGTCTGCGGGTTGCGGGCGTAACGAGCCGGACGGTCGACCTTCTCGAAGGAACCGAAGCCGGTGACCGAGACCCGGTCCCCGCCGACGACCGCACGGACGACCGCGTCCAGTACCGCGTCGACCGCGTCGGCGGCCTGCTGGCGGCCACCGACCTTGTCGGCAATCGCTTCTACGAGCTGCGCCTTGTTCACGTCTTCCCCTTCGGAGACATTGCCCGAACGAATGCGTTCAAGCTTTTTCGCACGTTAGGCAGATATATACCGCAAATCAAACACGAAACGGGCTAATCACCCTTGTGCCGCAACGAACTCGGGCCGCAGCGGAGTTCCTCAGCGTTCCTCTTCGGGGAATCGGCCCTCGTCGAGGTCGTTGGTGAACCGCTCCAGACGCCTTGTCGCATCGGCGAGATCGTGCTTGGCCGCGGCCGTAATGACCAGCAGCTTCCGGGCCAGCGCCATCCGTACGCCCTCCGGGACTTGCAGTGCGCGCACTCTTGTGTGCGCTTCCTTGAGTTGGGCCGCGACTGCCGTGTAGAGCTCGAGTTGGCCGTCGCGTTCCATGCACAGATTGTGCCATCTGGGGCGAGTTGTCGCCTGCGCAGGGGGTAACTGCCGCCTCCCGAGGGCCTCCTGGCGACGCCGGCCGGAAGCTGCGCCACAGTGCGCGTACCCAGGCAAACTCCCTTGTAACTAAGGGAGTTGACAGGTGTCAGGGGGGTGGACGAGGGGCCTTCGAGGGCCGACACAGCTGTACCCCCAACCGTCCACGATTGGGGGTACAGAGGGGTGTTGCGGGTGGCTGAAATCAGTCTTGCCCCGGCCGCGGAACGGCCCTCGGGTCAGACCTGGAGCGTCTTCGGCTTGTGCGAGGGCCGCTTGGCCTCGTACGTGGCGATGTCGCCCTCGTTCTGGAGGGTGATGGAGATGTCGTCCAGCCCGTTCAGCAGCCGCCAGCGGGCGTTCTCGTCGAGTTCGAAGGCGGCGGTGATGCCTTCCGCGCGCACCTCGCGGGCTTCCAGGTCGACGGTGATCTCGGCCTGCGGGTCCTTCTCCACCAGCTCCTGGAGCGCGTCCACGGTCTTCTGCTCCAGAACCACGGTGAGCAGGCCGTTCTTGAGCGAGTTGCCCCGGAAGATGTCCGCGAAGCGGGACGAGAGGACGGTCTTGAAGCCGTAGTTCTGCAGGGCCCAGACGGCGTGCTCACGGGAGGAGCCGGTACCGAAGTCGGGGCCCGCCACCAGCACCGTGGCGCCCTTGCGCTCGGGCTGGTTGAGGACGAAGGACGGGTCCTTGCGCCAGGCCTCGAAGAGGCCGTCCTCGAAGCCGTCCCTGGTCACCTTCTTGAGCCAGTGGGCGGGGATGATCTGGTCGGTGTCGACGTTGCTGCGGCGCAGCGGGACGGCCCGGCCGGTGTGCTTGGTGAATGCTTCCATGACTCTCAGACTCCAGCGGGCACGGGGGCGTCGGACAGGTCGGCCGGGGAGGCGAGGTGGCCGAGGACCGCGGTCGCGGCCGCCACCTGCGGCGATACGAGGTGCGTACGGCCGCCCTTGCCCTGCCTGCCCTCGAAGTTGCGGTTCGAGGTGGACGCGGAGCGCTCGCCGGGGGCCAGCTGGTCCGGGTTCATGCCGAGACACATCGAGCAGCCCGCGTGCCGCCATTCGGCGCCGGCCTCCTTGAAGACCACGTCCAGGCCTTCGGAGACGGCCTGCAGACCGACCCGCGCGGAGCCGGGGACGACCAGCATCCGTACGCCGTCGGCGACTTTGCGGCCCTCGACGATCGAGGCCGCGGCCCGCAGGTCCTCGATACGGCCGTTGGTGCACGAACCTACGAAGACGGTATCGACCTTGATGTCCCGCAGCGGCTGTCCGGCGGTCAACCCCATGTATTCCAGGGCCTTTTCGGCGGACAGGCGCTCCGAAGCGTCTTCGTACGAAGCGGGGTCGGGGACGGCTGCCGAAAGCGGCGCGCCCTGGCCCGGGTTGGTGCCCCAGGTGACGAACGGCGCCAGGGAGGAGGCGTCGATGACGACCTCCTCGTCGAAGGTGGCGTCGTCGTCGGACTTCAGGGTCTTCCAGTACGCGACGGCGGCGTCCCAGTCCTCGCCCTCGGGGGCGTGCGCGCGGCCCTCGAGATAGGCGAAGGTGGTCTCGTCGGGGGCGATCATGCCCGCGCGGGCGCCGGCCTCGATCGACATGTTGCAGATGGTCATGCGGGCTTCCATCGACAGCTTCTCGATGGCGGAGCCGCGGTATTCCAGGATGTAGCCCTGGCCTCCGCCGGTGCCGATCCGGGCGATGATCGCGAGGATGAGGTCCTTTGCGGTGACGCCGTCGGGCAGGTCGCCGTCGACCGTGATGGCCATGGTCTTCGGGCGGGCCAGCGGCAGCGTCTGGGTGGCCAGCACGTGCTCGACCTGCGAGGTGCCGATGCCGAACGCCAGGGCACCGAAGGCTCCGTGCGTGGAGGTGTGCGAGTCGCCGCAGACCACGGTGGTGCCGGGCTGGGTCAGGCCGAGCTGGGGGCCCACCACGTGGACCACGCCCTGCTCCACGTCGCCCAGGGAGTGCAGGCGCACACCGAAGTCGGCCGCGTTCTTGCGCAGCGTCTCCAGCTGGACCCGGGAGACCGGGTCCGCGATGGGCTTGTCGATGTCGAGGGTCGGGGTGTTGTGATCCTCGGTGGCGATGGTGAGGTCGAGCCGCCGCACGGGACGCCCCGCCTGACGGAGACCGTCGAAGGCCTGCGGGCTGGTCACCTCGTGCAGCAGGTGCAGATCGATGAAGAGGAGGTCGGGCTCGCCCTCGGCGCGCCGGACGACATGGTCGTCCCAGACCTTCTCCGCGAGTGTCCTACCCATCGCTTTCCCTCCGACCGGCTTGTGTGGCGCCGGCCCAACTAGAGATTTCCGAGGCGGCAGACGTCCGTACCCCTCGTCCGGACGTCGTCCGCCCGGCCCGTTGGTCCGCGGGCCGTCGTGTCTACAAGGGTGGCGCGTTCCACCGGAAATTGAACTTGCGTTTCACAGAGTGAGACGCGAGTATCGTTTCATGGACAACAGTAGCGGCGTCGGCGTTCTGGACAAGGCAGCCCTTGTCCTGAGCGCTCTGGAGTCCGGTCCGGCCACCCTCGCGGGCCTGGTCGCGGCGACCGGACTGGCAAGACCCACGGCACATCGCCTCGCCGTGGCACTTGAGCACCACCGCATGGTGGCGCGTGACATGCAGGGCCGGTTCATCCTCGGCCCGCGCCTCGCCGAGCTGGCCGCGGCCGCCGGCGAGGACCGTCTCCTCGCGACGGCGGGCCCGGTGCTCACGCATGTGCGGGACATCACGGGCGAGAGCGCCCAGCTCTACCGCCGCCAGGGAGACATGCGTATCTGCGTCGCGGCGGCCGAGCGCCTGTCGGGTCTGCGGGACACCGTGCCGGTGGGCTCCACCCTCACCATGAAGGCCGGTTCGTCCGCGCAGATCCTGATGGCCTGGGAGGAGCCGGAGCGGCTGCACCGCGGCCTCCAGGGCGCCCGCTTCACCGCGACCGCCCTGTCGGGAGTACGACGCCGGGGCTGGGCCCAGTCGATCGGTGAGCGGGAGCCGGGTGTCGCGTCCGTCTCCGCGCCGGTCCGCGGACCCTCGAACCGCGTGGTGGCCGCCGTCTCGGTCTCCGGTCCGATCGAGCGCCTGACCCGTCACCCGGGCCGGATGCACGCCCAGGCGGTCATCGACGCCGCGGGGCGGCTCTCCGAGGCTCTGCGCCGCACCGGCTGACCGGACTTCCCTCTCCCCTACGTTTTCTCGCGCTCCGGGACGGGCCGGCCTCAACGCCGCGGCAGGTCCTCCCTGGAGCACCGAACTCCCTTCGAGGGAAGTCGAGTTGGCGTCACCGTACGAGAACGGTCCGGGAGCGCCGACGAGTCCTGGAACGCCGAAAGGGTCTCCACCGAAGTGGAGACCCTTTCGAACTGCGTACCCCCGACCGGATTCGAACCGGCGCTACCGCCTTGAGAGGGCGGCGTGCTAGGCCGCTACACAACGGGGGCCTTGGATCGTGCGTTTCCGCAGAACCGAGCTGGGCTACCAGGACTCGAACCTAGAATGACGGTACCAGAAACCGTAGTGTTGCCAATTACACCATAGCCCATGGTGGTTTAGACCAGTACCCCCGACCGGATTCGAACCGGCGCTACTGCCGTGAGAGGGCAGCGTGCTAGGCCGCTACACAACGGGGGCCCTAGCGATCCTGCATGAGAGCCAGCGGGTGCGACCCGGACTGTCCCCCTGAGAAGGATCTGTACCCCCGACCGGATTCGAACCGGCGCTACTGCCGTGAGAGGGCAGCGTGCTAGGCCGCTACACAACGGGGGCTTTGCGGAGCTGGTCTCCGCGGTGCAGATGAGCTCTGCGAGCTGGCCTACCAGGACTCGAACCTAGACTAACGGAACCAGAAACCGTCGTGCTGCCAATTACACCATAGGCCACTGAGACACCATCCCCTGAGGGATCTTGTCTTAGCTAGCGCCTCCGAGCTCCGGCCTTTCGGCCCGTTCTCGGCGGCGCAGGAAGAACATTACCTGAAGGTGGACGGCGCTCCAAAACGGGTATCGGCGCCGAGCAGCGAGGGGAGTTCGGCCAGCGAGGCGATGCGGTGCGGGCCCGTCGGCGGACCGTCGGCCGCGATGTGGGCGCCGTCACGGTCGATCCACACGGAGAGCAGACCCGCCTCGGCGGCGCCCCGGCCGTCGATCTCCGGATGGTCGCCGACGTAGGCGACCCGGTGCGGCGGCAGACGCAGGGCGTCGCAGGCCGCGTGGAAGGCGGCCGCCGCGGGCTTGGAGACGCCGAGTTCCGCGGCGCACAGGATCGACTCGAACCGGTCGTGCACCCCGAGGACGCGCAGCTTGCGGTCCTGCACGAGGAGGCTGGAGTTGGACAGGACCGCGTGCCGGTGGCTGCCGACGAGGAGGTCGAGGACGGGCAGGACGTCGGGGAAGAGGGTCCAGGCGGATTCGTAGTGCGTGACGTAGCGGTCGAACCACGCGTCGGCGTCCGCGTCGCTCAGCCGCTCCCCCAGGAACACCCGGACGCGGTCGCGACGCTGGCCCTGCCAGTCCGTCTCACCCGCCGAGAAGCGCGCCCATTGCGCGTCGGTGATCTCACGCCAGCGCCCGAGCGCCTGCTCGACTGAGGTGTGTCCGTCGAGCAGTCCCTCGGCCTCCAGGTGGCCGCGCATGCCGGCGCGGTCCGCCGCCGTGTAGTCGAAGATCGTGTCGTCGATGTCCCAGACCACCGCGTCGATGCTCATGGAACGACCGTATCGCCGCGGCCGGGCGGCTGTCCCCCGGCCGCCCGTCGGGGGCGGCCCGGCAGGGCGTCAGGGCCGGGCGCTCGTCGGTCGCGCGGGGTGGGTACGGCAAGGGGGCGGCGCCCGCAGCGGACACCGCCCCCTGTGCGTACTCCTCGTGGCTATCCGGCGAGCCGGGCCAGGGCGGCGTCGACGCGGGCCAGCGTCGTCTCCTTGCCCAGGATCTCCAGGGACTCGAAGAGCGGCAGGCCGACCGTGCGGCCGGTGACGGCGACGCGGACCGGCGCCTGCGCCTTGCCGAGCTTGAGGCCGTGCTCCTCACCGGCGGCCAGGACCGCCTCCTTGAGGGACTCCGGGGACGACCAGTCGGCGGCGTCGAGCTTCGCGCGGGCCGTGCGGAGCAGCGCGTCGCTGCCCTCCTTCATGGCCTTCGCCCAGGAGGCCTCGTCGAAGACGGGCTCGGGCAGGAACAGGAAGTCGACGTTGTCCGTGATCTCGGAGAGGACCTTCATCCGCGACTGGGCGTGCGGGGCGATGGCCTGCCACTTGGCGTCGTCGAAGTCCTCCGGCGCCCAGGGGGCGAAGGGGGCGCGCAGCCAGGGGGCGCAGCGCTCGGTGAAGTCCTTCACGTCGAGCAGGCGGATGTGGTCGGCGTTGATCGCCTCGCACTTCTTCAGGTCGAAGCGCGCCGGGTTCGGGTTCACGTCCGTGACGTCGAACGCGGCGACCATCTCGTCGATGGAGAAGATGTCGCGGTCCGCCGCGAGCGACCAGCCCAGCAGGGACAGGTAGTTCAGCAGGCCCTCGGGGAGGAACCCGCGCTCCCGGTAGAGGTTGAGCGAGGACTCGGGGTCGCGCTTGGAGAGCTTCTTGTTGCCCTCGCCCATCACGTACGGGAGGTGACCGAAGGCCGGGGTGTCCTTGGCGATGCCCAGCTCGGTCAGCGCCTTGTAGAGGGCGATCTGCCGGGGCGTGGAGGAGAGCAGGTCCTCGCCGCGCAGGATGTGGGTGATCTCCATCAGCGCGTCGTCGACCGGGTTGACCAGCGTGTACAGCGGTGCGCCGTTGGCCCGGACGATGCCGAAGTCCGGGACGTTCTCCGGGAGGTACGTGATCTCGCCGCGCACCAGGTCGTCGAAGGTGATCGCCTCGTCGGGCATCCGGAAGCGGACGATGGGCTTGCGGCCCTCGGCCTCGTAGGCGGCCTTCCGCTCGGCGGAGAGGTCGCGGCAGTGGCCGTCGTAGCCGGAAGGCTTGCCTGCGGCGCGGGCGGCGTCGCGGCGGGCGTCCAGCTCCTCGGTCGAGCAGTAGCAGGGGTAGGCGTGACCCGCCTCCAGCAGCTTCGCGGCGACGTCCCGGTAGATGTCCATGCGCTGCGACTGGCGGTACGGGGCGTGCGGACCGCCGACCTCGGGGCCCTCGTCCCAGTCGAAGCCGAGCCAGCGCATCGAGTCGAGCAGCTGGTCGTACGACTCCTCGGAGTCGCGGGCCGCGTCGGTGTCCTCGATGCGGAAGACCAGGGTGCCTTCGTTGTGCCGGGCGAACGCCCAGTTGAACAGGGCGGTACGGACCAGGCCCACATGGGGGTTGCCGGTCGGGGACGGACAGAAACGTACGCGTGGGGGCACCCCCTTTCCGAGCGGAGCCGAGGAACTGGGGGAAGTCGCGTTAGCCACGCTTGATCACCTTGTTGGTGAGAGTGCCGATGCCTTCGATGGTGACGGCGACCTCGTCGCCGACGTTCAGGGGGCCGACCCCAGCCGGGGTGCCGGTGAGGATGACGTCGCCCGGGAGCAGCGTCATGGCCTCGGTGATGTTGACGATCAGGTCCTCGACGGAGTGGATCATCTCGCTGGTGCGGCCGAGCTGCCGCTGCTGTCCGTTGACCGTGCACTGGATGGTGAGGTCGGCGGGGTCCACGTCCGTCTCCACCCAGGGGCCGAGCGGGCAGGAGCTGTCGAAGCCCTTGGCCCGGGCCCACTGCTTCTCGCGCTTCTGGACGTCGCGCGCGGTGACGTCGTTGGCGCAGGTGTAGCCGAGGATGACGTCCTTGACGCGCTCGCGCGGAACCTCACGGCACATGCGGCCGATCACCACGGCGAGCTCCGCCTCGTGGTGCAGATCGCTGGTGAAGGAGGGGTACTGGATCGGGTCGCCGGAGCCGATCACCGAGGTCGACGGCTTGAAGAAGGCGAACGGGGCGTCGGGTACCTCGTTGCCGAGTTCCCTCGCGTGCTCCGCGTAGTTGCGGCCGAAGGCCACGACCTTGTTGGGGAGCACCGGCGGCAGCAGCCGCACCTTGCTCAGCGGGACCTTCGTACCGGAGAGTTCGAAGTCCGCGAACGGGATGCCCTTGATGATGTCGAGGACGAGCTCGTCCGGCTTGTCGCCCTCGACCGCGCCGAAAGCGACGTTGCCGTCGATGGAGAATCTGGCGATGCGCACGGGATCCTTGCGCCCCTCACTGAGCTGGCTGGAGTCTGACGCTCCAGGCTAACGCGGCAAGGGGTGCGGGCTTCGCGTATGTCCGCCGGGGCGGTCGCCGTGGGGCGGCCGATTCACTCGGCGGCGGCCGCGGGGACCGGGACCTCCATGAGGATGGTGCGGCGGGGGTTGGCGGTCTGGCCCGGAAGGTCGAGCGAGTGCTCCGGCTGCTCCGCGGTCCCGAGGGCGCCGGCGTCGTCGAGGTGCGCCAGCGTGGTGCGTCGCGGGTTGGCAATGTTGCGGAACATCATCGTCGTCTTCACCGTTGTACTCGACCTTGTCGTCCTGGGCGCCGGGGGCGAAGAGCCCCGTATAGGCGCGGGTTGTCGGATTCGCCATCCCTGTAAAGCGTCAGGCTAAACATGCAATTCCCGGGCGAAGCCGTGAAGACGCCATGATCGTAGTGTGAGTTTGCTCACTCACGCAGGGGCAAAGCGGTCAATTGCCACCCCCAACTCCGGGCGACCAAACGGACATTGCTCCACTGAAGCAGCCATTCCGCTCCTGATCATGGCGACTGGGACAGGGGGTGCACGTCAGCGGCTCGTAGGCATACGCCCGGTATGTACGAGATCGCTTTACACATCTCGTGACGCGGCCCTCACATGCTGTCACGGAGGTCACAGCCTGGTACTCGGCCCTTGTTGGAGATCCTGCACTGTGCTGGAATTCCACGGACCGCCGCGGGATACGAACCGGCGCGCAGGGGCGCAACGCAGCGCCGAGTGGCGGCGGGAAAGGGGAGCCTGCGCCGGTCACTCACGACCACACCATGAGGCGCATCTGCGCCTTTGTACGACGCCGACACCGTCCCGCCGTTCGCGCGGAGGGGCGCCTGGTCCAGAGGTTGCGACGCTAGTGCAGGGACGTTTCAAGAGGGATGGCAGCGCTTCGGCGGAGCCGGAGCCGCGCGGCGGGACCGACCGCGGTTCCTCGCCCCAGCACGCCCAGAACCCGGGACCGGCAGAGGTCGGCGGCAGCGGTGGTCAGTCCGCTCGCTCCGGCGCGAAGCCCAAGGCTCCCGCCACCACACCGGCCGCCACGCCGCCGAGCAACCCGGGCCCCGGCCCGCGCGTCGCCCTGCGGAACTGGCGCATCTCGACGCGACTGGTCTCACTGCTCGCGCTCCCCGTGGTCGCCGCGACCTCGCTGGGCGCCCTGCGCATCAACCAGTCGATGGACGACATCCAGCAGCTCGACAACATGAAGCTGCTGACCGACATGACCAAGCAGGCGACCGAGCTCGCCGTCGCGCTCCAGAAGGAGCGTGACCTGTCGGCCGGCCCGCTGGCGCACGGCGCCACGTCCAGCGACTACACGGTCAAGGGCGTCCGCGACACCACGGACGTCGCGAGGAAGCACTTCCTCGCAGGCACCCAGGAAGTCGACGACGCCGCGGCGAAGGGCCAGCTCTCAGGCGTCCGTGACAGCCTCGTCGGCGTCGCGGGCGAGCTGAACAAGCTCGCCGACATCCGCAACGCGGCCTACAACGACACCGACAACGCCACCCAGACCGTCGAGGCGTACCACCGTCTGGTCACCCAGCTCCTCGCGCTCTCGCAGGACATGGCCGAGGCGACCAGCAACCCGGAGATGATCCAGCGGACCCGTGCGCTGTCGGCCTTCTCCTCCGCCAAGGAGTACGCCTCCGTGCAGCGGGCCGTCATCGCCGCCGCACTGCCCGAGCAGCCGAAGACCTTCGGCGTCCTCTCCAAGAACGACCAGCAGTACGCACTCTCCGCGCAGCAGAGTCAGGCGTCGGAGATGACGAGTTTCAAGAGCATCTACGGCAGCGGTTACGCCGAGCTCCTGAAGCCCATCGAGGGCAACAACCCCACCATCGAACAGGCCGACACCTACGCCCGGCGTGTGCTGGCGGGCCCGGACGGTCTGAAGACGCAGGCGAAGCGGTCCTACAAGGACTGGATCGACGACGACACTTCCAAGATCGAGAAGATGTCGACGATCGAGACCACGCTGCTCGGCGAGATGGAGCAGAAGGCCCGTCAGCTGCGCAACGAGTCCGAGAGCGAAGCGATCATCTCGGGTGCGCTGATCCTGCTCGTGCTCGGTGTCTCGCTCGTCGGCGCCTTCGTGGTGGCCCGGTCCATGATCCGCTCGCTGCGCCGCCTGCAGGACACCGCGACCCGCGTCGCCCAGGACCGTCTGCCCGAGCTGGTCAAGCAGCTCTCGGAGTCGGACCCGCAGGACGTCGACACCTCCGTCGAGTCCGTCGGTGTGCACTCCCGGGACGAGATCGGCCAGGTGGCCGCGGCCTTCGACGACGTGCACCGCGAGGCCGTCCGCCTCGCCGCCGAGCAGGCGCTCCTGCGAGGCAACGTCAACGCGATGTTCACCAACCTCTCGCGCCGTTCCCAGGGTCTTATCCAGCGCCAGCTCTCGCTCATATCCGAGCTGGAGTCGCGTGAGGCCGACCCCGACCAGCTCTCCTCGCTGTTCAAGCTCGACCACCTCGCGACCCGCATGCGCCGTAACGGCGAGAACCTTCTCGTCCTCGCCGGTGAAGAGCCCGGCCGCCGCTGGACCCGCCCGGTCCCGCTGGTCGACGTGCTCCGCGCCGCCGCCTCCGAGGTGGAGCAGTACGAGCGCATCGAGCTGTCCTCCGTGCCGACCACCGAAGTGGCCGGCCGCGTGGTCAACGACCTCGTGCACCTGCTCGCCGAGCTCCTCGAGAACGCCACCTCGTTCTCCTCCCCGCAGACCAAGGTCAAGGTCACCGGTCACGCCCTGCCCGACGGGCGGGTGCTGATCGAGATCCACGACACCGGTATCGGCCTGTCCCCCGAGGACCTCGCCGCGATCAACGAGCGGCTCGCCGCGCCGCCCACCGTGGACGTCTCCGTCTCCCGCCGCATGGGCCTCTTCGTGGTCGGCCGTCTGTCGCAGCGCCACGGCATCCGCATCCAGCTCCGTCCGTCCGACTCCGGTGGTACGACCGCGCTGGTCATGCTGCCCGTCGACGTCGCCCAGGGCGGCAAGAAGCCCGTTCCGGGCAAGCCCGGCCAGGGCATGCAGGGTGGCGGACCCGCCGCCGCGCAGGCCTCGGCCGGACTGGCCGCGGCCCGTCGCGGCAGCGGCTCGCAGAGCGGTCCCTCGCTCGGCGCCGGAGCCCCCACGGCCGCCGGCGGTTCCCTCGGTGCCCCGCCGCAGCGCGGACAGGTCGGCGCCGGCCAGGGTCCGCGGGCCGCGCTGCCCGGCAGCAACCAGGGCGGTCGCCCGGGTGCTCCCGGCGGTGCGCGTGGCCAGCAGGGTCCGGGTGCAGGACAGCAGGGCAGGCCGGCTCCGGCCGGTGCCGGCTCGGGCGTCTTCGGACAGAACGCGCAGGGTGCCCCGCAGGGTCTCCAGGCCGGCAACGGCAACCAGCAGGGCTTCGGTGAGACCCCGGGCTCCGCGAACGCCTTCGGTGACACCTCCGGCGGGCGGCAGAACGCGTTCGGCGCGTCCAACGGTTCCGGTGCCCGGCAGCAGAACGGCTTCGGCGACAGCGCCCCCGCCGCCACGCCGCCGCAGGCCGCGCAGCCCCCGCAGACCGGCAAGGGCAGCCGTCGCCGGCCGCAGCTTCCGGGCCGCGGTGGCGCTCGCGCCGAACTGCCCGGTGGCAACACCGCTTCCCGTACGCCGAGTTGGAGCGACGACAACGCGCAGCCGCCCGTGCCGCGCGCTTCCCTCGACGCCCCGCGCGGCCACGAGGACCCCGAGGCCACCTCCCGCATGCCGCGGATCGAGGACCACCAGGGCCCCGCGTCCACCTCGGAGTTCGCCCGTCCCGACTTCGACGCCCCGCGCCCCGGCGCCGGCGCGCCGCAGTACACCGGCCTGAACAACGGCGGGCAGAACGCCAACGGCCAGGGCGGCAACGCTCAGGGCAACGGCGGCCAGAACACCGGGCAGTACCACCGCCCGGACGTGTACGGCACCGGCAGCGCCTCCCCCGTCGGCCAGAACCCGGCCTCCACCGGCCAGTTCGCTCCGCAGGGCTACGGCGCCTCGCAGGATCCGTCGTCCACCGGCCAGTTCTCCGCGCAGGGCTACGGCGCCTCGCAGAACCCGTCGTCCACCGGCCAGTTCGCCCGCCCCGGCTACGGAGCCTCCCAGGACCCCGCGTCCACCGGGCAGTTCTCGGCACCCGGCTACGGCAACCGGCAGGACTCCTCGTCCACCGGCCAGTTCGAGCGGCCGGCCGCCCCTCAGCCGCCCGTCCGTCCGCAGGAGCCCGAGGCGCTTCCGCCCGCGGGTCCCGGTGACGGTCGCACGCCGCTGTTCGACACCCTGGAGACCAACTGGTTCCACGGTCAGGCGAACGGTGCCGGCACGGACGACGCCCACCAGACCAACGGTTCCCAGGGATCGGCGCAGGTCGCCCCTCAGCAGCCGCAGGGTTCCTCGGCGCCGCAGCAGCGACCCGCCGCGGCACCGGCATCCACCTCTTGGCGCAGCTCTCCGAACGACGACCTCGTCAAGCAGGCGGAGCGCGCCCGTAAACCGTCGGCAGGCGGGGTCACCACCTCAGGCCTGCCGCGCCGCGTCCCTCGGGCCAACCTGGTCGCGGGCACGGCACAGCAGCAAACAACGCACCAAACCGGTCCGCAGGTCTCGCGTGCGCCTGATGACGTACGCGGCCGGCTGACCAATCTCCGTAGGGGCATTCAGCAAGGTCGACAGGCCGCTCCCAACGGCCAGACCGGCAGCTTCCCCAGCCCCACTCACCAGCAGGAGCGTTAGTTGAGCCCGATGAGCCAGGCGGCACAGAACCTGAACTGGTTGATCACCAACTTCGTGGACAACACCCCTGGGGTGTCCCACACCGTCGTCGTGTCCGCCGACGGACTCCTTCTGGCCATGTCCGAAGGCTTCCCCCGCGACCGCGCGGACCAACTGGCGGCCGTCGCCTCCGGCCTGACCTCGCTGACCGCCGGGGCATCCCGGATCTTCGAGGGCGGGACGGTGGCCCAGACGGTCGTGGAGATGGAGCGCGGCTTCCTCTTCCTGATGTCCGTCTCGGACGGATCGTCCCTCGCGGTCCTCTCCCACCCGGATTGCGACATCGGTCTCGTCGGCTACGAGATGGCACTGCTCGTCGACCGTGCGGGCGCTGTCCTCACGCCGGACCTGCGTGCCGAGCTACAAGGCAGTCTGCTTCACTGACCGCCCCCGGATCCAGACACCGCACGAAATCACCGTCCGGCCGCCACAATCCCCCCACCGGCCTCAACAGACGGCACGACTGACCAACCTGCTGTCCCGCCCGGAGGATTCATGACCCCGCCCACCGCCTCTCATGATCCGTACGCTGATCCGTACGGGGACGAGGGCGACCAGCCGCTGGTACGTCCGTACGCGATGACCGGCGGCCGGACCCGGCCGCGGTACCAACTCGCCATAGAGGCGCTGATCAGCACCACGGCCGACCCGGCGCAGCTGATGGGGCTGCTCCCCGAACACCAGCGCATCTGCCACCTGTGCCGGGAAGTGAAGTCGGTGGCCGAGGTCTCGGCCCTCCTGTCCATGCCTCTGGGTGTGGCCAGGATCCTCGTCGCGGACCTCGCGGAGGCCGGACTGGTCGCCATTCACCAGCCTGGCGGCGATGAGAACAACGGCGGCGCGCCGGACGTGACTTTGCTCGAAAGGGTGCTCAGTGGACTTCGCAAGCTCTGACGGAGGCCGGGCGACCACCTCCGCGAAGATCGTCGTGGCGGGTGGGTTCGGTGTCGGCAAGACCACGTTCGTGGGTGCCGTCTCCGAGATCAACCCGCTGCGCACCGAGGCCGTCATGACGTCCGCTTCGGCGGGCATCGACGACCTCACCCACACCGGGGACAAGACCACCACCACGGTGGCCATGGACTTCGGCCGTATCACCCTGGACCAGGACCTGATCCTGTACCTCTTCGGTACGCCGGGTCAGGACCGCTTCTGGTTCATGTGGGACGACCTGGTCCGCGGCGCCATCGGCGCGGTGGTCCTGGTCGACACCCGGCGTCTCGCCGACTGCTTCCCCGCGGTCGACTACTTCGAGAACAGCGGCCTGCCGTTCGTCATCGCCCTCAACGGCTTCGACGGTCACCAGCCGTACAACCCCGAGGAAGTGCGCGAGGCCCTCCAGATCGGTCCGGACGCTCCGATCATCACGACGGACGCCCGACACCGTGCGGATGCGAAGAGCGCTCTGATCACGCTGGTCGAGCACGCTCTCATGGCTCGGCTGCGGTAGCAGCCAAGTCGACAGGACCATAAGGAAGTTGTCGTAGACGAACTGGAGCCGGCTGTGTCGTTTGACACGGTCGGCCACAGTGTTCATAACGTTTCGACAGAGAATTTCACCCGCCCCGACACGGTTCGCGGTCACCCGGTACCGCTGCGCTCATGAAAGCCCCGCCTTTTGGCGGGGCTCGCTCTTTATGACCGTTTTATCTGGGGTCGATGCCACCCGGAACCGCAGGTTCCGAGTGTTTGGAAGGGCGCTCCCTGACGTGCTGGAATGCGCTGAACTGCCCAGTAGCTAAGTCACGGGCGCTGGAGATACCGCGGCACAACGTAGGTGCCGACGCCGAGAGGTTGTTGGTCGAGTGAGGCGAAGCACGAACGGTCCCGAGCCGTCGGCACGGGGCAACTTCACCCCGCCGCCGCGCGGAGCGGCGCCCGCACACATGCCCGGCCCGGAGCCCGTCCCGGCGCCCGCGCCGAGCGGCGGCCGTTTCTCCCCGCGCAACTGGCGTGTGCCGGCCAGGCTGAACGCGATCCTGCTCATACCCGTGGTGGTCGGCCTTGTCATGGGCGGCTTCCAGGTGAGGAGCTCGATCGACACCTGGCAGCAGGCCCAGGACGCCGAGAAGACGGCGCGTCTGGTGCAGGCGGCGCTGAACTACGGCGACAAGCTGTTCGTCGAACGTGACGTCAGCGCGGCCCCGCTGCTCCAGGGCAGCCAGGCCAGCGCCAAGGACAAGGCGGCCGTCACGGCCGTCCGCAAGGACACCGACGCCGCAGCCGACGCGTTCGACGCGGCGGCCCAGAACATGCCGAAGACGGCTGGTCTGGAGCGGCGCCTCGCCATCTTCCGCAAGGTCGAGCCCGGTCTGGACTCCCTGCGGAAGGTCGCGTACACCTCCAAGCTCCCCGGGGTGAAGACGGAGGAGGGCTACCTCCAGATCCAGCACCCGCTGATGGAGTTCGCCAACGAACTCGGTCTGGGCACCGGAAACATCACCAGCTACGGCCGTACGGTCTACGCGATCTCGCTCTCCAAGGCGGCCCTGTCGCTGGAGCGCGCCATCGGCATGCACATGCTGGTCCAGCCGGGCCCGGGCCTGAGCAGCCTCGCCAACCAGCGCGTCGCCCTGTCCTCGTACGCCTACCTCGAGGGCATCGCCGTCGAGGAGTACATCGGCGGTGGCACCCAGGCCGACGCCGACAAGCTCTCCGCCGCCCAGGCGAAGATCAAGGCGGAGCTGACCGAGCAGGGGAAGCAGGCCGCGGCCGCCGACCCGAACTACGTGAAGCCGCCGTCCGACCCGACCGTGATGGTCACGACGCTCGCGCAGCTCAAGTCGCCGCAGGACAGCGACCGCGCCGCCCTCGCCGGCAACGGCATCACCGCGCAGAACTGGTGGGCGGTCAACACCGCCAAGTACAACGCCTACCGCCAGATCGAGTCGGACCTCTCCGACAAGGCCGTGGCCGAGGCGGCGGACATCTCCGACAGCGCCAAGACCGACGCCATCATCACCGGCGCGGCCGTCGTGATCGCCCTGCTCGCCGCGTTCATCCTGGCCGGCATGGTGGCCCGCCAGATGAGCCGCTCGATGCGCCAGCTGCGCAACGCGGCCTTCAACGTCGCCGAGCAGCGTCTGCCGATGCTGGTCGACCAGCTCTCGCGCACCGACCCCGGCCGCGTCGACACCCGCGTCCAGCCGATCCCGATCACCACCACGGACGAGATCGGCGAGGTCGCCCGCGCCTTCGACCAGGTTCACCGCGAGGCGGTCCGGCTGGCCGCCGAGCAGGCCCTCCTGCGCGGCAACATCAACGCGATCTTCACCAACCTGTCGCGCCGCAACCAGTCGCTGATCGAGGGCCAGCTGACCCTGATCACCGAGCTGGAGAACAACGAGGCCGACCCGGACCAGTTGGAGAGCCTCTTCCGGCTGGACCACCTCGCGACCCGTATGCGCCGCAACGGCGAGAACCTCCTGGTTCTCGCCGGCGAGGAGCCCGGCCGCCGCTGGGACCAGCCGGTCCCGCTGGTGGACGTGCTGCGCGCCGCCTCCTCCGAGGTGGAGCAGTACGAGCGCGTCGAGCTCTCCGGCGTCCCGGAGGCCGAGATCCACGGCCGCGCCGTGACCGACCTCGTGCACCTGCTCGCCGAGCTCCTGGAGAACGCCACCACGTTCTCCTCCCCGCAGACCAAGGTCCGCGTCACCGCGACCCGTCTCCCGGACGGCCGCATCATGGTGGAGATCCACGACAAGGGCATCGGCCTCACCGCCGAGGACTTCGCGGACATCAACCACAAGCTGGCCAACCCGCCGACCGTGGACGCCGCGATCTCCCAGCGCATGGGCCTCTTCGTGGTCGGCCGGCTGTCCGACCGGCACGGCATCCGCGTCCAGCTGCGCCCCTCGGGCGAGCAGGCCGGCACCACCTCGCTGGTCATGCTCCCCGACGCCATCACCCACGGCGGCGGCGGCGAGCAGCCGATGCGCGACGAGTTCACCGTGTCCCAGATCATCCCGGAGCAGCAGTCGTTCCAGGGCGAGAGCTTCGGGGGCCAGCAGCAGCAACAGCCGCTGCTCACCGCCGCCGACCTCGGCTTCGACGACAGCCGCTACGAGGTCCCGGACGACATCCGCGACCTCGACCCGGTGGGCCGTTCCCTGATGCGCGAGGAGCGCCGGGCGGCCCTGGAGGCCCAGGCACAGGGCATGGAAGCCATCGAGGGCCCGCAGGGGTACACCGAGGGCTTCGACGGCCGGCAGCCCTACGACACCGGACAGCCGCCCTACAACGGCGCTCCGGCGTACGACGGCGGCCAGGGCGTGCACGAGGAGCAGCAGACGACGTACGACCAGCAGACGACGTACGAGGAGCCGCAGCGCGCCGCGTACGACGAGGCGTACTTCCCGTCCACCGGCAGCTACCCGGAGGCCTCCTATCCGGAGGCGGTCCAGGAGGAGCACGCCGGAGCACGCGGTTCCGCACCGGAGACGCATTCGGGCTTCGAAGAGCCGTCCTACCAGGACGACTGGCCGCAGCAGGAGGCGTACCAGGGCGGCTACCGCTCCGACTACGCTCCGCAAGCGGAATCACCGCAGGCCGCTGACGTGAGTGAGCAGGACCGCGTAGGCTTCAGTCGTCCGGGACCGGCCCCCTCGGCCCCCCACGCGATGACCGATGCCGGACTGCCCCGCCGCGGATCCACCGCCGGCGGCAACGTCAACGGCAACGGCCAGGCCCCCGCGGACCACCGGAGGGAGCAGGCCGCGCCGGCTCCCGACGGCAAGGGCGACGACGACTGGCGCTCGTCCAACGACGACCGCTGGCAGCGCGCCGAGCAGCTCAAGAAGCCGAAGGCGGGCGGGGTCACCTCGTCCGGTCTGCCCCGGCGGGTACCCAAGGCCAACCTGGTCGAGGGCACCGCCGAATCGACCCCTCAGGGCGGCCCCCAGGTCTCCCGCGCCCCCGAGGACGTCCGGGGCAGGCTGAGCAACCTGCGTCGGGGCGTCGAGCGGGGACGCAATGCAGGCAGTGACACGAACGGTCAGGGCTTCGGCTCTGACGGCACCTACAACCAGGAGCGTTAGTGTGAGTCCGATGAGCCAGGCGGCGCAGAACCTGAACTGGTTGATCACCAATTTCGTGGACAACACCCCCGGGGTGTCGCACACGGTGGTGGTCTCCGCCGACGGACTCCTTCTGGCCATGTCCGAAGGCTTCCCCCGTGACCGCGCCGACCAGTTGGCCGCCGTCGCGTCGGGTCTGACCTCGCTGACCGCGGGCGCCTCCCGCATCTTCGAGGGCGGCCATGTGAACCAGACGGTTGTGGAGATGGAGCGAGGATTCCTCTTCATCATGTCCGTTTCCGATGGTTCGTCGCTCGCGGTCCTTGCACACCCGGAGGCGGACATCGGCCTCATTGGGTACGAGATGGCGCTTCTGGTGGACCGTGCGGGCACGGTCCTGACCCCGGATCTCCGTGCGGAGCTCCAGGGCAGCCTTCTCAACTAACAGACAGACGGTGCGTATTGGCGTCTTGTGGCCGTAAGGTTTCGGGACGCGGACCCACAGTGACGGGTTCCCGGCACAGTCGGAGGAGGAGAAAGTGGTGACACCCCCAGGCGGTTCGTCCTCGGGCAACTGGTCGTACGGCCCCGGCCAGGGGCAGGGCGGCCAGGGCGACGGTTCGCAGAACCCGAACCGGTACAACTTTCCCTCCGCGCCCAGCCAGCGGCGGCAGCCGTACCCGCCCCAGAGCCCCCAGGGCCCCGGGCCGTCTCCGTACGACCAGCCGCCGGCGCCGCGCATCCAGCCCGTGCAACCGCAGCGACGCTCGCCCGAGCCGTCGCCCACCGCGGCGTCCAACCCTCTGGTGCGTCCGTACGCCATGACAGGCGGCCGTACCAGGCCCCGCTACCAGCTCGCCATCGAGGCACTGGTGCACACCACCGCGCAGCCGCACCAGATGCAGGGCCAGTTGCCCGAGCATCAGCGGATCTGCAACCTCTGCCGGGAGATCAAGTCGGTGGCCGAGATCTCGGCCCTGCTGACCATCCCTCTCGGCGTGGCCAGGATCCTCGTCGCCGACTTGGCGGAGGCGGGCCTGGTCGCCATTCATCAGCCGGGCGGCGACGAGAGCGCCGGCGGCCAGCCAGCCGTGACATTGCTCGAAAGGGTGCTCAGTGGACTTCGCAAGCTCTAGCGGAGGGCCTTCCCGCTCCACCACGTCCGCGAAGATCGTGGTGGCGGGCGGCTTCGGCGTGGGCAAGACCACGTTCGTCGGCGCCGTCTCGGAGATCAACCCGCTGCGCACCGAGGCCGTCATGACGTCCGCTTCCGCGGGCATCGACGACCTCACGCACACCGGAGACAAGACGACGACCACCGTCGCCATGGACTTCGGCCGCATCACCCTGGACCAGGACCTGATCCTGTACCTGTTCGGCACCCCCGGCCAGGACCGCTTCTGGTTCATGTGGGACGACCTGGTCCGCGGCGCAATCGGCGCGATCGTGCTGGTCGACACCCGGCGTCTCGCCGACTGCTTCCCCGCGGTCGACTACTTCGAGAACAGCGGCCTGCCGTTCGTCATCGCCCTCAACGGCTTCGACGGCAGCCAGCCGTACAACCCGGACGAGGTCCGTGAGGCCCTGCAGATCGGCCCGGACACCCCGATCATCACGACGGACGCCCGCCACCGCGCGGACGCCAAGTCGGCGCTGATCACGCTCGTGGAGCACGCCCTGATGGCGCGGCTCCGCTAGCCCCTCCCCCACTCCGAGGCGTCGGCCCTCGTTTCTCCCCACGGAGAAGCGGGGGCCGTCGTCCGTGGGGCACCCGAACTCGTGGCCCGTGAGGGTGTGTTGGGCGGCCTCGTAGGCGCCGGCGGTACCGGAGCCGGTGGGCGGGCCGCCGGGGTCCGGAGAACGCCGCAGCCCCGCCCCTCCGGACAGGAGAGGCGGGGCTGTCGGTCGTCGGGACGCTCAGTGCCAGCTGTGCGGGGCGCGGAAGCCGCCCTCGCGCTCCAGGCGGCGCCAGCCGGCCCGCGGGCGGGCACGGTGGGCCGGAGCGGCATCGGTGGGAGCGGCGGCGGCACGGGCCAGCAGGATCGCCGTGATGGCGGCGACCTCCTCGGGCTCGGCGTGGCCCTTCTCGACGCGGATGTCAGGGGTGCTCATAGGTCTCAGTCTCCATGAGAGAGGTTTCCGCGGCGGTACCGCGGAGGATCCGCAGGGTTACTGCGGGGGGTTGCCGTGCTTGCGGGAGGGCAGGTCCGCGTGCTTGGTGTGGAGCATCGCGAGCGACTTGATCAGGACCTCGCGGGTCTCGGCGGGGTCGATGACGTCGTCGACCAGACCGCGCTCGGCGGCGTAGTAGGGGTGCATCAGCTCGGCCTTGTATTCCTTGACCATGCGGACGCGCATGGCCTCGGGGTCGGCTGCCTCGGCGATCTGGCGGCGGAAGATGACGTTGGCGGCGCCCTCGGCGCCCATCACGGCGATCTCGTTCGTGGGCCAGGCATAGGTGAGGTCGGCCCCGATGGACTGGCTGTCCATGACGATGTAGGCACCTCCGTACGCCTTGCGCAGGATGAGCGAGATCCGCGGCACCGTCGCGTTGCAGTACGCGTACAGCAGCTTCGCGCCGTGCCGAATGATCCCGCCGTGCTCCTGGTCGACGCCCGGAAGGAATCCAGGGACATCCAGCAACGTGATGATCGGGATGTTAAAAGCGTCACACATCTGGACAAAGCGTGCAGCTTTTTCGGAGGCCTCGATGTCGAGGACACCCGCGAGGCTCTGCGGCTGGTTGGCCACGATGCCGACGACCTGGCCGTCGAGCCGGGCCAGCGCACAGATGATGTTGCGGGCCCAGCGCTCGTGGACCTCCAGGTAGTCGCCGTCGTCGACGAGCTCCTCGATGACCTTGGTCATGTCGTACGGACGGTTGCCGTCGGCCGGGACCAGGTCCAGCAGCACCTCGCTGCGACGGTCGGACGCGTCGTCCGAGGCGGCGCGCGGCGGGTTCTCACGGTTGTTCTGCGGGAGCATCGACAGGAGGTAGCGGACCTCGGCGATGCAGGTCTCCTCGTCGTCGTACGCGAAGTGGCAGACGCCGCTGGTCTCCGCGTGGACGTCGGCGCCGCCCAGGCCGTTCTGGGTGATCTCCTCGCCCGTCACCGCCTTGACCACGTCCGGACCGGTGATGAACATCTGCGAGGTCTCGCGGACCATGAAGACGAAGTCCGTCAGGGCGGGGCTGTAGGCCGCGCCGCCCGCGCACGGGCCGAGCATCACCGAGATCTGCGGGATGACACCGGAGGCCTTGGTGTTGCGCTGGAAGATGCCGCCGTAGCCGGCGAGCGCCGAGACGCCCTCCTGGATACGGGCGCCCGCGCCGTCGTTCAGCGACACCAGCGGCGCGCCGGCCGCGATGGCCATGTCCATGATCTTGTGGATCTTCGTGGCGTGCGCCTCGCCCAGCGCGCCGCCGAAGATGCGGAAGTCGTGGGCGTAGACGAAGACCGTGCGGCCCTCGACCGTGCCCCAGCCGGTGATGACACCGTCGGTGTACGGCTTCTTCGCCTCCAGGCCGAACCCGGTCGCCCGGTGCCGGCGCAGCTGCTCGACCTCCTGGAACGAGCCCGCGTCCAGCAGCAGCTCGATGCGCTCCCGGGCGGTCAGCTTGCCCTTGGCGTGCTGCGCCTCGGTCGCCTTCTCGCTGGGTCCGCGCAGAGCCTCGGCACGGATCGCGTGCAGCTCCGCCACACGCCCGCGCGCGTCCGTCGGTTCACCAGTGGAGCTCGTGGAGCTTGCGGAGCCGGCCTCGTCCAAAACGGTCATGTAGTGACCATACGAAGTCCACCAAGGAAAGGGGCCCGTCGACTCTGCACAGTCTCCGGCCCGTTTTCCTGGTAACCCTGAACAGAACCACCACCTCATGCAGGCAATCGGACTGCTCAAGGGGGCTTCTGCTTGTAGGGGTCGAACAAAGGCTTCCGCTGAGAGCCACCTCACATTCATGAGGAGCGCATGCCATCCCCCGAGTGACGCGGACCCCTGTACGGGGGTCCGCGTCACCTCGCGCGAGGGCTCAGCAGCCGCCACAGTTGTAGTAGAGGACGTCCCAGTGGTTGCCCTCGTCGGCGTAGATGTTGCCGGAGCCGGACTTGTACTGCGGAGCGCCGTCACCACGCAGGCCTATGTAGGTGAAGGTGTTCTTGACGTAGCCCGTGACGCAGGTGTTCTTGCCGAAGTCGAGCTTGTAGCCGTTCCAGTGCGAGTACGTGCCGCTCGCGTGTCCGGTCTCGGTGCCACCGGTGACGTTGAGCGCGCAGCCGCTGGCCCCCTTGAGGGTCTGGGCGCCCTGCGCGGTGGCCAGGTTCAGCTGGTCGAAGGACGTACAGGTGGAGTTGTTGCGGTCGGAGCAACCGCCGGAGGAGGACCAGGTGATGCCGACCTGGCGGAACATCGAGGTCGCGGTGGCGTGGCTGATCTTCGTGGCGGCGAAGGCGTCGGTGGAGGTGCCGACGACGGCGACACCGGGGGCGACGACGAGGGCGAGAGCGGTCAGCGTGGACCTGAGCTTCATGCGGGGGGAACCTTTCCTGCGAAGGACCGTCGGCGGCCGTACGGCGTACGGCCGTGCTTCCTGTGGGGCGGCTGTGCAGGGGGTGCACGCAGATGGTGCCCGAGTTCTACGCGCGTTCGCCAGAGGGCGGTGGGAGATGACATAACGTGACGGCACAGACACATTGCGGATGATGTTGAAACTTGAACGGAATAGGTCTACGGTTCCCCCTGTTGACCTCGTTGAAGATTCAACAGACCAACGCTGCGGCTCCGATCCGAACCGTGGCCCGTCCCCTCAAGGAGCACGTCATGGGTATCTTCGGCCGCAAGTCCACCGACGCCGCCGAGTCGCCGGCCTCCGCCGCGACCCCCGTCACCCCGGAGCTGGCCGCGCTGACCGGCGAGTACACCGTCGACCCGGCGCACTCGACGATCGGCTTCGTCGCCCGCCACGCGATGGTCACCAACGTCAAGGGCTCGTTCAAGGACGTCGAGGGCAGCTTGCACCTGGACGGCAGCGACCCGGCCAAGTCGACCGCCTCCCTCGACATCAAGATGGACAGCATCGACACCGGTTCCGCGGACCGTGACGGTCACCTGAAGAGCGCCGACTTCTTCAAGATCGACGAGTTCCCGACGATGACCTTCCGCTCCACCAGGGCCGAGGCCCTGGGCGGCGACGACTACCGCATCACCGGTGACCTGGAGATCCTCGGGACCACCAAGGAGATCAGCATCGACCTGGAGTTCAACGGCGCCGCGAAGGACCCCTTCGGCAACGAGCGCGTCGGCTTCGAGGGCAAGGCGGAGATCCTGCGCTCCGAGTGGGGCATCACCTGGAACGCGGCGCTGGAGACCGGTGGCGTTCTCGTCTCGGACAAGATCAAGCTGAACTTCGACATCTCGGCGATCCGCAACGCCGACTGAGCCGTCGGCTCCCGCCGGTGAACGGCCGGCCCGGCCGACCGTTCACGCGGTACCCCGAGCGCGCCCGTACCCCCGCCCCTCCGTGGGCGAGGGACGGGCGCTCCGGCTTTGGGGGCCGGTCTCACTTCGGCCGTCGGCCCGCCTCCAGTTCGGTGATCACGGCCCGCAGGCGGGCCGCCCGGGTCTCCGGGGTCCGCGCCCGCAGCAGGCCCACCACGGCCCGGTACCGGTCGGTCCGGCCCAGCCCGTCGAAGAAGCTCCGGGCACGCGGGTTCCCGCCCAGCGCCGCGGCCAGGTCGTCGGGGACCGTGGCCTCCTTCTGCGAGGCGTAGGCCGCCACCCACCGGCCGTCCGCCCGTGCCGCCGCGACCTCCGCCAGGCCTCCGGGCCGCATACGTCCCGCCTCGGCGAGTTCCTCGACGCGTCGCACGTTCACCGCCGACCACACGCTGCCGGGCCGGCGCGGGGTGATCCGCTGGAGGAACCACGCGTCGTCGTACCCCTTGCGGTGGCCCGTGATCCAGCCGTGGCACAGCGCCACGTCATTGACGTCCGCCGCGCCGACGGAGTCGAACCCGGCCCCCTTCTTCGCGACCTTCACCCAGACACCGCCTCGGAGTCCGGCGTGGGCGGTCAGCCACGCGTCCATCGCCTCCACGTCCGCGAAGGTCTCGACGCCTGCCGCGTTCTCGGTCCCGCCGGAATCGGCCATGGGGAGAAGCTAGCCCGCGCGGCATCCGTTCTCCCGCTCCGGCCGTGCTGTTCTCGTCGGCGCTTCCTGTGCCCGTGCTGAGAGTTCTTAGGTGTCAACAATGAAATCAACATAATTGTTGACACTTTTCTCGTCAGCGAAATACGTTCGCCGACACCAGATCGAGTGGAGCGGTCCGCAGCTCGATACGCCGCGAAGGGGAGAAATCTCAGTGAAGCACAGGGCAGTGAAGCGCAGGACCTTGGTCATGGGCATCGGCGCGACCGCAGGGGTCGCGGCGGCCGGCGGCTTCGCCCTGAACGCGAACGCGACCGGTAGAACGGCCACGCGGCGGGCGGACTCCCTCGTCTTCGACAAGGACGCCTACACCGAGCTGACGGCGACCATCACGGACGCCGAGGGAACGGACCACGAGGTGGTCTACCACTTCTGGAAGGCCGTGACCTACGTCGCCGACCCGGTGGACGAGAAGTACCAGAGCCTGAACGTCAGCGTCCCGGTCCGGATCGACGGCACAGCGGTGGACGCGACCGACGCCCCCGTCGTTCTCGCGAACTCGGTGGGCGGCTACATGCCGTCGTCCGTCGCGGACGCCACCGGCGTCGGCGGCGGGGGCATGACCGGCGGTCCTGGCGGCCCCGGCGGTGCAACCGGCTCCCCCTCCCCCGGCGCCTCGGCGTCCGCGAGCGCCGGCACCGGCGAGGTCGCGTCGGGCGGCAACGCGATGGTGGACGCCCAGGGCGGCATGGTCGACCTCGGGAAGCCGGCTCTCGCGGCCGGTTACGTCGTCGTCGAGCCGGGCGCCCGGGGCCGCACGCTCACCGACGCGGACGGTGTCCACTACGGCACCGCTCCGGCCGCGATCGTCGACCTCAAGGCGGCCGTGCGCTATCTCCGCGCCAACAAGGGTGTCGTGCCCGGTGACACCGACCGGATCGTGTCGACCGGCACCAGCGCGGGCGGCGCCCTGTCGGCCCTCCTCGGAGCGTCCGGCGACAGCCACCTCTACGACTCGCACCTCAAGGCGATCGGCGCCGCCGACGCGAGCGACGCCGTCTTCGCGACCGGCGCCTGGTGCCCGATCACCGACCTCGAGCACGCCGACGGCGCCTACGAGTGGAACTGGGGCACCAACGTCACCGCGAGCACCGGCAAGGTCGTCGACCAGACGGTCTCCAAGGCGCTCCGGGCACAGTTCGCCGAGTACCAGGCGGGGCTGAGGCTGCGCGGCCTGAACGGCTTCGGCACGCTGACGGCCCGCAACCTCGACACGTATCTCGTCCGCACGTACCTGGAGCCCTCGGCCACCCGCCACCTCGCCGCCCTGTCCGCCACCGACCGGGCGGCCTACCTCACCGCCAACCCCTTCATCACCTGGTCAGGTGGCAGGGCGACGTTCACGTGGGATGACTTCCTGACCCACGTCGGCCCCCGCAAGAAGACCACGCCCGCCTTCGACGCCTTCGACCTGTCGGCGGGTGAGAACAACGAGTTCGGCAAGGACGAGGTCGAGGCCCGCCACTTCACGTCCTACGGCCTCGCGAACGACACCACGGGCCTCACCGCCAAGCGGCTCGACGGCGACATCCCCGGGACGCTGGACCTGATGAACCCGATGTACCACCTCCAGCGGCACACCCCGGGCCGCTCCCGGCACTGGTGGATCCGGCTCGGCACCAAGGACTCCGACACCGCGCTGACCGTCTCCGCCAACCTCGCCGCCGCGGCCCGGAACCTGGGCGACGACGTCGACCACCTCTACTACTGGGACGAGGGCCACGGCTCCAACACGGACCCGGGTGACTTCCTCACCTGGATCGGCAAGGTGACGGGCCACACGAAGCGCGCCGCCCAGTAGTCCACGCGGCACCGCCGACGGCCGCCGAGGACGCCGGATTCCCCGAGGGCGGGGGCTCGGCGTCCTCGTGTTCGCGGGTCCGGGATTAACCCGGTGCGCCCCGGCCACGCGGTCGCTAGCCTCCGGGTATGAGCTGGCTTCCCCCCGACTTCGTCCACCCGTCGCGCGTCGAGGTGCCCGGCGGGTGCCATCTGCGGCCCATCACCGGGGGTGACGCCGCCGTCGACTACCCGACCGTCATGGGGTCGCGCGAGCGGCTGTGGTCGATCTTCGGGGAGGCGTGGGGCTGGCCCGCCGAGACGATGACGTACGACGCGAACCTGAAGGACCTGGAGCGGCACGAGCGGGAGATCGCCGCCCACGAGTCCTTCAACTACGTGGTGCTCGACGCCGCCGGGACGACCGAGTTCGGGTGCGTCTACGTCGACCCGCCGGAGAAGGCGGGCGCCGACGCCGAGATCTCCTGGTGGGTGGTGGACGACCGCGTCGGTACGGACCTCGAGCGGGAGCTGGATCTGCTCGTCCCCCGGTGGATCACCGAGGCATGGCCCTTCACCCGGCCCCGGTTCATCGGCCGGGACCTGTCCTGGAGCGACTGGCTGGCGCTGCCCGACGCGTAGGGACCGGCAAGCCCGCCCGGCTCCCCGGGTCGGTCAGAAGCCCCCGCCGAAGTCTCCTCCGCCGCCGAAGTCGCCGCCGCCGCCCCCGCCGTCCCCGAAGCCGCCGCCGAAGTCGCCCGGATCGAAGTCGGCGCCGGAGACGTCGCCGCCTCCGAAGTCGCCGTAGCCGGAGCCGTAGTCGGCTCCGTAGGCGGGGCTCGACATCAGGCTGCCGAGCGCGGTGCCGACGAGCAGGCCGGGCAGCAGGCCGCCGCCGAAGTAGCCGCCGGCCCACGGACCGTACGCCGGGCCCGCGTCCCAGTACGGACGGCGGCCGTGTTCCGTGTCGACCTCGCGGACCGCCGGGTCCGTGCCGTCGGCGAGGCGTGCCCGGTCCGCCGCGCACACCGGGACCTCGCGCGCGGCGCCCCCGGCCGGGGTCCACCGGGCGTCGGCGACCGAGGGGCCGTGCCGGGGGTCGAAGAAGCAGGGGGCGCGGCGCTCGGGGACGGGCCGGCCCTCGCGGCGCGCGGCGAGCACGGCGAGCGAGAACCGGCCGTCCTCCAGCGCCTGGGTCACGGCCCGCACGTCCTCCGGGTGCCGGGCGGCCGCCATCGACGACTTCGCCCGCTCGTAGGCGTCCAGGGCGCGCTCGTAGTCCGCGCGCATGGTGTCGTCGGCGCCCGCCTCGGCGGGGTGGAAGTCGAGGCGGTCCAGTTCCTCGCCGAAGGCGGTGATGTCCTCGTCCACGACGACACGGAGCCGTTCGAGCGCCGCCCGCTGCTCCTCCTCACGGCGGCGCCGCTTGCGCCGCACGACCGTGTAGGCGCCCGCGCCGCCGATCACGACCACCGCGCCGACCGCGATCAGCGCGCCCGCTGAGACACCGTCGCCGCCTCCGCCGCCGCTCCAGCTCGCGGGCGCAGAGCCCCGGATGTCGGCGAGCGCGCTGTCCGTGAAGTCGTTCAGCTGGGTGTTCGCGTCCCGCTCGCCCTGGACGCTGGTGACGAGGTTCCGCACGGCGGTGCGGGACATGACGGCGGAGTCGGCGCGGGCGTCGAAGCGGTCGCCGAGCCTGATCGCGTACAGGCCCGTGACGCCCGTGGAGGTGCGCAGGTTCCGGAAGAGGTCCTGGGTCGGGAAGCCGGCGGGGAGCACGGCGACGAAGACGGGTTTGTCCGCCTTCTCGATCTTGTCGACGAGTGCGGACGCCTGCACGGCGGAGAGCTGGTCCGCGGCGGCCGGGTCCACGTAGACCGGGCTCTCGCGCAGGGCCGCGGCGACGGTGGAGACGCTGGTGGCCGCCTGGGCTCCGGGCGCGAACGACAGCATGGCCAGGGCCGCGAGTGTCAGTGCGACCAACAGGCCCGGGATCCCTCGGGTGCGTGCGGCCCTCATGCCTTCGAAGCTACCGGAACCGGAGCAGAACCGGGCATCGGGAGGCGGCCGCCCGGGTGCCGTCACGGCCCGGAACGCGAGCACGCCGGCGCGGCGGGCGTCGCCGGCCGGGCGTCCGCCCCGTGGTCAGGGCACGGCAGGCCCGCAAGGCGGTCAAGCAGTTCGAGAGCGCACCGGCGAGCGGGCCCCAAGGGCCGGAGACGGCGAAAGGCGCCGGCCTGGGCTGGTGTCCAGCCCCGGCCGGCGCCTTCACGACGCGTCTCACCCGGCGCGGTACGCCTCCGTCAGCTTCGCCACCGCGTCCGCGTAGTGCCCGGTCAGGAGCAGATGGTCGGCGTCCGCGAAGGGCTTGGCGGACGCGGCGGTGACCGCCGTGCCGATCTTCTGCTGGACCAGCAGGCGGGCCTTGGTCACGGCCGTGCGGGCGACCGTGTCGGCACCCGCCCGTTCGGCGGCCGAGGCCACCAGGGCGAGGGCCCTGAGGGCCACGGTGCCGCCGCCCGGCACGTTCGTGAGCGTCGTCAGACCCCACCCGTACGGGAACTGCGGGTCGTACGCCGTGTCACCCACGTTGATCGGCAGCTGGGACTCGCTCTTCGGCCAGGTGACCGGGAGCTGTCCGGTGAAGGCGCGCCTGCCGTAGAGGACGTCGGCGACACCGTCGCCCTCCGTGCCCGGCAGCCAGGAGGCGACGAGCGCGTCGACGTCCCCGAGGCGGTCGCCGATGAGCTGCGGACGGCCCGACACGATGAGCACGGCGCACTTCATGGCCGCGCACACCTTGTCGACGGCGGCCTTGTCCGCCGCGGTCAGCTCCAGGTCGTTGCCGTTGCCGACGTCACCCACGCCCTCGGCGTACGGGGTCTCGCCGACCACGACCACGCCGACGTCGTATCCGTCCGTCGAGGCCGACGCGTCCTTGGAGTACGTCACGTCGCCGCCGGCCTTGCGCATGCCCTGGAGGATCGTCGTGCCCTGGGTGATGTTCCCGGACGAGCCCTGCCAGGTGATGGTCCAGCCGCCGGTCTGGTTGCCGATGTCGTCGGCGTTGGAACCGGCGACGTACACCTTCTGGGACTTCTTCAGCGGCAGGACGGAACCGGCGTTCTTCAGCAGGACCTGGGACTCGGCCGCCGCCTGCCGGGCCACCGCGCGGTGGGCCGTCGAGCCGATCGCGGAGGCACCACTGGTGTCCGCGTACGGCTTCTCGAAGAGACCGAGGCGGAACTTCTGCGCCAGGATCCGCGCGACCGCGTCGTCGATCCGCCGGTCGGTGACCCGCCCGGCCTTCGCCTCGTCGATCAGCGTCGCGCTGAACTCCTTGTAGCTGTACGGGACCATCATCATGTCGACGCCCGCGTTGACCGAGGTGCGGACGTGCGAGGCGTAGTCACCGGGGAGCTGGTCGATGGCGTTCCAGTCGCTGATGACGAAGCCGTCGAAGCCCATCCGGTCCTTGAGCACGCCGTTGATCATGTCGGCGCGGGCGTGCATCTTCACCGGGCCCTGGCCGTCGCCGAGGATGTCGAGCGACGAGTACGAGGGCATGACCGTGCCGACACCGCGGTCCACCGCTTCCTGGAACGGGGCCAGGTGCACGGCCTCCAGCTCCTGGCGGCTGACCTTGGTGACGCCTTGGTCGACGGTGTAGCTGCCGGTGGTGGAGGAGCCGTAGGCGGTGCCGCCGTCGCCGACGAAGTGCTTGGCGGTGGCGAGGACCCTGTCGTCGTCCTTCAGGTCCTTGCCGCTGCGGTCGCCCTGCAGGCCCTGGACGACCGTCTCCATGGACTCGACGAGCGCCGGGTCCTCACCGAAGGACTCGTAGGAGCGGCCCCAGCGTTCGTCGCGGGTCACGCACAGGCAGGGCGCGAAGTCCCACGGGACGCCGGTGGCGCGGACCTCGGCCGCCGTGACGGCTCCCGTCCGCTCGGCGAGCGAGGGGTCGCGGGTGGCGCCGATGCCGATGTTGTGGGGCATGACCGTCGCGCCGGCGAGGTTGTTGTGGCCGTGCACCGCGTCCACGCCGTAGATCAGCGGGATCTGGAAGCGGGTGGCCTGCGCCCGCAGCTGGTAGCCGTCGATCATCTTCGCCCAGGCCGCGGGGGTGTTGGGCGTCGGGGTGGAGCCGCCGCCGGAGAGCAGCGATCCGAGGTCGTACGCGGCGATGTCGCCGCCGGCGCCGATCGCGCCGCGCTCCGCCTGGGTCATCTGTCCGGCCTTCTCCGCGAGGGACATCCGCGAGAGGAGGTCGGCGACCCGCTTCTTCACGGGGAGTCTCGCGTCCAGGTACGGGAGTCCGTGGGCGTCGATGACGACCTGCGGGGTCTCGGCGGGGGCCTTGGCACCGGTCACCGTGAGCTTGAGCGGGATCGTCTCGGCCGCTTCACCGGAGCGGTCGCGCAGGGTCGGGACCCGGACCGTGCGGCTCGTGCCGGACACCGTGCCCGCCGGGAAGGTGATCTCACCCTTGACCGGGGTGTAGTCCTTGCCGGACTCGGCGCTGCCGCCGGTGCTCTCGTACGCGACGGTCACGGGCTCGTCGATCGGGGCGGAACCGGTGGTGGCGACGGAGACCTTCACGCTCGCGGTGCCGCCCTCCTTCACCGGGTAGACCGCCGCGTCGGTGGTGACGGAGGCGCGCAGCGACTGGTCGGCCTTGCCGTACAGCTCGACGTCGTCCAGGGCGAACCGGCCCTGGGCGCCGACCGGGAGGGTGACGGCATAGCCCCACATCTGGGTCAGGCCGAGCACCTGGTCGATGCCGCCGACGGGCTGGTAGTCGGTGCGGTAGGTGAAGTCGGTGAAGGGGATCTCGATCTGTTTCCAGCCGGTGAAGTCGTCCGTGAAGGAGGTCGTCCACAGCTCGGAGGCCTCGCCGTTGGCGCCGCCGTCCTTGATCTCGAAGGCGGTCTTCTTGCCGTTGTCCTGGCCGTCCCACCAGAAGCGGATGCCCTTGTGCGCGGACCAGTCGTGGCCCGGCTGGTCCGCGGCGTAGTCGTGGGTGAAGCCGCCGTAGCCGCTGATGTCGTAGTCGCCCGCGAGGACCTTGGCTCCCTCGGGGGCGTCGGACCGTTCGGCCAGGGTGAGTTCGGGCGGGTCGTCGGCGTCGCCGCCCCAGGTGAAGATGCCTTCGGCCGGCTGACTCGCGAAGGGCACCTCGCCCTCGAAGCGGTCGACCGGGACGGGATCGGGATCGGCGGCCGCCGCCGTCCCCGCCGACGCGAGCGGGAGCAGGCCCGCGATCAGTGCGGCACCGGCCAGCACGGCGGTTCTTCGTACGGAGTTCCGATCGAGCCCTGTCACTGGGTTCCCCCCTCGACTCTCACGCTCTTCTCACGACTTAGATCAGGGCGTGAGTTAACTGGCGTCCCGGGAACCCGTCAAGGCTTCACGTCAGAACCGGTACACACTCAAGTCACGGCTGGATCAGAGCAGTTGTTCCTTCAGAATGTGAACGCGAGACCCCTTGACGTGAGTCCGCAGCCGTCATTTACTCACGCCTCGCACGCCTCCCCACCCCCCACTGACAGAAGGGCGGCGCTCCATGCGGAGATCCATCAGGAGACCCACTCGGGCGGTACGGCTGATCGTCGCCGGGCTGCTCACCACCGCGGGATTCACGGCGGCCGCGCCCGTCACCGCGCATGCCGCGGGCGAACAGGTCACCGCCTGGCTCACGACGACGGACGACTCCGGCGGCCGTCATGTCGTCCGCGGCCTGCAGGCCCAGGCGCCGTTCGCCTTCCAGTCGGGCAGCGGCGGCGGTGGCGAGAACATCGCCGTCGACGAGAACACGCGGTACCAGACGTTCACCGGCGGGGGCGCCTCCTTCACCGACACGGCGGCCTGGCTGATGAACAGCAGCGGAGCGCTGTCGCAGAGCACGCGCGACGCGACGATGCGCAAGCTCTTCTCGCCGACGGACGGGATCGGACTGTCCTTCCTGCGCAACCCCATGGGCGCCTCCGACCTGGCCCGCTTCGGCTACAGCTACGACGACGTGCCGGCCGGGCAGACCGATCCGAACCTGACGAAGTTCTCCATCGCGCACGACCTGGCCGACGTGGTGCCGCTGACCAAGCAGGCGCTCCAGCTCAACCCGTCCCTCACGGTGATGGCCTCGCCGTGGACGGCCCCGGCATGGATGAAGGACAGCGGGTCGCTGAACGGCGGATGGCTGAAATCGGAGGACTACGGCGCCTACGCCTCGTACTTCGTGAAGTACCTCCAGGCGTACCGGGACCAAGGCGTCCCCGTCTCCTACGTCACCGCGCAGAACGAGCCGACCTGCTGCTCGGGCTATCCCTCGATGAGCTGGAACGCCTCGGGGCTCGCCTACTTCACCAAGAGCGAGCTGCTGCCCAAGCTCCAGGCGGCCGGGCTGTCCACCAAGGTGCTCGCGCACGACTGGAACTGGGACGTGTACGACTCCTACGCGGCGCAGACCGTGGACGACGCGGCGGTCCGCTCGCACCCGAACTTCGGCGGGATCGCCTGGCACGGCTACGGCGGCGACGTCACGAAGCAGACGAGCGTGCACAACCAGTACCCGGCCCTCGACGCCTTCGGCACCGAGCACTCCGGGGGCACCTGGATCGCCAACCAGCAGCGCGAGGACATGCTCAACATCGTCGACTACACCCGTAACTGGGCGAAGTCGGTGACCAAGTGGTCGCTGGCCGTGGACCAGAACATGGGCCCGCACAACGGGGGCTGCGGCACCTGCACCGGCCTGGTCACCGTGCACAACGGTGACGGGGCGAGCGGGAGCGTCGACTACACGGTCGAGTACTACACGATGGGTCATCTGACGAAGTTCGTCCGGCCCGGCGCGCAGCGGATCGCCTCCACGGCGTCGTCGGCGGTCCCGAACGTCGCCTGGCGCAACCCGGACGGCTCGAAGGCCCTGATCGCCTACAACGACGGTTCGGCCGCCAAGACCGTCACCATCAACTGGGGTGCGCAGCACGCCACTTACTCGCTGCCGGGCAAGACGTCCGCGACGTTCACCTGGTCGGGGACGCAGTCGGGCGGGGGCGCGCAGTCGGGCGCGTTCGTCGGGCTGGCCGGCAAGTGCCTGGACGTGGCGGGCGGTTCGAGCGCCAACGGCACGGCGGTCCAGCTCTACGACTGCAACGGCTCCACCGCGCAGTCATGGAGCGTGCAGGCCGACGGTTCGGTGCGCTCGCTCGGCAAGTGCCTCGACGTCACGTCGGCGTCCACCGCGAACGGCGCGAAGGTCCAGCTCTACGACTGCAACGGTTCGGCCGCCCAGCGCTGGACGTACAACGCCTCCACCGGCGACGTGGTCAACGCGGGTGCGGACAAGTGCCTCGACGTGTCGGACAACTCCTCGGCGAACGGTGCCCGGGCGCAGATCTGGTCCTGCACGGGTGCGGGCAACCAGAAGTGGCATCTCCAGTAGCCCCCCACAGGGATGAGCGCCGGAGGGGCCTCGGCCCCTCCGGCGTTCGGCGCGCTACGCCGCCGGCTCGACCCCGGCCCGCAGCAGGCCGTAGGTGTACGCGTCCTCCAGTGCCTGCCAGGACGCGGCGATGACGTTCTCGGCCACGCCGACCGTGGACCACTCCCCCGTGCCGTCGGACGTGGCGATCAGGACGCGGGTGGTGGAGGACGTGCCGTGCTTGCCCTCCAGGATGCGGACCTTGTAGTCGACCAGTTCCAGCTTGGCGAGCTGGGGGTAGATCGTCTCCAGGGCCACGCGCAGGGCGCGGTCGAGGGCGTTGACCGGGCCGTTGCCCTCGGCGGTGGCGACGATGCGCTCGCCCTTCGCGAAGAGCTTCACCGTGGCCTCGTTGGCGTGGGTGCCGTCGGGACGGTCCTCGACGATGGCGCGCCAGGACTCGACCTCGAAGTAGGAGCGGGCCCGGCCCTCGGCCTCGGCGCGCAGCAGGAGCTCGAAGCTCGCGTCTGCGGCCTCGTACGTGTAGCCCTCCAGCTCGCGCTCCTTGACGCGGGCGACGACGCGGGCGACCAGTTCGCGGTCCCCGCTGATGTCGACGCCGAGTTCCTTGCCCTTGAGCTCGATGGAGGCGCGGCCTGCCATGTCGGAGACCAGCATCCGCATGGTGTTGCCGACCTGCTCGGGGTCGATGTGCTGGTAGAGGTCGGGGTCGACCTTGATGGCCGAGGCGTGCAGGCCCGCCTTGTGGGCGAAGGCCGACACTCCCACGTACGGCTGGTGGGTGGAGGGGGTCAGGTTGACCACCTCGGCGATGGCGTGCGAGATCCGGGTCATCTCCCGCAGGGCGCCGTCGGGCAGCACCTTCATGCCGTACTTCAGCTCCAGGGCGGCGACGACGGGGAACAGGTTGGAGTTGCCGACCCGCTCGCCGTAGCCGTTGGCCGTGCACTGGACGTGGGTGGCGCCCGCGTCGACGGCGGCCAGGGTGTTGGCGACCGCGCAGCCGGTGTCGTCCTGCGCGTGGATGCCGAGCCGGGCGCCGGTGTCCGCGAGGACGGTGGCGACGACGGCCTGGACCTGCGCCGGGAGCATCCCGCCGTTGGTGTCGCACAGGACCACGACGTCGGCACCCGCCTCCGCGGCGGCGCGGACGACCGCCTTGGCGTAGCCGGGGTTCGCGCGGTAGCCGTCGAAGAAGTGCTCGCAGTCGACGAAGACGCGGCGGCCCTGGGAACACAGGTGGGAGACGGTGTCGCGGACCATCTCCAGGTTCTCTTCCAGGGTGGTGCGCAGTGCGAGCTCGACGTGCCGGTCGTGGGACTTGGCGACCAGGGTGATCACCGGGGCGCCGGAGGCCAGGAGTGCCTTGACCTGCGGGTCCTCGGAGGCCTTGCCGCCTGCCCGGCGGGTCGCTCCGAAGGCCACGAGCTGCGCGTGCTTGAAGTCGATCTCCTGCTGGGCGCGGGCGAAGAACTCGGTGTCGCGGGGGTTGGCGCCGGGCCAGCCGCCCTCGATGAAGCCGACCCCGAAGTCGTCCAGGTGCCGCGTGATGGCCAGCTTGTCCGCCACGGTGAGGTTGATGCCCTCGCGCTGCGCGCCGTCGCGCAGCGTCGTGTCGAAGACGTGGAACGCGTCGTCCAGTTCGCTGGTTTCCGTCATGGTGTCAAGGCTCCTGTGTTGAATCTCGGTCTACCGGAATGACCGGCTCCACCGTCCCCCAATGATCCCTCGCGCTGCGCTCCCGGCTGTAGGTGGGCCAGAAATGCGAAAAACCCCTCGCGGGTGCGAGAGGTCTGCGCGCGGGTCGAGAACGACGGTGTCCGCCCGTACCTGGTCGTACGTGGCGGTCACTGCGGACCGGCGCGCCTGCTGCCAATAATCGTGGCGAACGAGAGCACGGGGGCAGTCTGGCACAGAGCACGCCCCCTCCCACGAGGCGTCTCAGGATGCGAGCACCGTTCCGGACGGCGCGGGCGCGCCCGGACACCGCGCCGCGGGTCAGCCCAGCGACTCGTCGAGGAACTCCCGCACGTGGGACAGGACCCGTTCGCGGTCGGTGCCGCGCAGGCCGATCGCCACGTGGATGGAGAAGCCGTCGAGCAGGGCGCGCAGCCGGGCGGCGAGGCGGTCCGGGTCGACGGCGCGGAACTCGCCGCGCGAGATGCCCTCGGCGAGCAGCGCGACGAGGTCGCGGTGCCAGGCGCCCTCGATGGCGACCTGTCGTTCGCGGGCGTCGTCGTCGGCGTTCTGCGAGTGGTTCCAGACCTCCAGCCAGAGCGTCCAGTGCGGGTCGCGGTGGCCGTCGGGGACATACAGGTCGACGTAGGCGTCGAGGCGCTCCCGGGCGGTTCCGCGCGCGGCCAGCAGCCGGCCGCGTTCGGCGCCGAGCCGGCCCTCGCTCCACTCCAGGGTGCGCAGCAGCAGCTCGTCCTTGGAGCGGAAGTAGTAGAGGAGATGGCCGCTGCTCATGCCGACCTCGTGGCCGAGCGCCGCCATGGTGAGCTTCTCCAGACCGCGCTCGGCGATCATCTCCATGGCGGCGGCGAGGACCTCCTCGCGCGGCGGCGCGTTCTTCCGCGCACCGGCCATCGTGACTCCCGTGTTCAGACCTTCGGCTGCTGCTGGGTGATGCAGTGGATGCCACCGCCGCCCGCGAAGATCGTACGTGCGTCCACCAGTGTCACCGTCCGTTCGGGGAAGAGGCGGCGGAAGATGCCCGCCGCGATCTCGTCGCGCGGGTCGTCGAAGCCGCAGAGCACGACGCCGCCGTTGCAGAGGTAGTGGTTGATGTACGAGTAGTCGGCCCAGTGGCCGTCGGCCTCAAGCACCGTCGGGGCGGGCACCTCGACGACCTCGATACTGCGGCCCCGCGCGTCGGTCTGGGCCCTGAGCAGTCCGATGACCTCGTTGCTGACCGCGTGGTCGGGGTGCGCCGGGTCCTGCTGGGAGTGCGCGACGATCACGCCGGGCCGGGCGAAGGCGGCGACGATGTCGACGTGGCCGAGGGTGCCGAAGCCGTACGGGGGGTAGTCGCCGGTGAGGCCGCGCGGCAGCCAGATCGCCTTGCGGGTGCCGAGCTGGGCGTGGATCTCCGCCTCGACCTCCTCGCGGCTCCAGCCGGGGTTGCGCTCGGGGCCGAGCTGGACGGTCTCGGTGAGCAGCACGGTGCCCTCGCCGTCGACGTGGATCGCGCCGCCCTCGTTGACGAGCCGGGAGGCGTACGTCTTCGCTCCGGCCAGTTCGGCGACCTGTGCGCCGATCTTGGAGTCGTGCTCCCAGCGGGCCCAGTCCTGGGCGCCCCAGCCGTTGAACGTCCAGTCCACGGCGCCGAGTTCACCGTGACCGTTGGTGAGGAAGGTGGGGCCGATGTCACGCATCCAGGCGTCGTCGAGTTCCCGCTCGACGGTGTCGATGCCGGGGCCGAGGAGGTCGGCCGCGGGCGCTGACTGGCCGGGACCGCAGACCACGGTGACCGGCTCGAAACGGCGGACGGCGCGGGCGACGGCCGCCCAGGCCGCGCGCGACTCGGCGAGGTCGTCGGGGTTGTCGAAGGTGGGGTTGGGGCCCGGCCACGCCATCCAGGTGCGCTCGTGCGGGGTCCACTCGGCGGGCATGCGGAATCCGTCGGCGGCAGCAGACATGGGTGATCCTTAGAGGCTGGGTCGATTACAGGAAGTAGAGGCGGTTGAGGGAGACCGAGTCGGCGGGCTCGGAGCGCAGCGGGTCGCCGTCGAGGGTGACGAGCCCGGTGCGCTGGTCGACGTCGACCGCTCCGGTACGGGAGTTGAGGCGCAGGTCGGCGGGGCCGATGCCGCGGGTGCCGCGGACCGCCACGCGGCGGCGGCGGGTCGGCATGGTGTCGTTGCCCTGGTCGAGCGCGGCCTGGGCGACGAACGCCACGGAGATCTCGGCGGGCGTCGCGCCGTGCGCCCCGAACTGCGGTCCGAGGACGAGGGGTTCGCAGGTGTCGGTGGCGGCGTTCGGGTCGCCGACGACTCCGTAGGCGGGGAAGCCGGACTTCAGGACGAGCTGCGGCTTGGCGCCGAAGTACTCGGGGCGCCACAGCACGATGTCGGCGAGCTTGCCCGTCTCGATGGAGCCGACCTCGTGGGCGAGGCCGTGCGCGATGGCCGGGTTGATCGTCAGTTTGGCCATGTAGCGCAGGACGCGTTCGTTGTCGTGGTCCTCGGGTGCCCCGAACTGGGCCTTCATCTTGCCGGCCATGGCGAAGGTGCGGCGGACGGTCTCGCCCGCGCGGCCCATGCCCTGGGCGTCGGAGGAGGTGATGCCGATGGCGCCCAGGTCGTGCAGCACGTCCTCGGCGCCCATCGTCCCGGCGCGGATGCGGTCGCGGGCCATGGCGGCGTCGCCGGGCAGGTCGGTCTTCAGGTCGTGGACGGAGACGATCATGCCGTAGTGCTCGGCGACCGCGTCCCGGCCGAAGGGCAGGGTCGGGTTGGTGGAGGACCCGATGACGTTCGGGACGCCCGCCATCTTGAGGACGTTCGGGACGTGTCCGCCGCCGCAGCCCTCGATGTGGAAGGCGTGGATGGTGCGGCCGTCCAGCACCTCGAGGGTGTCCTCGACCGACAGGCACTCGTTCAGGCCGTCGCTGTGCAGGGCGACCTGGACATCGTGTTCCTCGGCGACGCGCAGCGCGGTGTCGAGGGCGCGGGTGTGGGCGCCCATGTCCTCGTGGACCTTGAAGCCGCTGGCGCCGCCCTCGGCGAGTGCCTCGACGAGCGGGGCGCCGTCGGAGGACGAACCCCGGCCCAGGAAGCCGATGTTGACGGGCCAGGCGTCGAAGGCGTTGAACGCGTGGCGCAGCGCCCAGGGGGAGTTGACGCCGACGCCCCACACGGGGCCGAACTCCTGGCCGATGACCGTCGTCACGCCGGAGGCCAGCGAGGCTTCCATGATGCGCGGCGAGAGCAGGTGGACGTGGGTGTCGACGGCTCCGGCGGTGGCGATGAGGCCCTCGCCGGAGACGATGGACGTGCCGGTGCCGACCACGACGTCGACGCCGTCGAGGGTGTCGGGGTTGCCGGCCCGTCCGATCGAGCAGATCCGGCCCTCGCGGATGCCGATGGACACCTTGCGGATCCCCTGGACGGCGTCGATCACCACCACGTTGCTGATGACGACGTCGCAGGTGTCCCGGACGGCGGCGGCCTTCAGGTGCAGCCCGTCACGGGCGGTCTTGCCGAATCCGGCGAGGAACTCGTCACCGGGGAGCTGGGAGTCGGACTCGACGCGGATGGTGAGCCCGGAGTCGCCGAGCCGGACCCGGTCGCCGGCGCGGGGGCCGTGGGTGGCGGCGTACTCGTACGGGCTGAGGCGGCGGGGTTCCGCGGGGTGGCCTCCGGGGCGGCTCATCGGCCGGCCTCCTTGTCACGGGTGTCCGGGACGCCGAGGTAACCGCAGGCGGCGGCCCGGCGCAGGGCTTCCTGCTTCGCTCCGGGCGCGTCCAGGGGGCCGTCGACCAGGCCGGCGAAGCCGATGGCGATCCGTTCGCCGCCGATCGGCACGAAACCGACCTCGGCGCTCTCGCCGGGGCCGAAGCGGACGGAGGATCCGGCGGGCACCGCGAGCCGCATGCCGTAGGTGGCCGCCCGGTCGAAGTCGAGCCGCGGGTTGGCCTCGAAGAAGTGGAAGTGGGAGGTGACGGAGACGGGCACGGTGGCGGTGTTGGTGACCGTCAGCCGCAGGATCGCGGGGGGCTCGGTGTGCGCGGGCGCCGGCAGCAGCGCGCCGGGGGCCCGGTCGCCGAGTCCGCCGCCGATGGGGTCGGAGACGACCGCGAGCCGGGAGCCGTCGTCGAAGACGGCCTCGACGTGCACCTCGGTGACCACGTCCGCGACGCCGGGCAGCACGTCGTCGGGGCCGAGGACGGACCGGGCCGCCTCGATCGCCTCGGCCAGCCGGCCGCCGTCGCGGGCGGTCTCGCAGACGGTGTCCGCGATCAGGGCGGTGGCCTCCGGCACGTTGAGTCGCAGTCCGCGGGCCTTGCGGGCCCGGGCCAGCTCGGCGGCCGAGAACAGCAGCAGCCGGTCACGTTCCGTGGGGGTCAGTCTCACGCCACGACACCTCCTTGCGTTCCTCCGTTTAGAGCATCACTCTAAACGCGGATTTCATGGAAGGGAAACATTGACGGGCAAGCGTTGGAGACGACACATTGAACGTCGCTCTAACTTTTGGATGCGACCAGCACCACCCCCGGGCGGCCGTCGAAGGAGACCAGCCATGCCGATTGAACAGCGCGGAGTCGACACGATCCCCGACGAGGAACGCACCAGCGGTCCGCGCGACCTCATGTCGATCCTGCTCGGCTCCAACCTCTGCCTCGGCGTGATCATCTTCGGCTGGCTGCCGCCCTCCTTCGGGCTCGGCTGGTGGTCCTCGGTCAGCGCGATCGTGGCAGGCACCGTGGCCGGCACGGCGCTCACCGCGCCGCTGGCCCTGGTCTCGCTGCGGACCGGGACCAACCTCTCCACCTCCTCCGGCGCCCAGTTCGGCGTCCGGGGTCGGCTGGTCGGTTCGGTCGTCGGTCTGCTTCTCGCGCTCGGCTACACCGCGCTGACCGTGTGGATCGGCGGCGACGTGATGGTGAGCGTCCTCGGCCGGCTCTTCGGTCTGGAGGCCGACGGCACCGCGTACGCCGTCGTGTACGTCGTGCTCGCCGCCGCCACCGTCGCGGGCGCGGTCTACGGCTACCGCGTGCTGCTCACCATGTCCCGCGCCCTCGCGATCGGCATGACGGCCCTGCTGGCGGTCGGCGTGATCGCGTACGCCCCGCACTTCAGCACCGCGGCGATCCCGGAGACCGGCGGCTATCTGCTCGGCACGTTCTGGCCCACCTGGCTGCTGGCGGCGGTGGCGGCCGGCCTCTCGGGCCCGATCGCCTTCATCACGCTGCTCGGCGACTACACCCGCTACATCTCCCCCGCGCGCCACTCCTCGCGCACCGTCCTGCACTCCACCTGGCTCGGCCTGATCGCCGGCCTGCTGGTCCCCCAGCTCTTCGGCACCTTCACGGCGTACGCGGCCCACGCGGCCCTCGACTACGCGGGCCCGCTGGTGTCCGCGGCCCCCGGCTGGTACCTGGTCCCGCTGCTGGTGGCCGCGTCCGCCGGCTCGGTCGGCAACGCCGGTCTGATGCTCTACTCGATGGGCCTCGACCTGGACGCGATCCTGCCGCGCGCCTCCCGCGCCCGCGCCACCTGCTCGGTCGCCGTCGTCGCCATGCTCTGTGTCTTCGTCGGCCACTACGCCTGGAACGCGCAGTCCGCCATGACGTCGTTCGTCCTGCTGCTGACCGCGATCGGCACCCCGTGGGCGGTCATCACGCTGATCGGCTTCGTGCGCTGCCGCGGTGTCTACGACCCCGACGCCCTCCAGGTCTTCAACCGGCGCTCGAAGGGCGGCGTCTACTGGTACCGGGCGGGCTGGAACATCCAGGCCACCGTGTCCTGGGCGATCGGCGCCTGCGCCGGACTGCTCGCGGTCTCGCTGCCCTCGTACGAGGGCCCGCTGCTGAAGCTGACCGGCGGGGTGGACTGCAGCTTCCTGCTGTCGGGGCTGGTGGGCGGTCTGCTCCACCTGGCGCTCACCGCGCGCCAGGCGAAGTCCCCTGCACCCGCGGTGGAGGAACTCGCCCCCGTGGAGAGCGGGCTCTAGGACCTCTCCCGGGCCGCACCTCGCAGGCCGGAACACGGAAGGGGCGGCCCCGGAATCATCCGGGGCCGCCCCGTCCGGCCGTTCGTCCCCGGCCGTCCGCTTCCGCGCCGCTCAGGAGCCCGACATGACGTCTCCGAACACGGGGTCGTTCCCCGACGCGCCGATGCCCACGGACGACGCGCCGAAGCTCACCGCGCCGGTGGCCGTGACACCGCCGGTGGAGCCGCGCAGGACCCACACCGCGCCGTCGTCGCTGTTCTCGCCGGCCGCGCCGACGGACAGGTCGGCCCGGCCGTCCTTGTTGTGGTCGGCGAGGTGGACGGCGTCGCCGAACAGGTCCGACGACTCGTTGGCGCCCGGGACACCCGCGGTGCCCTGGTTGAAGGACTGGGCGCCGGTCCCCGTCAGGCCGGAGGGGCCGCCGCGCAGCACCCAGACGTTGCCCGCGTGCGTCGCGGAGCCGATGCTCTCGAAGACCGCGCCGACGGCGAGGTCCGGGTACCGGTCGCCGTCGACATCGCCCGCGGCGAGTGTGCCGCCGAACGAGTCGTCGGACTCGTCCGTTCCCGGCACACCCGCGGTGTCCTGGCTGAGGACGGCACTGCGCGCGGTGTCGACGCCCGCCGCACCGCCGTAGAACACGGTGACGTAACCGCCCTTCGCCGTCTGGTCCAGGACGCCGACGAAGTCGGTGCCGACGACCAGGTCGTCGTGCCCGTCACGGTCGAAGTCGGCCACGGCGAACGCTCCCGCGTACCCCTCGCCCGCCTCGGTCTGGGGCGTGGGCCCGGCCGCACCGCCCCGGTAGACGAAGTTGCCCGCGGAGGACCCCACCACCACGTCGTCCGCCCCGTCGTCGTCGAAGTCCCCGGCGGCCAGCCGGACGGCACCCCTGGGGTACGCGCCGGACTCGATCTGCGCGTCGAAGCGCAGCTTCCCCGCCGCGCCGCCGGACTTGGTGAAGCCGCCCTTGAAGATCCACACGTCCTTGCCGGTGGACCCGACCGCCAGGTCGGTCCTCCCGTCACCGGTGAAGTCGCCGACCGCGAGGGACTGGCCGAACCGGTCGTGGCCCGACGCGTTCGGATCGCTGATCGTCGTGCCGCCCGACAGGCCGGACGAGCCGCCCCACAGGATCGTGACCGAGCCGCCGTCGGCGTCGCCGCCGACGTCCTCCTGCGGTGTGCCGACGACGAGATCGCCGTAGCCGTCGTGGTTGAGGTCGCCGTGCGCGAGTTCGGTGCCGAAGCGGTCGGAGGTCTCCGAGGCGCCCGGCACACCGGAGGAACTCTGCGACGTGGTCTTGTGCCGCGCGGCGCTGACACCGCTCGCCGAGCCGTAGTTGACGACCACGGCGCCCGCCTTCGCCTTACCGCCCGCGACGGCGCCCGCGACGGCGCCCGGGGCGCCGGTCGCCAGATCGCGGTAGCCGTCGCCGTTGAAGTCGTCGGCGAGACCCGACGGTGCGGCACTCGCACCGCCGGGCAGGGCGATGAGCAGGCCACCGGCCAGGGCGGCCGCGACGGCGGTGGCGCCCAGGACGACGGGACGCCGGGAACGCTTGTGATGGGGCCGGGACATGGGTTCCTCTCCAGGACATACGTACGGGCCTGAAGATGACCTCTGGTGGGGCCGAAGGGTTGTACGGGGCCGGAGAGACTCGGGGTGTCCCGAGCGCCGCGGAAACGCCGGTCCCCGCCCGGTCATCCGCTCGCGCGGGGACATGGCGGGGACTCGGGCTGGATCAGGGCGCGATCCGGGCGGGGCCGGGGCCGGCCGGGCGGGTCAGCCCAGGCGGTGCATCCAGCCGTGGGTGTCCTCGGTGATGCCGCGCTGGACGTCGAGCAGGGCCTCACGGAGCTTGAGGGTGACCTCGCCGGGCTCGCCGCCCGACTGCTTCCACTCGGCGCCGGTGCGCTTGACCGTGCCGACCGGGGTGATGACGGCGGCGGTGCCGCAGGCGAAGACCTCGGTGAGGCTGCCGTTCTCGGCGTCGGTCTGCCACTGGTCGATGGAGACGCGGCCCTCCTCGGCGGTGTAGCCGAGGTCCCGGGCGACGGTCAGCAGGGAGTCGCGGGTGACGCCCTCCAGGATCGAGCCGCTGAGGGAGGGGGTGACGATCCGGTCCCCGTACACGAAGTACAGGTTCATGCCGCCGAGCTCCTCGATCCACCGGTGCTCGACCGCGTCGAGGTAGCAGACCTGGTCGCAGCCCTTGGCGGCGGCCTCGGCCTGGGCGAGGAGCGACGCGGCGTAGTTGCCGCCCGTCTTCGCGTCGCCCATGCCGCCGGGGACGGCGCGCACGCGGTCCTCGGAGAGCCAGATCGAGACGGGCTTCACGCCGCCCGCGAAGTAGGCACCGGCGGGCGAGGCGATGACGAGGAAGAGGTACTCGTTGGCCGGCTTCACCCCGAGGCCCACCTCGGTCGCGATCATGAAGGGGCGCAGGTAGAGGGACTCCTCGCCGCCGTGCGCCGGGACCCAGTCGCGGTCCTGCTGGACCAGCGCGTCACAGGCCTCGACGAAGGTCTCCACCGGCAGCTCCGGCATGCCGAGCCGGCGGGCGGAGGCCTGGAACCGGCGGGCGTTCTTGTCGGGACGGAACGTGGCGACGGAGCCGTCGGGCTGGCGGTAGGCCTTGAGTCCCTCGAAGATCTCCTGCGCGTAGTGCAGGGTCATGTTCGCCGGGTCGAGGGAGAGCGGTCCGTACGGAACGAGCTGCCCGTCGTGCCAGCCGCGGCCCTCCGTCCACTTGATCGTCACCATGTGGTCGGTGAAGTGGCGGCCGAACCCCGGGTTGACCAGGATTCCCTCGCGCTCGGTGGCGGAGAGCGGGCTGGCGGACGGCTTGAGCTCGATCGTGGGCTGCGTCATGAGTGGTTTGTCCTTCACCGGTTGGATGTGACGGGCCGCGCTCACGCCCGCACTGCCAGTGGCCAGTGTTGGGACGTCCGAGCATTCCCTCATTCCGCGGCTCCGCGTTCGATTATCGCCCAGCGGAGGACCGTGGGAGAAAACGGCGTGTATGCGGCCCGGGGGAGGGCCCAGGGATTGATGGTGGCACCCGGCGAGGGCACAGCAAAGCCGCCGGGTGCGGATGCGACCCGGCGGCTGCTACGAGACGTAGACGGTGCGGCGGGTCAGCCGGCTACTCGTACGGCCAGCGCGTCGCCGATTTCCTCGGTGCTGCGGGCGGGCTTGCCGACGCGCTCGGCGAGGTCGGCGGAGACGGCGTCCTCGATGCGGGCGGCCTCGGCCTCGTAGCCGAGGTGGCGCAGCAGGAGGGCGACGGACAGGACGGTGGCGCTGGGGTCGGCCTTCCCCTGGCCCGCGATGTCGGGCGCCGAGCCGTGCACGGGCTCGAACATCGAGGGGAACTCGCCGCTCGGGTTGATGTTGCCCGAGGCGGCGACGCCGATGCCGCCGGAGACGGCCGCGGCGAGGTCGGTGATGATGTCGCCGAAGAGGTTGTCGGTGACGATCACGTCGAAGCGCTCGGGCTGGGTGACGAGGTAGATCGTCGCCGCGTCGACGTGGATGTAGTCGGTGGTGACCTCGGGGAACTCCGTCGCCACCTGGTTGAAGACGTTCGTCCACAGGTGGCCCGCGAAGGTCAGCACGTTGTTCTTGTGGACCAGCGTCAGCTTCTTGCGGGGGCGGGCCTGGGCCCGGGCGAAGGCGTCACGGACGACGCGCTCGACACCGAACGCCGTGTTGACGGAGACCTCGGTGGCGACCTCGTGCGGCGTGCCCTTGCGGATGGTGCCGCCGTTGCCCGTGTACGGGCCCTCGGTGCCCTCGCGGACGACGACGAAGTCGATCGCGGGCTGACCGGCGAGCGGGGTCTCGACACCCGGCAGGAGCTTCGACGGACGCAGGTTGACGTGGTGGTCGAAGGCGAAGCGGAGCTTGAGCAGGAAGCCGCGCTCCAGGACGCCGGACGGGACCGAGGGGTCGCCGATCGCGCCGAGGAGGATGGCGTCGTGCCGCTTCAGCGCGTCGAGGTCGGCGTCGGTGAGGGTCTCACCGGTGGCGTGGTAGCGCCGGGCGCCGAAGTCGAAATCCTTGGTCTCCAGCTTCACGTCCTGCGGAAGGACGGCGGAGAGGACTTTGAGCCCCTGGGCCACGACTTCCTGGCCGATGCCGTCACCGGGGATCACTGCGAGATCGATGCTGCGAGACATGACGGCACCGTACTCCTTGTCCCATGGGATGACACACGATGTCCGCCATACGGACAGGCGAGTCCCGGAGCACACATACCCTTCGACCGGTGTTCACCCGTATGTATGACGGCCGTTGGCGCACGCTGGGAACTTTCCAGACATGACCGCCCCCTCCAGAGTGACTCCCCCCGGGCTTCCCGTCCCCGACGTCGGCATCCCGCACGAGCTCGCGGACAACATGAGCATGGCGGAGCAGTACGAGTACCTGCGGACGAGGCTCACGCGGCGCCGCGCGCTGGTGTCGGCGAGCGCGTTCGCGGGCGGCGGGCTGCTGGCCGGCTGCGCGGGTCCGGGCGGCGGGGGCCGTACGCGGGCTGCCGGCTCGACGCCGCACCCGGCCACCAGCCGGGTGCCGGGCTCCGCCGTCACGCCGTTCGGACGTCATCTCGCCTTCGGCGCGGACCCGAAGACCCAGATGCGGATCTCCTGGCAGGTCCCGTTCGCCGTCAGGAAACCGTTCGTCCGGGTGGGCGTGACACCCTGGGCGCTGAGCCGGCGGATCGAGGCCGAGGTCCGCGACCTGCACACGCCGGGTCTCGCCGGGCAGCGGGGGGCGCTCGACCAGTACTACCTGCACGCGGCCCTCGACCGGCTGCGCCCCGGGACGACGTACTACTACGGCGTCGGCCACGAGGGCTTCGACCCGGCCGGCAAGGAGCAGCACGCGACGGTCGGCCACTTCCGTACGGCGCCCGCGCGTCCGGAGACGTTCGTGTTCACCGCCTTCGGCGACCAGGGTGTCACCCCCGACGCCCTCGCCAACGACAAGGTGCTGCTCGGCCGGGGCCCGGCGTTCCACCTGCACGCGGGTGACATCTGCTACGCGGACGGGATCGGCCACGGCGAGGCGTCGGACATCTACGACCCGGCCGCCTGGGACCTGTTCCTGAAGCAGACGGAGACGGTGGCCAGGTCGGTGCCGTGGATGGTGACGACCGGCAACCACGACATGGAGGCCTGGTACTCGCCGAACGGCTACGGCGGCCAGTCCGCGCGCTGGTCGCTCCCGGACAACGGCTTCGACGCGGAGCGGGCGCCGGGCGTCTACTCCTTCGTCTACGGCAACGTCGGCGTCGTCGCGCTGGACGCCAACGACGTGTCGTACGAGATCCCCGCCAACAAGGGCTACTCGGAGGGGCGGCAGACCGCCTGGCTCGACCGGCGGCTCGGGGAACTGCGCGGGCGGGTCGACTTCGTGGTGGTCTTCTTCCACCACTGCGCCTACTCGACCTCCACGCACGCCTCCGACGGCGGGGTGCGGGACGCCTGGGTGCCGCTGTTCGCCAAGCACCAGGTGGACCTGGTGATCAACGGACACAACCACGTCTACGAGCGGACCGACGCGATCAAGGGCGGCGCGGTGGGCCGGCAGGTGCCCGTGGGCGCGACGACCGACCCGACGCGTGACGGCATCGTCTACGTCACGGCGGGCGGGGCGGGCAAGAGCCTGTACCGGTTCCCCATCGGGGTGAAGGACAGCTACGAGGGCAAGGTGAGGGACCGCGAGTCCGTGGAGACCTTCCACTGGACGAAGTCGAAGAAGCAGAAGCCGGACACCGTCACGTGGTCGCGGGTGCGGTACACCGGCTACTCCTTCCTCTCGGTGGAGGCGGAGGCCGGTCCTTCACCGCGGCTCGCGGTATCGGCGCTGGCGCAGAACGGCGAACGGATCGACCACTTCGTGGTGCGGCGCGGGAAGTGACCGCGGGAGGTGACCTGCCACGGCGTCGGCGGCAGGACGTGACGGCCCGAACACCCACGGCGCGGACGGCAGACCGAGGTGCGGCGCGGGGCATCGGCCCCGCGCCGCACCTCCGCGGGCGGCTCCCGGCTTGAGGGGACGGACGGGCGGGCTCTTGCCTAGTGGCCCGTCTCGCCGCCGTTGTCCCTGCGGTCCAGGGCGCGCTGGAGGGCTGCGGCGGCGTTCTTGCGGTCGGATTCGCTGCTCGAACGAGAGTGGTGACGGACTCGGCGGACGGTCGTCTCGGCCATGATGAATCGACTCCTTACCTTCCGGTGGGGCCCGCACGGGGACGCCCGGAAGCGCGGTGAGGTCTTTACGAGACGCCGGAAGGGGCGGGGAGCGGGGCCGCAGGGGTTGCCTGCCAGGGGCTCCGGCTCACGACCGCCATTCGCTTGGTCGAGCGAGACGTTCGGCTCCTACAAAACTAGGTGAGGAGCGCGCATCTGTCTCTACAATTACTCGGACTTCCTACTATCTGAGACGGCGGACCGGGTCACACCGCTCCGACCAGGGGCGACCGTTCGCGGCCCGCCGGGGCCGACGGTCCGCGCCGCGTCACCCGCCGCGGGGGCGGCTGTCCGCGTCCGCTCCGGTCAGAGCACGTCGCCGTCGCGCCAGTCGAAGACCAGGTCGTGTGACGGGTCGAGGGGGCCGAGGGCGGTGCCGGGGCGGACGAAGGTGGTGCCCTCCTCGTCGGGGAGGCGGACGACGCCGTCCGGGGCGAGGGCACAGACACGGCCCGGCCAGAGCTGCCAGCCGCGCGCCGTGTAGAGGGCGGCGCCGTCCTCGCTGGCGGAGAGCGCGCCGAGTGGGTAGGCGCCCTCGATGATCCGCTCCAGCTCGGCCATCACCCGCCCGCCGAGCCCCGTGCGGCGCACGTCCGCGCGGACGCCGACCGCCTCCACGTAGCCGACGCGCAGCGAGCGTCCGGCGTGCAGGACGCGCCGCTGGATCACCGAGCCGTGCGCGGCGAGCCCCCGGTCGTCGTGGACGAGGACGTGCGGGCCGCCGAGTCCGTGGTCCCAGTCCTCGTCGCGGAAGTCGCCGTCGAAGGCGTCCTCCAGGAGGGTGCGGGCGGCGCGGAGTTCGGCGGGGGCGAGGTCCGCGGTATGGGCGGTCCTCAGTCGGATGGCCATGCGGCCAGTATTCACACGGCGGACGGGAATCGGGCCCCCTCGCCGCGGAGTTCGCCGCGTGCGGACATGGAACCGCCCCCGTCCACGGACGGGGGAGACCGTGGGCGGGGGCGGAGTCGGTGACGGGGTGTCAGCCCATGTGCGGGTAGCCGTAGTCGGTCGGCGCGACCAGCGTCTCCTTGATGGCGCGGGTCAGCGTCCAGCGCATCAGGTTCTGCGGGGCGCCGGCCTTGTCGTTGGTGCCGGAGGAGCGGCCGCCGCCGAAGGGCTGCTGGCCGACGACGGCGCCGGTCGACTTGTCGTTGATGTAGAAGTTGCCCGCCGCGTAGCGGAGCTTCTCCATCGTGTACGCGGTCGCCGCGCGGTCGCCCGAGATGACCGCGCCGGTGAGCGCGTAGTCGGACGCCGACTCCATCTGGGTCAGCATCTCGTCGTACTTCTCGTCCTCGTAGACGTGGACGGCGAGGAAGGGGCCGAAGTACTCGGTCGTGAAGACCTCGTTCTCCGGGTCGGAGCACTCGACGACGGTCGGGCGCACGAAGTAGCCGACCGAGTCGTCGTACGTGCCGCCCGCGACGATCGTGCAGGTCGGGTCGGCCTTCGCGCGGTCGATGGCCGCCTTGTTCTTGGCGAAGGACCGCTCGTCGATGACCGCGCCGATGAAGTTCGACAGGTCGGTGACGTCACCCATGGTCAGGTAGTCGACCTCGGCCGCGAACTCCTCCTTGAAACCGGAGTTCCAGATGGAGGCCGGGATGTAGGCGCGGGAGCTCGCCGAGCACTTCTGGCCCTGGTACTCGAAGGAACCGCGGGTCAGGGCGGTCTTGAGGACCCCGCGGTCGGCCGACGGGTGGGCGACCACGAAGTCCTTGCCACCGGTCTCACCGACGAGACGCGGGTACGCGCGGTACTTCTCGATGTTGTTGCCGACCGTCTTCCACAGGTACTGGAAGGTCTTGGTCGAGCCGGTGAAGTGGATGCCCGCGAGGTCGCGGTGCTCCAGGGCGACCTCGGAGACCGCGATGCCGTCACCGGTGACGAGGTTGATGACGCCCTTGGGCAGGCCCGCTTCCTCCAGGAGCTGCATCAGCAGCACGGCGGCGTGGGTCTGCGTCGGGGACGGCTTCCAGACGACGACGTTGCCCATGAGCGCCGGAGCCGTGGGCAGGTTGCCCGCGATCGCCGTGAAGTTGAAGGGCGTGATCGCGTAGACGAAGCCCTCCAGCGGGCGGTGGTCCATGCGGTTCCACACACCCGGGGAGTTCGCCGGCGGCTGCTCGGCGAGGATCTGGCGGGCGTAGTGGACGTTGAAGCGCCAGAAGTCGACGAGCTCGCAGGGAGTGTCGATCTCGGCCTGCTGGGCGGTCTTCGACTGGCCGAGCATGGTGGACGCGGCCAGCGTCTCGCGCCAGGGACCCGAGAGCAGCTCGGCGGCGCGCAGGATGATCGCGGCACGGTCGTCGAAGGACATCGCGCGCCAGGCCGGGGCGGCGGCGAGGGCGGCGTCGACGGCGTCCTGGGCGTCCTGCCGGGTGGCGTGCGCGCCCGTGCCGATGACGGCCTTGTGATTGTGCGGCTGCACGACCTCGAAGCGCTCACCGCCGCCGAGCCGCTTCTCGCCGCCGATGGTCATCGACAGCTCGATCGGGTTCTCGGCCAGCTCCTTGAGCTTGGCCTCCAGCCGGGCACGCTCGGGCGAGCCGGGGGCGTAGCCGTGCACCGGCTCGTTGACGGGGGTGGGGACCTGGGTCACAGCGTCCATGGGTTCCGTAACTCCTTGAGTCGAGCGGGTTTCGGTCTCAGCCCTTGGTGAGGATCGAGCGAGCGAAGAAGAGCAGGTTGGCCGGCTTCTCCGCGAGCCGACGCATGAAGTAGCCGTACCAGTCGGTGCCGTACGCCGTGTAGACGCGCATGCGGTGGCCCTCGGCGGCGAGCCGCAGGTGCTCGTCGCTGCGGATGCCGTACAGCATCTGGAACTCGTACTCGTCCAGCTTGCGCCCGGCCTTGCGGGCGAGCTCCTGCGCGATGGAGATGATCCGCGGGTCGTGGGACCCGATCATCGGGTAGCCCTCGCCCTCCATCAGGATCTTCAGGATCCGGACGTACGCCTTGTCGGTCTCGGCCTTCTGCTGGTACGCGACCTCGGCGGGCTCCTTGTAGGCGCCCTTCACCAGACGGACGCGGCTGCCGCTCTCGGCGAGGCGGCGGGCGTCCGCCTCGGTGCGGAACAGGTAGGCCTGGATCACACAGCCGGTCTGCGGGAAGTCCTTCCGCAGCTCCTCGTGGATGGCGAACATCGAGTCGAGCGTGGTGTGGTCCTCGGCGTCCAGCGTGACGGTGGTGCCGATGGCGGCGGCGGCCTCGACGACCGGGCGGACGTTGGCGAGGGCCAGCTCGTGGCCGCCCTCCAGCGCCTGGCCGAACATGGAGAGCTTGACGGACATCTCGGCGCGGGTGCCGAGGTCCAGCTCCTTCAGGTGGTCGACGAGCGCCAGGTAGGCGTCCCGCGCGGCGGCGGCCTGCTCGGGCGTCGTGATGTCCTCACCGACGACGTCCATGGTGAGTTCCAGGCCCTTGGCCGTCAGGTCCTTGATGATCGGGACGACCTGGTCGACGGTCTCACCGGGGATGAAACGGTCGACGACCGGCTTGGTCACCGGGGCGGCCGAGATCAGACGGCGCATCTTGTCGCTGCGCGAAGCGGCGAGAATCACGGGACCCAGCACGGGGCACCTCCACAACAAGGCCAGCAGGAGGCCGAATCCCGAAGATTCGGGTACGGCACGGAGAACCACCGTGAAACCTAGGGATCTCTTCGATCCTGGGCCATCGACACCTGTCACGCATCCGTTCCCCGGATCTCAGACAAATGTATGAAGGGCTCGCTGAAATGCGGGAGAATGCCCGGGTGAGCGGTGAATACAGAGGCGACTACCAGGAGCTGGTCGACGAGATCTCGGCGCTCCTCGGCGTGCCCGCGACGCTGGAGAACCGCGATTTCGAGCTGATCGCCTTCGGCGCGTACGACAGTGAGGGCGACCTCGACCCCTCGGCGCTCGACCCGGTGCGCACCCGCTCGATCCTGACGCGCCGTTCCACCACCACGGTGCGGACCTGGTTCGAGGGGTTCGGCATCACCCGCGCCTCCGGCCCCGTCCGTATCCCGCCCACCCCGGAGGCCGGGGTCTACCGGGGTCGGATCTGTCTGCCGGTGCGCCATCGGGGTGTCGTGCTCGGTTACGTCTGGCTGCTCGACGACGACCCGGGCCCCACCGACGCGCAGCTGGCCGCGGCCATGCAGGTGACCTCGCGCATCGGTGCCCTCCTCGCGGACGAGGCGCAGGCGGGCGCCGACCTCACCCGTGAGCTGCGCGCCGTCCTGACCGCCGAGCGCGGCTGGCAGCGCGACATGGCGGTGGCCGAGCTGCGCACGGCGCTCGGGGCCCGCGGCGAGGGCCTGCACACGGTGGTGTGCGTCGCTCCGTGGCACTCGGCCGACCCGGACGACGCCCCCTCGGCCCGCACGGTGCCCGGCGCGACCGCCCTGTGCACCGTCCCGTGGGGCACCACGGGCCAGAGTCTCGCGCTGCTGGTGCGGCTGCGCAGCGCGGACGTCCTGACGCCGGCGCTGACCGCGGCCACCCGCTTCGTGCGGGAGGCGGAGGGGGGACGGGGCGAGGGCGCGGCCGGCGCGGGACCGGGCAGCGGGGGCGGGCGGGCCGCCGCGGGGATTTCCGGAGCGCGGGTCGGGCTCGGCGAGCTGGGGGCCGGCTGGCAGGAGGCGGCCTCCGCGGCGCGGGCCGCGCTGGCCGAACCACGGCTCGGACCGGTCGCCGAATGGGGCGCCATCGGACCCTACCGGCTGCTCACCGCGCTGCCCCCTGAGGCGGCCCATGATCCCGTCGTGCAGGCCTTGTTGGCTCCCGTCCACCGTGAACTGGCGCGCACCGCAGAGGTGTTCCTCGACCTCGCGGGCCAGGCGGGGCGCACGGCGGCGGAGTTGGGCATCCACCGCCAGACCCTCTACTACCGCCTGTCCCGCGTCGAACAGCTCACCGGCCTCGACCTGGACGACGGCGAGGACCGCCTGTTGCTGCACATGGCGCTGAAGGGGGCCAGGCTCTAGCCGGAGCGGTCTCAGCCGCCGGTCAGGAGGTCGCCGACGGCCGCCACACCCTCGGTGATCGCCCGCTCCCCCACATCGCCGAAGCCGAGCACCAGTCGGGGCGGTGTGGTCCCGTGACCGGTGCGGCAGTCGCTCATGCCGTACAGGCCGACGGAGCGCGCGCGGGCCGCGGCGACGACGGACCGTTCGTCGGCCGTCTCCGCGAGATGGAGGACCGCGTGGAACCCGGCGGCGAGTCCGGTCAGCCGGACCTCCGGGGCGTGGGCGGCGAGCGCGTCGACCAGGGCCGTACGCCGGGCCGCGTACACCGTGCGCATACGGCGCAGGTGGCGGTCGTGGCGGCCGGACTCGATCAGCCGGGCGAGCGCGAGCTGGTCCAGGACCGGGGAGCCACGGTCGGTGAGCCGCTTGGCCTCGGTGACCGGGGTGAGCAGTGCGGGCGGGCAGAGCAGCCACCCGATGCGCAGCGCCGGGGCGAGGGACTTGCTGACGGTGCCGATCGACACCACTCGGTCCGCGGCCAGCCCCTGGAGCGCGCCCACCGGTTCCCGGTCGTAGCGGAACTCGGCGTCGTAGTCGTCCTCGATGACGTACGCGTCCCGGCGCATGGCCCAGTCGATGAGGGCGAGCCGGCGTGCGGGGGCGAGGACGACGCCGGTGGGCCACTGGTGCGCGGGGGTGACGACGACGGCCCGGGCTCCGCTCGCGTCGAGCGCGGCGACGTCGATGCCGTCCTCGTCGACCGGGACGGGCACTGCCGTCAGGCCCGCGGCCCCGGCGGCGGCCCTCGCGGTGGCGGGGCCGCCGGGATCCTCGTGGGCGACGACCCGCACCCCGGCGCCGGCCAGGCTGCGCAGCGTCAGCCCGAGCCCCTGCGCGTATCCGGAGCAGACGACGATCCGCTCGGGGTCGGCGGCGGCGGCGCGCACGCGGCGCAGATAGCCGGCCAGCACCTCGCGCAGCACCCGGCTCCCCCGTGGATCGCCGTAGTCGAGGTCAGCGGTCGGCATGGCGTGGCCCGCCTCGCGCAGTGCCCGGAGCCAGTCGGCGAGCGGGAAGCTGCCCAGGTCAGGGACGCCGTGCCGGAAGTCGGCGATGAGGCGCGGGGCCGAGGGCCGTGGTGCGGCGGGCGCGGGCGGGACGTGGGCGCCCGCGGCGACCCGGGTGGCGGAGCCGACCCGGGTCACCAGGTAGCCCTCGGACTGGAGTTGGGCGTAGCAGTCCTGCACGAGGCCGCGTGACAGTCCGAGTTCGCGGGCGAGTTCACGGGAGGAGGGGAGACGTTCGTCCGCGTCGAGGCGGCCGGTGCGGATCGCGTCGCGCAGTTGCCGCTCCAGCTGGGCGCGCAGTTGCTCGCCACTGTCCCGGTCGATGGACAGGAGCAGCTCGGGTGACAGACCGGCCCACTGCGGCGGCATGGAATTGGAGCTTACCGGCGGTCCGGCCGGAACCTAGCGTGATGCCATGACGACTTCTCCGGAGCAGCAGACGCCCCCGCCGAACCCGGTTGCGACCTCGCCGGCCCCGGCCGTTCCGGCCGTGTCCGCGGCTCCGTCGGCCGCGGAGGTGCCGAGCCGGGTGCCCGCGCCGGCCGCTCCCTCGAAGGCTCCGGCCCCCGGGGACGGGGCGGCGCGTGCGGCCGGGGCGGCTTCGGCCGAACTCGCCGCCGCCCGGCCGCCGTTGGTGACCCGACCCCTGTTGCTCCGCTTCGTGAGCCTGGTCGGCTCCTCGGTGAGCTTCTTCCTGCTGCTGTCCGTCGTGCCCGTCTACACCACGGCGTCGGGGGCGGGCCCGGCCACCGGCGCGCTGATGCTCGCCACGGTTCTCGGTGAACTGGCCGCTCCGCGCTTCGTCGCCCGCTACGGCTACCGCGTCGCGCTGGTCGCCGGCCTCTGTCTGCTCGGTGCTCCCGCCCTGGTACTGACCGTCTCGCACTCCCTGGTGTGGATCGTGCCGGTCTGCCTGGTCCGCGGTCTGGGGTTCGCGCTCACGCTGGTCGCGGGCGGCGCCTTGACCGCGACGCTGATTCCGGCCGGGCGACGGGGCGAGGGGCTGGCGCTGGTGGGCGTGGTCTCCGGGGTACCGTCGCTGATCGCCCTGCCGCTGGGCGTCTGGCTGGCCGCGCACGTGGGCTTCACCCCGGTCGCCGTGGCGGCGGGCGTGGCCGCGCTGGCCGCCGTCGCGTCGGTGCCTGGTCTGCCCGGCCGGGAGGCCTCGCCGGAGAAGCCGGTGGGGATGGTGGCCGCGCTGCGCACCGGGGCCCTCGCGCGGCCCGCGGCCGTCTTCGCGACGACGGCCCTGGCGACCGGGATCCTCGTCACGTTCCTGCCGCTCGCCGTCCCCGCGGCGTCCTCCGGGATCGTCGCGACCGCCCTCTTCGTGCAGCCCGCCGCGTCGACGGCGGCCCGCTGGGCGGCCGGCCGGTTCGGGGACCGGCACGGGCCCGCGCGGCTCGTGGTGCCGGGGCTGCTCCTGTCGGCCGGTGGCATGGTGATCACCGCGTTCACCGGCAGCCCGGTCGCCGTCCTGGCGGGAGTCGCCGTCTTCGGCACCGGCTTCGGCATCGCCCAGAACGCCACGCTGGCCCTGATGTACACCCGGGTCCCGGCGTCCGGCTACGGCACCGTCAGCGCGCTGTGGAACCTGGCGTACGACGGGGGGATGGGCGTCGGGGCGGTCGGTTTCGGCACGCTGGCCGGGGCGACCGGTTACCCGGCGGCGTTCGCCGTCACCGGCGTCCTGATGTCGGCCGCCCTGATCCCGGCGCTCCGGGACCGGGGAGCGGAGACCACTCCCCCGCCGTCGGCCCTGCGGACGGCGAAGTCCCCTTCTTCCGAAGTCAACTGACGAGCTTTCAACTTCCGGAGCGGGCCACCCCGTCGATCACCCGGCGCAGCCCCTCGGTCAGCTCGGCGGCGTCGGTCGCCGAGTCCGGGTCGAAGAGCCACTGAACACTGAGCCCGTTGAGCAGGACCTGGTAGAAGCCGCCGAGCGAACGCAGCGTGGCGTCGTCCACGTCGGCCTCCGCTCCGCCGGCCAGCAGCGGGACGAGCCCGCGACGGCCCTCGTCGGAGGCCTTCGCCAGGTGTTCGCGGACCGTGGGCAGCCGGTCCGAGTTGGTGATCACCTCGAAGGTGAGCATCCAGATGGGCCGCTCCTTGACGAACGACCGGGTGATGCTCTCCCAGGCCTCCTGGAAGCGCTCCAGGGATCCGGCCGCGCTCGCGGTGTCGGCCGTCGCGAACGCGCCGAACGTGTCACCGATGTTGGCGATGAGATCCACGTACGCCGTGGCGAGCAGCGCGTCCTTCGACCCGTAGTGGTAGCCGATGGACGCCAGGTTCGTCCCCGACTCCTTGACGATGTCGCGCGCGGTGGTGCGCACGAAGCCCTTCTCCAGCAGGCAGCGCTTGGCGCCTTCGAGCAGATCCTCACGGTGTCCCATGCCGGCCAGCGTACCGCGATTCAGACAACCGTCCTATACCGACGTCCCATACGATTGTCTTATACGAACGTACTAGACAAGCGTTTATGACGCCCGTACAGTCCCCGTCATGACGAACCCGACGATCACGACTCCCGCCTCCGACGCTCCCGGCGCCCTGGCCGGCCGCCGAGAGTGGACCGCCCTCGGCGTACTGATGCTTCCGCTGCTCCTGGTCTCCATGGACGTCTCCGTCCTGTACTTCGCGATCCCCGCGATCAGTGCGGACCTGGAGCCCAGCGGCACCCAGCAGCTCTGGATCTTCGACATCTACGCGTTCGTGCTCGCCGGCCTGCTGATGACCATGGGCTCCCTGGGCGACCGCATAGGGCGACGCAAGCTGCTGCTGATCGGCGCCGCCGCCTTCGGCACCGCCTCCGCCCTGGCCGCCTACGCGAACAGCGCCGAGACCCTCATCGCCGCCCGCGCGCTCCTCGGGGTCGGCGGCGCGACCCTGATGCCGTCCACCATGGCGATCGTCCGCACGATGTTCAGCGACCCCGGGCAGCGCGCGAAGGCGATCGGACTGTGGTCGGGCGTCATGACCGGCGGCATCGCGCTCGGTTCGGTGATGAGCGGCGTCCTCGTCCAGTACTTCTGGTGGGGCTCGGTCTTCCTGGTCAACCTGCCCGCGATGGTGCTGCTGCTGGTCCTCGGCCCGTTCCTGCTGCCGGAGTCCAGGAACCCGGAGCCCGGCCGTTTCGACCTGGTCAGCGTGCCGCTGTCGATGGCGGCCGTCCTGCCGGTGATCTACGGCATCAAGGAGATCCCCTCCGAGGGCTGGAACGTGCGCTACGTCGTCTCGATCGCCGTCGGACTGTTGTTCGCCGCCCTCTTCGTCCAGCGCCAGCGCACCGCGAAGTCCCCTCTCATCTCCCCCGCCCTCTTCCGCGGCCGGGGATTCGCGCCCGCCGTCGTCCTCAACCTCGTCTCCTCGTTCGGCATGATGGGCTCGGCCTTCTTCACCACGCAGTACCTCCAGTCCGTGCTCGGCAAGAGCTCCATGTCGGCCGCCCTCTGGTCGCTGCTCCCCACGGTCCTGGTCGGTGTGGCCGCACCCGTCGCCGCGCAACTGGTCGAGAAGGGCGTGCACCGCGCCCACGTCGTCGCCGGTGGCTTCGCCGTCGCCGCCGGCGGATACGCCCTGCTGGCCCTCGCCGGCACCGACTCGCTCTGGCTGGTCCTGGCCGGCGCCGGCGTCCTCGCCTCGGGCATCGTCACCGTGATGTCCCAGATGATGGACCTGGCGCTCGGCACCGTCCCGCTCGGCAACTCGGGCTCCGCGGCCTCCCTGCTGGAGACGGGCGCCGAGTTCGGCGGCGCCCTCGGCATGGCCGTCCTCGGCTCCGTCGGCACCGCGGTCTACCGCCACGACATCCCGGCCGCCGCCCCCGCCGCGGCCCACGAGACGCTGGGCGGCGCGCTGGCCGTCGCGGGGCAGCTGCCGGGCGACGCGGGCCAGGCCCTGACGGCCGCCGCACGGGAGGCCTTCACCCACGGCATGCAGGCGGCGGCGGTGGCCGGCGCGGTCCTGCTGCTGGCCGCCGCGCTGCTCGCCGAGGCCGGCCTCCGCAAGGTCGCGGTCGGTGCGGCCGGAACCGCGTCCGAGGCGCCGGCACCCGGACCCCTGGCCCCCGGGACGGCCGCCGGGGAGGTGACCGCCTGACCCCCTCGCGCCGGCCCCGCGCCGGACGCGTCCACCCACCCGCCGGGCGGGGCCGGAGCACTCCGGCCCCGCCCGGCATCGCAGCGTCCCTGCCCGGAGGCGCGGGAAACTCACCGGGCCTTGTCGGCAGGCGTGCCAGGATGGGCACGTGGCACAGACATTCGGTACGCCGTTCATCGGCCGGGAGGACGAACTCGCCCGCCTCACCGGCGTGCTGGAACGGGCCGCGGCCGGCGATCCGCGCGCCGTCCTGCTGGCCGGCGACGCGGGAGTGGGCAAGACCCGCACGCTGACGGAGGCCGCCGCGCACGCGTCCGCCGCCGGCATGACCGTCCTGACCGGCCACTGCGTGGACCTCGGTGACGTGGGCCTGCCGTATCTCCCGTTCACGGAGATCCTCGGCGCGGCGGCCGCCGACGACCGGCTGGCCCCGGCCTTCGCCGCGCACCCCGCCGTGGACCGCCTGATCGGCACGGCCGCCGGGACCGGCAGCGCGTCCGACCCCGGCAGCCGCCTCCAGCTCTTCGAGGGCATCACCGGACTCCTCGCCGACCTCGCCGACCTGACCCCCCTCCTGCTCGTCCTCGAAGACCTGCACTGGGCGGACCAGTCCTCCCGCGACCTGCTCCGCTTCCTGCTCAGCCGGGGCGTCCTCCAACGCCCCTCCCCCGGCGGGCCGCCCCGCCGCCTCGCCGTCTTCGCCTCGTACCGCGCGGACGACCTGCACCGCCGCCACCCCCTGCGGCCGCTGCTCGCCGAGCTGATCCGGCTGCCCGCCGTCGACCGGCTGGAGCTGCGCCCGATGGCCGACGCGGACGTGGCGCGGCTCGTGCGCGCGCTGCGCACCGGCCCCGTCTCCGACAGCACCGTCCGACGCATCGTCGACAGCGCCGAGGGAAACGCCTTCTACGCCGAGGAGTTGCTCGCCGCGCTGCCCGGCGACGACGCCTCCGGCTCCCCCGCCATGCCCAGCGGCCTGGCTGACGTCCTGCTCATCCGGATCGAGCAACTCTCCGAGACCGCCCAACAGGTGCTGCGCACGGCGGCCGTCGCGGGACGCCGCGTCGGACACGACCTGCTGCGTGACGCCGTACAACTGCCCGAGGAAGAACTGGAGTCGGCGCTGCGTGAGGCGGTCGGACGCCAGCTGCTGCTGCCCGGCGACGACGGGGCGTACTCGTTCCGGCACGCCCTCACCCGCGAGGCCGTGTACGCGGACCTGCTGCCCGGCGAGCGGGTCCGGCTGCACGGACTGTTCGCCAAACTCCTCGCGGCGGACGGCCGTTCGGCGAAGAGCGCGGCGGAGCGCGCCCACCACTCCCGCGAGAGCCACGACCTGGCCGACGCGCTGACCGCCTCCCTCGAAGCCGCCGACCACGCCCAGCGCGTCGGGGCGCCCGCCGAGGAGCTGCGCCATCTGGAGGCCGCGCTCGAACTGTGGGCGGTGGTGGACGCCTCCGCCCGCCCCGAGAGCGGCGACACGGTCACGCTCACGCTGCGCGCCTCGGCCGCCGCCGCCCGCGCCGGTGAACCCCATCGCGCGGTCCAGCTCACCCGCTCCGCGCTGGCCCGGGCCGGCGCGAACACCGACTCCGAACTGGCCGCGCGGGTGCGCTACACCCTCGCGGGCAACCTGATCCGGATCGACAGCCTGAACGACGCGTTCACGTACAGCAGCGAGGCCCTCGCGCTGATCCCGGCCGAGCCGCCCTCGTACACCTGGGTGTGGGCGGCGGCGACCCACGTCATGGCCGCCCGGCAGGTGGGGCGCGAAGAGGACGCGGGGCGGGTCGGCCGGCAGGCGCTGGAGATCGCCGAGCGGCTCCGACTGGGCGACGCCCAGGCCGACTTGATCATCTCGTTGGTCGGCATGGAGCCACACAATCGGAGGACCGCGCCGGGCCGGGACCGGCTGCGCCGGGCCCGCGAACTGGCCCGCACCGCCGGGAACCTCCCCGTGGAGATGCGCGCCCTGTTCAACCTGGCCATCGGGTGCTACGAGTCCGGCGCCCTGGACGAGTGCCTGACCTGGATCGGTGACGGCCTCGACCGCGCCCGCCGCGCCGGACTCCTCTCCTCGCCGTACGCCCTGGAGCTGCGCTATCTGCAGTCCCTGCTGCTGTACACGATGGGCCGCTGGGACGAGTGCGTGCGAGCCGCCGCCGAGGACGCCGAACTCCTCCCGTCCGCGGGCGGGTTCGCGACCGGACCCGCGCTGTACGTCGCTCTGGCGCGCGGCGAGCTGGACGCCGCCGCCGCCGGGGCCCGCGCGCTGCTGGACCGGCCCTTCGACTGGATGGCGACGCTCGTCGCGAGCGTGGTGCTGACCGACGCCGCGGCACTGCGCGGTGACGCCGAGGAAGCCGTCCGCCGGATGAACGCGTCGGTCGAGGCGCTCACCGACGCCTCGGTCTCCGAGCGGCCCGACGTGGTGGTGCGGCTCGCCGCGCTCACGCTGGCGGCGGTCGCGGACGCGGCGGAGGAGTCCCGCCTGTCCGGTGACTCGGCGGCAGCGAAGCGCTCCGCGGAGACCGCCGCGGACCTGGTGGAACTGGCCCGGAGCACCGCCGCGCGCGGCGAGGACGGCACCGAGCAGGGGCCCGAGGGACTGGCCTGGCTGGCCCGCGCCGAGGCCGAGGGGGTGCGCGCGGCCACCGGTCCGGACGTCGACGCCTGGGACCGGGCCGTGACGGCGTTCGGCTACGGCGATCCGTACGAGCTGGCCCGGTGCCGCAGACGGCTGGCTGAGGCGCTCCTCACCGCCGACCGCCGCGAGGAGGCCGCCGAACAGGCGCGTGCCGCCCGGGACACCGCCGTGCGGCTGGACGCGGTGCCGCTGCGCGAGGCGGTGGACACCCTGGTCCGGCGCGGTCGCCTCTCCGACGCACCGGCCGCCGGGGACCGCATCGCGGCACTGACCGCCCGCGAGAGCGATGTGCTGCGGCTGCTCGGCCGGGGGCGCACCAACCGGCAGATCGGCGAGGAGCTGTTCATCAGCGGCAAGACGGCCAGCGTCCACGTGTCGAACATCCTCGCCAAGCTGGGCGCCGCGAGCCGCACCGAGGCCGTGGCCATCGCCTACCGCGAGGGTCTGATCGAGCCGGAGACGACCGCCTCCACCTGAGGTGTCCGCGCGATCCGGGTGACCCGGACAACGCGCGAGGGCCGGGTCACCCTCGGGTGACCCGGCCCTCGGCCGCTGGGCCAAAGCCCTCACGGACAGGCCTTGTTCAGGCCTCCTCGACCTCAGACGAGGTTGACGGACCGCGCCGACGTGGCGCCGATCTCCTCGGCGACCTCGGTCAGGACGTTCTGCGGGACCGTGTCGTCGACGGTGAGGACCGCGAGGGCCTCCCCGCCGACGGCCGCGCGGGCGACCTGCATGCCGGCGATGTTGATGCCGGACTCGCCGAGGATGCGGCCGACGGTGCCGACGACACCGGGACGGTCCTCGTAGCTGAGCACGACCATGTGGTCGGCGAGCGCGAGGTCCACGTCGTACTCGCCGACGGCGACGATCTTCTGGAGGTGCTTGGGGCCGGCGAGCGTGCCGGAGACCGAGACCTCCTGGCCGTCGCCGAGGGTGCCGCGCACAGTGACCACGTTGCGGTGGTCGGGCGACTCGGAGCTGGTGGTCAGACGGACCTCGACGCCGCGCTCCTGCGCGAACAGCGGGGCGTTGACGTAGGAGACGGTCTCGTCGACCACGTCCTCGAACACGCCCTTGAGCGCGGAGAGTTCGAGCACCTTGACGTCGTGCTGGGTGATCTCGCCGTACACCTCGACGTCGAGACGGACCGCGACCTCGCCCGCGAGCGCGGTGAAGATGCGGCCGAGCTTCTCGGCGAGCGGCAGACCGGGCTTGACGTCCTCGGCGATCACGCCGCCCTGGACGTTGACCGCGTCCGGGACCAGCTCACCGGCGAGGGCGAGGCGCACCGAGCGGGCGACGGAGATACCGGCCTTCTCCTGGGCCTCGTCCGTGGAGGCACCGAGGTGCGGGGTGCAGACGACCTCGTCGAGCTCGAAGAGCGGGGAGTCCGTGCAGGGCTCCTTCGCGTACACGTCGAGGCCGGCGCCGGCGACGCGGCCCTCCTTGAGCGCCGCGTACAGCGCCTCCTCGTCGACGATCCCGCCGCGCGCGGCGTTGACGATGCGCACCGTCGGCTTGACCTTGTGCAGCGCCTCGTCGCCGATGAGACCGAGGGTCTCGGGGGTCTTCGGCAGGTGCACGGTGATGAAGTCCGAGACCTCGAGCAGCTCGTCGAGGGTGAGGACCTTCACCCCCATCTGCGCGGCCCGCGCGGGCTGGACGTAGGGGTCGTACGCGACGACCTTCATGCCGAACGCCGACATGCGCTGCGCGACGAGCGCACCGATGCGGCCGAGGCCGACGACACCGAGGGTCTTCTCGGCGAGCTCGACACCGGTGTACTTGCTGCGCTTCCACTCGCCGTTCTTCAGCGCGGTGTTGGCCTGCGGGATGTGGCGCGCGGTGGCGAGCAGGAGGCCGCAGGCCAGCTCGGCCGCGGTCACGATGTTCGAGGTGGGGGCGTTGACGACCATCACGCCGGCCTTGGTGGCGGCGGACACGTCGACGTTGTCGAGGCCGACGCCGGCTCGTGCGACGACCTTCAACTTCTTGGCGGCCGCGACCGCCTCGGCGTCGACCTTGGTGGCCGAACGGATCAGGATGGCGTCGACGTCGGCGATGGCGGGCAGCAGCTCGGCGCGGTCCGCGCCGTTCACATGCCGGATCTCGAAGTCCGGGCCCAGGGCGTCTACGGTCGCGGGCGACAGCTCTTCAGCGATGAGTACGACAGGTTTCGAGCTCACGTGAGTCCTCACAAGTCCAATGCGGACGGCCGTCCCGACGGCCGCAGGCGGTGGAGGGTTTTGTAGCGGCCCCGGGGCGTGCCTGCACTTCTGGGGGGTCGCTCGAGCCGCGTGGAAGACGCACGACGCTGTGGGCCTGACGCGTTGGTGATGTGCAGCAGTGTAGTGGCGCCGAAGCGGTCGTCCTGCGCCTCCGCGGAAGGATCACCCGTCCGTGGCTGGACGGGATGGACAACACCGCGGCCCCGGGGGTTACCCGGGGTTCGACGAAGGGGCCGGAGCGTGCCGCCCCGGCCCCTCGTCGCGCGGCTTACGCCTCGTCGTCGTTCACCCACGACATGAGCTTGCGCAGCTCCTTGCCGGTGGTCTCCAGCAGGGACTTCTCGTCCTGGCTCTTGTACTCGTTGTACTTCTTCAGGCCCGAGTGGTACTCGTCCATCCAGTTCTTGGCGAACGTGCCGTCCTGGATCTCGGCGAGGATCTGCTTCATCTCGGCCTTGGTGGCGTCCGTGATGATCCGCGGGCCGGTGATGTAGTCGCCCCACTCGGCGGTCTCGGAGACCGACCAGCGCATCTTCTCCAGGCCGCCCTCGTACATGAGGTCGACGATGAGCTTCAGCTCGTGGAGGCACTCGAAGTACGCGATCTCCGGCTGGTAGCCGGCCTCGGTCAGCGTCTCGAAACCGGCCTTGACCAGGGCGGCGGTGCCACCGCAGAGGACGGCCTGCTCACCGAACAGGTCGGTCTCGGTCTCCTCGGTGAAGGTCGTCTTGATGACGCCGGCGCGGGTGCCGCCGATGCCCTTGGCGTACGACAGGGCGAGCTCGAAGCCGTTGCCGGTCGCGTCCTGCTCGACGGCCGCGATACACGGAACGCCGCGGCCTTCCTCGTACTGGCGGCGCACGAGGTGGCCCGGGCCCTTGGGGGCGACCATGCAGACGTCGATGCCGGCCGGGGGCTTGATGAAGCCGTAGCGGATGTTCAGGCCGTGGCCGAAGAACAGCGCGTCGCCGTCCTTGAGGTTGTCCTTGATGGACTCCTCGTAGACCTGGGCCTGGATCGGGTCCGGCACCAGGATCATGATGACGTCGGCCTCGGTGGCGGCCTCCGACGGCGTCACCACGCGCAGGCCCTGCTCCTCGGCCTTCGCCTTGGACTTGGAGCCCTCGTGCAGACCGACGCGGACGTCGACACCCGAGTCGCGCAGCGACAGCGCGTGGGCGTGGCCCTGGCTGCCGTAGCCGATGACCGCGACCTTGCGGCCCTGGATGATGGACAGGTCGGCGTCGTCGTCGTAGAACAGCTCGGCCACTGGGGTTCTCCTTGTTATCCGGTATTGCCGGTGTTGCGTCCCACCGTACGGCGGGCGGGGGAAGGGAAGTTCTCGGGTCTCGGTATACGGGCGGGCCGCGGGTGCCGCCCGCCCGTGTACCGGTGTCGTCCGTCGGTGCTCAGGCCGAGCGCTCGAGCGCGCGCAGCGACCGGTCGGTGATCGAACGCGCCCCGCGTCCGATCGCGATCGTGCCGGACTGGACGAGCTCCTTGATGCCGAAGGGCTCCAGCATCTTGAGCATGGCCTCCAGCTTGTCGGCGCCTCCGGTGGCCTCGATGGTCACGGCCTCCGGGGAGACGTCGACGGTCTTGGCGCGGAACAGCTGGACGATCTCGACGATCTGCGAACGCGTCTCGTTGTCGGCGCGCACCTTCACCAGAACGAGTTCGCGCTGAACGGCGGCGCCGGGCTCCAGCTCGACGATCTTCAGGACGTTGACGAGCTTGTTGAGCTGCTTGGTGACCTGTTCGAGCGGCAGTGCCTCGATCACGTTCACCACGATGGTGATGCGGGAGATCTCGGGGTGCTCGGTGACACCGACGGCGAGGGAGTCGATGTTGAAGCCGCGCCGGGAGAACAGGGCGGTGATCCGGGCGAGGACACCGGGCTTGTTCTCGACGAGGACGGAGAGGGTGTGCTTGCTCATGGTTCTGACTCGGCTCTCTCTCAGTCGTCTTCGTTGTCGCCGAAGTCGGGGCGGACGTCCCGGGCGAACATGACCTCGTCGTTGGAGGTGCCGGCGGCGACCATCGGCCACACCATCGCGTCCTCGTGGACGATGAAGTCGACGACGACCGGACGGTCGTTGATCGAGTTCGCCTCCTCGATCACCTTGTCGAGGTCGTCCGGGGACTCGCACCGGATGGCGTAACAGCCCATCGCCTCCGACAGCTTGACGAAGTCGGGGACGCGGGTGCCGGCGCTCGGCTGCTTGCCGTCCGCGTCCGGACCGCTGTGCAGCACGGTGTTGGAGTAGCGCTGGTTGTAGAAGAGGGTCTGCCACTGGCGGACCATCCCGAGGGCGCCGTTGTTGATGATGGCGACCTTGATCGGGATGTTGTTCAGGGCGCAGGTGGTCAGTTCCTGGTTGGTCATCTGGAAGCAGCCGTCGCCGTCGACCGCCCAGACCGTGCGGTCGGGCTGTCCGGCCTTGGCGCCCATCGCGGCCGGGACCGCGTAGCCCATCGTTCCGGCGCCGCCCGAGTTCAGCCAGGTCGCGGGCTGTTCGTACTGGATGTAGTGCGCGGCCCACATCTGGTGCTGGCCGACGCCAGCCGCGAAGATCGTTCCCTCGGGGGCGAGTTGGCCGATGCGCTCGATGACCTGCTGCGGCGAGAGCGAGCCGTTGTCGGGCTGCTCGTAGCCGAGCGGGTACGTCTCGCGCCAGCGGTTGAGGTCCTTCCACCAGGCGCTGTAGTCGCCGGTGTTGCCTTCGCTGTGCTCCTTCTGCACGGCCTGGACCAGGTCGGCGAGGACCTCGCGGGCGTCACCGACGATCGGCACGTCGGCGGCGCGGTTCTTGCCGATCTCGGCCGGGTCGATGTCGGCGTGGACGATCTTCGCGAAGGGAGCGAAGCTGTCCAGCTTGCCGGTGACACGGTCGTCGAAGCGGGCTCCGAGGGCGACGATCAGGTCGGCCTTCTGCAGCGCGGTGACGGCGGTGACCGCACCGTGCATGCCCGGCATTCCCACGTGCAGCGGGTGGCTGTCGGGGAATGCGCCGAGCGCCATCAGGGTGGTGGTGACGGGCGCTCCGGTGAGTTCGGCGAGGACCTTCAGCTCGGCGGTGGCCTGCGCCTTGAGGACACCTCCGCCGACGTACAGCACGGGCCGCTTGGCCTGGGTGAGCAGCTTGGCGGCCTCGCGGATCTGCTTGGCGTGCGGCTTGGTCACCGGGCGGTAGCCGGGCAGGTCCTGGGTGGGCGGCCACTGGAAGGTGGTCTGCGCCTGCAGGGCGTCCTTGGCGATGTCGACGAGGACGGGGCCGGGGCGACCGGTGGAGGCGATGTGGAAGGCCTCCGCGATCGTCCGCGGGATGTCCTCGGCCTTGGTGACCAGGAAGTTGTGCTTGGTGATCGGCATCGTGATGCCGACGATGTCCGCCTCCTGGAAGGCGTCCGTGCCGATGGCCTTGGAGGCGACCTGCCCGGTGATCGCGACGAGCGGCACCGAGTCCATGTGGGCGTCGGCGATCGGCGTGACCAGGTTGGTCGCGCCGGGGCCGCTGGTCGCCATGCAGACGCCGACCTTGCCGGTGGCCTGCGCGTAGCCGGTGGCCGCGTGGCCGGCGCCCTGCTCGTGCCGGACGAGCACGTGCCGCACACGGCGGGAGTCCATCAGCGGGTCGTAGGCCGGGAGGATCGCACCGCCGGGGATGCCGAATACGGTCTCGGCCCCGACCTCCTCGAGCGAGCGGATGAGGGACTGCGCGCCCGTGACGTGCTCGGGTGCGGACTGCTGTCCTCCGGAACGGGGCCGCGGCTGCGGATGGTGGGCCCCGGTGGCCTGCTCGGTCATCGGCATTCTCTTCTCGATGCTGAGGGTTTTTGCGACTTTTGTGCGGTGTGCGTTTGCTGATCGAAAGGCGCTTGTGCAACAAAAAACCCCTCGTGCCGTGAGGCAAGCGAGGGGAGCGCGCCGGGTGCGGTCGCTGGGTGTTCCGGATCCTCCGGTGACCACCTAGCTTCAGCCGACGCGCTTTCCAAGTACGAGAATTCGGGTGCGCATGGCATTGACCCTCCCTCCGGCACGCACCGACTGTCAAGTAGGTGGGACGGGAGTCTCATTATGTGAGCGGAGGGCTGTTCCACCCCCGAGAACGGCGGGCACCGCCCCGGTGTACACCCCCGCTCCACCGCCCGCGAAGACGGGCTCGACCGGCCCGTTCGGTACGGGGAAGTGGCCGGAGGAGAGCGCCCGGCGCAGCCGGTACTCGTCCAGCGGTCCGGAGAACGCCATGCCCTGCCCGTGGGTGCAGCCCATCGCCCGAAGCGCGATCACCTGCTCCGGGAGATCCACCCCGTCCGCCACGGACTGCAGCCCCAGGTCGGTCGCGATCCGCAGCAGCCCGCTGGTGATCTTGTGCAGCCGGGCGGACTCGACGACTCCCTCGACCAGACTGCGGTCGAGCCGCAGGATGTCCACGGGGAGCCGGCGGAGCGCTGTGATCGCCGCGTAGCCGCTGCCGAAGCCGTCCAGGGCGATCCGGACCCCGAGGCGCCTGAGGGCGTTCAGGCGGCGCTCCAGCTCGTCCAGAGGGACCCGTGGGTCGGTGTCCGACAGCTCGATGACCAGCCCGCCGGACGCGAGCCCGTGCCGGGTGAGCAGGGACTCGACGGAACCGAGCGGCAGGGAGCGGTCCAGCAGCCGCCGGGCGGTCATCCGGACGGCGACCGGCACGGCGATGCCCGCCGCGGTGCGCTCGGCGGCCTGCCCGACGGCCTCGTCCAGCATCCAGCGGCTCAGCTCGGCGGTGCGGTCGCTGTCCTCGGCGACGCGCAGGAACTCCGCGGGCGTGAAGAGCACCCCCTGCGAGGAACGCCAGCGCGCCTGTGCGGTGACCGACGAGATCCGGCCGTTCTCCAGCGACACCACCGGCTGGTGCAGCAGGGCGAACTCACCCTCTTGGAGCGCGGAGCGCAGCCGGGTCGCCAGCTCCGCCTTGCGGACCACGTCCTGCTGCATCTGCGGCGCGTACAGCTCGACACGGCCCTTGCCCGCCGCCTTGGCGCGGTACATGGCCAGGTCGGCGTTGCGCAGCAACTCACCCGCGCCCAGACCCGGTTCGGCGAAGCCGACACCGATGGACGCGGCGACGCGGACATCGTTGCCGTCGATGCAGTACGGCTGGGAGAGCCTGATCCGCAACCGGTCGGCCAGTTCCATGATCTGCTGCTCGCGGGCCGTGCGGTCGCGGCCGCCGTCGCCGACGATGAGCGCCGCGAACTCGTCCCCGCCGAGGCGGGCGGCGGTGTCGCCGTGCCGTACGGAGTCCTGGAGCCGGCGGGCGGCCTGGACGAGCAGTTCGTCGCCCGCCTGGTGCCCGATCGTGTCGTTCACGGCCTTGAAGCCGTCGAGGTCGATGAAGAGCACGGCGGTGCCCCGGTCGGAGGAGCGGCGCCCGGACAGGGCCTGCTGGACGCGCCGGGTGAACAGCGCGCGGTTCGGCAGGTCGGTGAGCGGGTCGTGCTCGGCGTTGTGCTGCAACTGCGCCTGCAGGCGGACGCGTTCGGTCACGTCACGGCTGTTGAAGATGAGTCCGCCGTGGTGCCGGTTGACGGTGGACTCCACGTTCAGCCAGCCGCCGTCGCCGGACCGGAACCGGCACTCGATCCGGGTGGTCGGCTCCTCGACGTGACTGGCCGCGAGGAACCGCCGTACCTCGTGGACCACGCAGCCGAGGTCCTCTGGGTGGATGAGCGAGGCGAGCTCGGAGCCGACGAGGTCCTCCGCGTCGCGGCCGTAGACCCCGGCGGCGGCCGGGCTCACGTACCGCAGGATGCCGTTCGGAGCGGCGATCATGATGACGTCGCTGGAGCCCTGCACCAGGGAGCGGAAGTGGTTCTCCTTCTGCGCCAGCTCCTGGGTGAGGGTGATGTTGTCGAGCAGCATGATGCCCTGGCGCACCACGAGGGCGAGGACGACGAGACCGGCGGTGAGGAGCACCACGCGGTCCACCCTGCGCCCGTTCAGGATGTTGTAGAGGATCCCCAACGTGCAGACGGCGGCGGCGAGATAGGGCGTCAGCGCGGCGAGCGATCCGGCGATCGGACGCGTCACCGGGTACCGCCCGTGCCCCGGGCCCTGCGGGGCGGGCTGCGGGTGTCCGCCCTGCTCCCGCTCGTACCCGTGCTCCTGCGCACCGGACGCGCCCCGGCGCTCGTGCTCTCCGGGCCCCCGGCGGGCTCCCGGCCCCGGGGGCTCGTGGCCGCCCCGCGGTCCGCGCCGCTCGTCGGAGCCCGCTGGACCGAAGCGGCCGTCCCGGCGCTGGCCGGGGATGCGCTCGCGCACCCCGCGCGCGGGCCCTTCGGGGGCGTGCTCCTGCGGGCCGTACCCCTCCGCCTCCGGGTGTCCGTGACGGGTGGCGGCCCAGGGTGCGTACGCGAGGAGCAGCGAGCCGGCGAACCAGCCCGCGTCGAGGAGCTGGCCCGAGTGGTAGTTGTTGTGCAGGAGGGGCGAGGTGAACAGGGCGTCGCACATCACGGTCAGGGCGAGCGCCCCGATCGCGGTGTTCACCGCCGAACGGTTCACCGACGAGCGCCGGAAGTGCAGGGCGAGGACCATGCTGACCAGCGCGATGTCCAGCAGCGGGTACGCCAGCGACAGCGCGGTGTGGGCGACGCTCGGGCCGTCGAACTTGGCCGCCTGGGCGAGCGCGAGCGACCAGGACAGCGTGAGCAGCGAGCCGCCGATCAGCCAGGAGTCGAGCGCGAGGCACACCCAACCCGCCCTGGTGACGGGCCTCTTGGCGAGCACCAGCAGGCCGACGATGGCGGGCGGCGCGAAGCAGAGGAAGAACAGGTCGGCGTAGCTCGGGCTGGGCACCGGGCGTTCGAGGACGACCTCGTACCACCCCCAGACCAGGTTGCCGAGGGAGGCCATCGCCGAGGAGAGGGAGAACAGCAGCCAGGCGGGTCGAAAGCGGCTGCTCCGGCTACGGGCGTAGAGGAAGCACGAGACGGCCGCGGTGCCCGCCGCGATGCTCAGCCCGAAGTCGCCCATGACCAGCGCGAGACTCGCGGAGCCCCAGCCGAGTGCGGAACCGACGGCGTATCCCGCGCACACCAGGGCCAGGACGAGTTGCGAGACCAGGCCCGTCCCGCCGTCGAAGACCGGACGGCGGGTCAACAGCGCTCCGGGGGAGCTCACCGGGCCCACCCGGTCCGTGCCCCCGGGTCCAACTGGTCCCGGTGCGCCGGATGGGCATGCCTGCGGCGGCTCGGGTGCCTGCGGTGGTGATGGCAGCCGTGGCCGCGTCCGCGTGCGGCCGCGCGCCAGGGTCGTCGGCGGCGGCCCCGCCGCGTCGGATCGGTGGTCCATAGGCCGTGCATCGCCCGTCGCCCCCCTCGCAGTCTCCATGTCCGTCCCCGGCGCCCAACGGTGCGCGGCGCCGCCCCTGTCGGGACGATACACCAGTCTCGTCACTCAGGGACATAGTTCCTCTACGCTCCGTGACGACCAGGGACTATGCCGGAACTGCCCGCGTTCGGGGAACTGCAGAGGGTGTTCGAGGCGGACAGGAGACGAACGGAGCGGTGCTCAGGTGCCGGTGGTAAGAACCACGTTCCGCAGCGGCTCCCGGTTCACGAAAAGCGTCAGCTGTTGCGCGAGCAGCCGCTTGGCGCGCGGCCAGAACGCCGAGGTGGGGCCGCCGACATGAGGACTGATGAGCACACCGGGCGCGTGCCACAGCGGATGCCCCGGAGGCAGCGGTTCGGGATCGGTCACGTCCAGGGCCGCGGTGATGCGGCCGCTCTCCAGTTCGGCGAGCAGCGCCTTGGTGTCGACGACGGGGCCGCGCGCCACGTTGACCAGCAGGGCGCCGTCCTTCATCCGGGACAGGAAGTCGGCGTTCACCAGCCCACGAGTGCTCTCCGTGAGCGGTGTGGACAGCACGACGACATCGGATTCGGGGAGCAGCGAGGGGAGTTCCGTGAGTGGGCGCACCGGGCCGCGCTCCGTGGTGCGGGCGGAGCGCGCGACGCGCGCCACCCGCGCGAGCTCGAACGGCGCGAGCCGGTCCTCGATGGCGGACCCGATCGAGCCGTACCCCACGATGAGGACGGACTTGTCGGCCAGTGAGGGCCGGAAGCCCGATCGCCACTCCTCGGCGTCCTGGCCGCGGACGAAGTCGGGGACGCCGCGCAGCGAGGCGAGGATCAGCGTGAGGGTCAACTCCGCGGTGCTCGCCTCGTGGACACCGCGGGCGTTGCACAACACCACGCCGGGGCGCAGGGACTTGAGGCTCGGCAGGACGTGGTCGACACCCGCGGAGAGCGTCTGCACGGCCCGGACCGACGTCATCGCCGGCAGCGGACGCTGTGACACGGCGGGCGGCTTCATGTAGGGGACGACGTAGAACGCGCAGTCCGCCGGGTCGGCGGGAAAGTCCTGGTCGCCGTCCCAGAAGCGGTACGCGGGGCCTTCCGGGAGCCCCTCGATCTCGTCGGCGTGAAACGGGAGCCACACATCGCAAGTCATGGTCAGGAGGCTATGCCAGGCGCCCGTGCGTACAGAGGTTAGGTTGGGGTGCCGGCAGAGGGAGGATCACGACCAGGTGGAGCGCAGAACGATCGGGGCCGCGGCGCTCGGTGTCGGGGCGGTCGGCCTCGGGTGCATGCCGATGAGCTGGGCCTACACCGGTTCGCGACAGCGCGGCGAGGAGTCGCTGCGCGCGGTGCACGCGGCGCTCGACCGGGGCTCGACGCTGCTCGACACGGCCGACATGTACGGCCCCTTCACCAACGAGCTGCTCCTCGGGCGGGCGCTCAGGGAGCGTCGCCCGGAGGCCTTCGTGTCGACCAAGGTCGGTCTGCTGGTGGGCGAGCAGCACATCGTGGCCAACGGCCGTCCCGGGTACGTGAAGCGGGCGTGCGACGCCTCGCTGCGCCGGCTCCGGACGGACGTGATCGATCTCTACCAGCTGCACCGGGCGGATCCGGAGGTGCCGGTCGAGGAGACCTGGGGCGCGATGGCCGAGCTGGTGTCGGCGGGGAAGGTGCGCTCGCTCGGGCTGTGCGCGCTGGGGGCCCGGTCCGGTCGGCGCCCGGGGGCGCGGCTGCACGACGGAACGATCCGGCAGCTGGAGCGGGTCCAGCAGGTGTTCCCGGTGAGCGCCGTGGAGGCCGAGCTGTCGGTGTGGTCGACGGAGGCGCTGGACGCGCTGCTGCCGTGGTGCGCGGCGCGCGGGGTCGGGTTCCTCGCCGCGATGCCGCTGGGCAACGGCTTCCTGACCGGGACGCTGACGCCCGGCGAGGGCTTCGAGCCGGACGACGTACGGGCCCGGCATCCCCGCTTCACCGCCGAGATGATGGCCTCGAACCAGCCCATCGTGGTCGGTCTGCGGCGCATCGCCCGGCGCCACTCGGAGGCGGGCCGGCCGGTCACGCCCGCGCAGGTGGCGCTGGCCTGGGTGCTGGCGCAGGGGCCGCACGTGGTTCCGGTGCCGGGGGCCAAGCGGGAACGCTGGGTGACCGAGAACGCGGGGGCGGCGGGCCTGCGGCTGACACCGGAGGATCTGGCGGAGGTGGCGGGTCTGCCGGGGGCCCTGGGATCCTGGGAGTGAGGCAGGTCCGCGGGCCGGAGTGCGGATTCGCCGGTCCGTGATCGGGAACCCGCGGGACGCGAGCGGTGTATGAACAGTAGGACCGCCGCTTCGAAGGGACACAGATGGTGCAACGTCGAGCAGTGACAGCCGTGTTGGTCACGGCCGCCTTTCTGGTGACGGCAGGCTGTTCCTCGGGCGGCGGAGGGGGCTCGGACGACGGAGGCTCGCTCCCGGGCCTCGGGAGCAGCCCCGCGCCGCAGTCGTCGTCCTCCCGCGGCGCCTCCCCCGAGCCGACACCGCCGGCCAAGGGGTCGGTGAAGGTCGTGCGCACCGTCACCGAGGACCTGGACAGCCCCTGGGGCCTCGCGCCTCTGTCGGAGGGCGGCCTGCTGGTGTCCTCGCGGGACAAGGGGACGATCAGCCGGATCGACGAGAAGACCGGCAGGAAGACCGAGCTGGGCGACGTCCCCGGGGCGGCTCCGGCCGGCGAGGGCGGCCTGCTGGGCATCGCCCTCTCCCCCGCCTACGCCTCGGACCACATGATCTACGCGTATGTGACCACGGCCTCGGACAACCGCATCGTCCGCATGCTGTACGACGCGAAGAAGCCCTCCGGCGAGCAGCTCGGCGCACCGGACACGATCTTCAAGGGCATCCCCAAGGGGATCATTCACAACGGCGGGCGGATCGCTTTCGGCCCGGACAAGATGCTGTACGCGGGCGCGGGCGAGACGGGCGACCGGGGCCAGGCGCAGGACAAGAAGGCGCTCGGCGGCAAGATCCTGCGGATGACCCCGGACGGCGAGCCCGCGCCCGGCAATCCGTTCCCCGGCTCCGTCGTCTACTCGTACGGACACCGCAACGTCCAGGGTCTCGCCTGGGACGACAAACAGCGGCTGTGGGCCTCCGAGTTCGGCCAGGACACCTGGGACGAGCTGAACCAGATCAAGCCCGGCGACAACTACGGCTGGCCGGTGGTCGAGGGCATCAGCAAGGACACGAAGTACCACAACCCGGTCGCCCAGTGGCACACGGACGACGCCTCCCCGAGCGGGATCGCGTACGCCGAGGGATCCATATGGATGGCGGGCCTCAAGGGCGAGCGGCTGTGGCGCATCCCGTTGAACGGCACGAAGACTTCCGCCGACCCCGAGGCCTTCCTGGAGGGGAAGTACGGCCGGCTGCGCACGGTCGTCTCCGCGGGCGGCGACAAGCTCTGGCTGATGACGAGCGAGACCGACGGCCGTGGCAGCCCCGGGAAGGGCGACGACCGGCTGCTGGAGATCGAGGTGAAGTAGCGGGAGCTGGCGGCGGGGGAAGCAGGCGGAGGACTGAGGCGGTCGTGCGGGCTACGACGCCTGCGAGGGGCCGGAGTTCGGCGCCTCATCCCGGTCCGGGCTCGTGCTCTGGTCCTGGCGCGTGCTCTGGTCCGGGCTCGTGCTCCGGTCCGGGCTCGTGCTCCGGTCCGGGCTCGTGCCCCGGTCCTGGGCCGTGCTCTGGTCCTGGACCCCGGCCTTCGGTTGGTCCGCGTCGTTCGGTTGGTCCGCGTCGTTCGGTTGGTCCGCGTTCTTCTCCTGGTCCTCGTCATGCCGAGGGGCCCGTACGACCACCTTGCCCGAGGTCAGGTCTATGGGGCCGCGGCCCGGGTCGCCGTCGTTCAGGTCCACGCGGCTCAGTTCCAGCCGCTTGCGTTCGTCGTCGGTGTGCTTGCGGCCCGGTGCGAAGAGTTCCTCGAACATGTTGAACACGGTGCCTCCCTCGGCCCGAATCCCTTTCAGCCTAGACCTCGCCCGGCCGCCGGGACCGAGGAGGTCTCCGGAGGGAAGAGCCGCAGCCGGTGGGCCAGGGCCGCCGCCTCACCCCGTCCCGAGACCTCCAGCTTGGCCAGGATGTTCGAGACGTGGACGCTGGCCGTCTTCGGGGAGATGAAGAGTTCCTCGGCGATCTGACGGTTGCTGCGACCGGCGGCGACGAGCCGCAGTACGTCGCGCTCGCGGCCGGTGAGGCCGAGGGCCAGCGCGGGGTCCACGGGCACCGCGGACCGCTCGGGGGCGTGCTCCAGGGGGAGGCGGGCGCGCTGGGCGAGGAGCGCGACGGCGTCGGTGAGCGGGCGGGCGCCGAGGTGGTCGGCGGCGGCGCGGGCCAGCCGGAGGAGTTCCGTGGCCCGGGCGCGCTCGTCGTCGTCCGTGCCGGCGACGAGCAGTGCCTCGGCGAGGCGGAGGCGGACCCGCGCCAGGTCGTAGGGGTGCTCCAGGGGTTCGAGGGCGGTGACCACGTCGGACCACTGGTCCGGGGTGCTGTCGCCCTCGGCCCGGTCGAGTTCGGCGCGGACCCATTCGGCGTGGGCGAGCCAGACCGGCGCACCCGCCGCCAGGGACTTCGCGGCCGCGCGGATGCGCTCCAGGGCCGGGGCGCGGCCCGGTTCGGCGACGGGCAGGCCGCGGGCGTCGGCCTCCGCGGTGGCGGCGGCGAGCAGCAGTGGCCAGCCGTGGCGCTGGGTGCCGGGCGGGAAGCCCGCGTCCAGGGCCTGTTCCAGGGCGGCGCGGGCGTCGAGGAGGCGGCCCTCGCCGGCCGCGATACCGATGCTGGTGCAGAGCAGCGGAAGGGAATGCTGCGGCATCGGATCGTGGGTTCCGAAGTGGGCTCGGGCGGCGGTCAGTTGGCGGCTCGCCTCGGCGAGGTCGCCGCGGGCGAGAGCGACGGGCGCGAGACGGGCGGCGCCCACCCCGGAGGGCTTGCCGCTGAGTCCCACGCCCAGCGCGTTCCGGGCGGCGTCGACGGCCTCGTCCCACTGGCCGAGGGCGTACAGCGACTCGGACAGATTGCCCCAGACCCAGGCGAGGGTGTCCAACAGGCCGTTCCTGCGCGCGAGTTCGACGCCCTCGCGCAGGATCGCGACGGCCTCGCGGGAGCGGCCGACGGACTCCAGGTGGGAGGGCAGGTTGATGTGCAGCCGGCCGACGACGTAGGCGGCGCCGTGCTGGTGCGCCGCCTCCTTGACCTGGTACATCGCGGCGAGTCCGGCCTCGACGTCGCCCGAGTCGACCATCAGGCCGCCGAGGGTGAGCCGGGCGTTGAGTTCGATGTCCCGGGCGCCCACCATGCGCGCGTACTCCACGGCGCGCTCGGCCGCGGAGAGCGCGCCATGGCCCGGTTCGTGGAGCATGCACCAGGCGGCGACCATGGACAGCACCTCGGCGTGCACCTCGGAGGGCGGGAGGCCGCGCACCAGTTCCTGGGCGGTGGCGAGTTCCTCCCATCCGTCGCCGCGGACCTGCGCCTGGACGAGCCGCGAGCGCTGGAGCCAGAACCAGGCGGCGCGCAGCGGATCGTTCGTGTCCTCCAGGAGGTGTAGGGCGCGCCGGGTCGTCTTCAGGGCGCGCTCGCGTTCTCCGCACAGCCGGCCGGCGACGGCCGCCTCGGCCATCAGGTCGAGGTAGCTCAGCGGGGTCGTCTCGGGGTCGCAGCCGCAGGCCGGGTAGGCCTCGGCGTAGTCGACGGGCCGCAGCGCGGCGCGGACGGCGTCGGGGGCGACCTCCCACAGCTCCATCGCCCGCTCCAGGAGCCGCAGTTGCTCGGAGTGGGCGTGCCTGCGGCGGGCTTCGACGGAGGCGTCGAGGACGGCGGGCAGCGCCTTGGCGGCGTCGTGGGCGTAGTACCAGTAGCTGGCCAGCCGGGTCACGCGTTCGTCCGCCGGGACGAGCGCCGGGGCGGCCTCCAGTGCCTCGGCGTAACGGCGGTTGAAGCGGGAGCGCTCGCCGGGCAGCAGGTCGTCGCTGACGGCCTCGCGGACCAGGGAATGGCGGAAGCGGTAGCCGTCGCCACCGGGCGAGGCGATCAGGATGTTGGCGCCGACACAGGCCCGCAGTGCCTCGATGAGGTCGTCCTCGGCGAGCTGGGCCACGGCGGCGAGCAGCGCGTACTCGACGGTGGAGCCGCCTTCGGCGACGGTCCGGGCGATCCGCTGGGCGCTCTCCGGGAGCCGTTCGACACGCACCAGGAGCAGGTCCCGCAGGGAGTCCGTGAGTCCGGTGCGGCAGCCCTCGTGGGCGGCGACGGCGAGTTCCTCGACGAAGAAGGCGTTGCCGTCGGAGCGGGCGAATATCTCGTCGACCTGGGCCGGGTCGGGCTCTCGGGCGAGGATCCCGGCGATCTGGCGGCCGACCTCGGCCCGGCTGAAGCGGCCCAGTTCGAGGCGTCGGACGGTGCGGAGGCGGTCGAGTTCGGCGAGCAGGGGGCGCAGCGGGTGGCGGCGGTGGATGTCGTCGGCGCGGTAGGTGGCTATCACGACGAGCCGGCCGCTGCGCAGGGTGCGGAACAGGTAGGCGAGCAGATGGCGGGTGGAGGCGTCGGCCCAGTGCAGGTCCTCCAGCACGACGACGACCGTGCGGTCCGCCGCGACGCGTTCCAGGAGGCGGGCGGTGAGCTCGAAGAGCCGGGCCATGCCCTCTTCGTCGTAGCGCCGTCCGGAGGTCGTCTCCGCGAGTTCGGGCAGCAGCCGGGCGAGTTCGTCCTCCTGTCCGGCGGCCGCGGCGGCGAGTTCGTCGGGCAGGATGCGGCGCAGGGCGCGCAGGGCGGTGGAGAACGGGGCGAAGGGGAGGCCGTCGGCGCCGATCTCGACGCAGCCGCCGCAGGCGACGACGGCGGCCTCGCGGGCGGCGACGGTGGCGAACTCCTCCAGGAGGCGGGTCTTTCCGACGCCGGCCTCGCCGCCGAGCAGCAACGCCTGTGGCTCTCCCGTGGCGGCACGGGAGAGCGCGTCGTTCAACACCCCCAGTTCGGCGGTGCGTCCGACGAACACGGGGCTCACGGACCTGGTCTCCACGGGCCCGAGCATCGCACAGGGCACCGACAACTCGGCACCGGTTATCGGGCGGGCGATCAGTGCCCCGGTGGGGGCGCCGTCGTCCGGCAGGTGGCGGCCGATCTCCGTACGGCCGACCTCCCGCACACCCGGCGGCGTGCCGTACGCGGTACGGCCGCCGCCGGGTGCCGTGGCGTTCACGCGGCGCGGGTGAACGGATACCGGCGGGGACGGCGGCTATGGGCCCGCCCCTCGGTGTCCTGCGGTACGGACTCGCGGCGGGCCGCGCGGCGTGCGGCACGGCGGCCTCGGAGGGCCTCCTGGGCGAGCCGGTGGTTCTGGGCCTCGCGGATCAGTTCCGCGGACCGGATGTGGTGAAGCTCGTACTCGAACATCTCGTACCCCTTGTGAAGCGTCGGTGTCGGCCTCGCTGTCTGCGATGTCTCAACCTTCGTCTCCGAGGGGGGTGCGCCACATCGGGAGAGTTCCGCATCTTGCGCACGCGAAGGGCCTTAGGGCGGCGCCCGTTGTACGGCGCCGGCCCTAAGGCCCCTCAGAGTGGTCGGTTTCTCAGCTGGTGGAGGGCAGCCCGAGAAGGAGGTCGGAATACTTGGCGACGGCGAGCACCAGCCCGACGACGCCGAGCGAGACACCCGCCCAGGCGACCGACTTGATCCAGGCGGCCTGCGGCTTGCCGGGGGCGCCGAACGCGGGGCGGACGAGGACGACGACGCCGACGATCAGCGCGGCCAGTGCGAAGAGGCCGCCGATCAGCGCGGTGGTCGCCCACGCATCGCCGTAGACCTCCTTGACCTGCTGGGCGACGCTCGCGCTCGACGAGGTCCTGAGCTGGCCGACGAGCGTCTCGCGCGCGGCGGCGACGGTGGAGACCCAGCTGCCGGTCAGCGACACGATGCCGAGTCCGGCGGACACCACGGCGGCGGCACCCTGGCCGACTCCGGTCGCCTGCTCGGCGGCAAGGGTGCCGTCGCCGTCCTCGAGGGCCGCGTCGGCCTCGTCCTGCTCCTCGGCCCGGGCGTCCCGCGCCTCGGTGCCGGTCACGTCGTCCGTGGTCGCGTCGGTCTTGGTGACGTCCACGGTCTGGTCTTCGCGCTGCGCCTCGGCGCCGGTCTCGGCCCCGGCTTCGTCAACTGTCTTGGTTCCCATGCCCCGCACCGTACGGACGCTGTCTGAGAAGTTCCTTAATGATCCTTGTGCGCCTCGCGCGCACGTGCGGCGCGCCAGTCGGGCGCGAGCAGGGACCACACCTCCAGGTCGTGCCGGACCCCGCGGTAGGGGTGCTTCTCGCGCAGTACGCCGTCCTGGGTCATGCCCAGACGACGGGCCACGTTCAGGCTCGGCACGTTGCCGGCGGCGGCCACCCACTCGATCCGGTGGATCCCGCGGCCCTCGACGGCCCAGTCGATGAGCACGCGCATCGCGCGGGTGACGAGGCCGCGGCCGGAGGCGGCGGGTTCCAGCCAGCAGCCGACCTCGCAGTTGCCCTCTTCGGCGTCGAAGTTCAGGAAGAGCACGCCGCCGACGAGCTTGCCGTCGAGCCACAGGCCGTGCAGGGAGCCGGTGTCCGCCGCGCGCATGTCGGCGTACCGCTGGAGGTGGGCCCGCGTGGACGGCACGTCCGTGGACTGGGATCCGAAGGGGATGAACTGTCCGATGAACTCGCGGCCGCGGTCCAGGTGGGCGAGGAACTCCTCGGCGTGCCACGGCTCCAGGGGCCGCAGTTCCGCCCCGTCGTCACCCAGGGATATCGCGTACATCCGCTACCGCTCCTTCGCCATCATGTCCGCCTTGTCGGCGGCGTCGAGGACGTCCGCCACACCGGCGTCCGTCGCCTCGGCCAGCCTCTCATGGGCGGCACGGCATTCCGGTGCCTCGATGCTGACGCGGGGCAGCCGGCGGTCGAGCCAGCCGGGCAGCCACCAGTTCGCGCCGCCCAGCAGGTGCATGAGGGCGGGGACGAGGAGCGTGCGCAGGACGAAGGCGTCGAGGGCGACGGCGGCCGCCAGGGCGATGCCGAACATCGCGATGACGCGGTCGCCGCTGAGGACGAAGGAGAGGAACACCGAGATCATGATGACGGCCGCCGAGTTGATCACCCGGCTGGTCTCGGCCAGCCCGACCCGGACCGCCCGCCGGTTGTCGCCCGTCTCCAGCCACTCCTCGTACATGCGGCTGACCAGGAACACCTGGTAGTCCATCGAGAGCCCGAAGAGCACCGACACCATGATCACGGGGAGGAAGGGCTCGATCGGTCCTGCCCGGCCCAGGCCGAGCAGGTCGCTCCCCCAGCCCCACTGGAAGATCGCGACGACGACCCCGAAGGCGGCGGCGACGGCCGCGATGTTCATCACGGCCGCCTTGAGCGGGATACCGATCGAACGGAACGCGAGGAGCAGCAGGACGCAGCCGAGGCTGATCACGACGCCGACGAAGAGCGGCAGCTTGCCGACGATGACGTCGGCGAAGTCGTCGTAGCTCGCCGTCACCCCGCCCACATGCACGTCGAGGGAGGTGCCGGCCTCCGCGCGTGGCAGGACCTCGGTGCGCAGCCGGTCGACGAGGTCGCTGGTGTCCTTCGACTGCGGGGCGGAGGACGGGACGACGGTGAGGTAGGCGGTGTCGCCCGCGGTGTTGTAGGTGACCGGGGTCGCCGAGGAGACGCCGTGGGTGAGCCGCAGCGAGAGGTCCAGGTTGTCGAGCGCGAGGCGGTCCTCGGCGCCGCCGACCTTGGTGACGAGGGTCAGGGGCCCGTTCACGCCGGGTCCGAAGCCCTTGCCGATGAGGTCGTAGGCCTGCCGGGTGGTCGTCGTCCGCGGGTCGTTGCCCTGGTCGGAGGTGCCCAGATGGAGGGAGAACGTGGGCAGGGCGAGCAGCGCCATCACGACGACGGCGACACCGCCGAGCACCTTGGGGTGGCGTTCGACGAAGGCGGACCAGCGGGCGGCGAACCCGGTCGGCATCTCCGGTTCCGGCCCGTGCTCGTCCAGTCGGCGCCGTTCGCGGCGGCTCAGGGCGCGGGGCCCGATGAAGGAGAGCAGTGCGGGCAGCAGCGTGACGGAGGCGGCGACGGTGAGGACGACGGTCAGGGAGGCGGCGATGGCGACGCCGTTGAGGAAGCCCAGCCGCAGGATGAGCATGCCGAGCAGGGCGATGCAGACGGTGGCGCCGGCGAAGACGACGGCGCGGCCCGTGGTGGTGACGGCGTTCCGGGCGGCCTCGGCCACCGGCAGTCCGCGCTTCAGGCCGCGCCGGTGTCGCGTGACGATGAACAGGGCGTAGTCGATGCCGACACCGAGCCCGATCAGCATGCCGAGCATGGGGGCGAAGTCGGCGACGGTCATGGCGTGCCCGAGGAGCACGATGCCGAAGTACGCGGTGCCCACGCCGACCAGGGCGGTGGCGATGGGCAGCATGGAGGCGGCGAGGGAGCCGAAGGCGAGGAAGAGGACGGCGGCGGCGGCGACCACGCCGACGATCTCGGCGACATGTCCGCCGGACGACTGGGTGAGGGCGACGGCGCTGCCGCCCAGTTCCACGTCGAGTCCTTCGGTCCCGGCCGCCTTCGCGGTGTCGACGACGGCGCGGACCTCACCCTTGTCGATGGTCTCGGCCCGGTCGGCGAAGGTGATGTTCGCGTACGCGGTGCGGCCGTCGTCGCTGATCCGGTCGGCGCCACCGCGGCCGTACGGGCTGTCGACGGAGGCGACTCCGGGGAGCTCGGCGATCTTGTCCAGGGTGCGGGTCATCGACTGCTCGACGGCGGCGGAACGCACGCTGCCGCCCTGGCCGGTGTGCCAGACGACCGTGTCGCTGTCGCCGCCGAGGCCGGGGAAGCCCTCGCCGAGGAGCTGGGTGGCGCGGCCGGATTCGGTTCCCGGGGCCTCGTAGTCGTTCGAGTACGAGGAGCCCGTCACGGCGGCGGCAGCGGTCACGCCGCCGAAGGCGACCAGCCAGAGCAGTACGGCAACGAGGCGGTGCTGGACACACCAACGTGCGAGGGCTGCCACGGACGAGCTCCCTGGGGGATTTGGGGATCTTTATCGGGAACTGCCCGCAAAGAACGCATGACGCATGCGTCATCACTCTTACAGCCGGAAATGATCCTTTGTCGCATTCGTGGGCTTACTCACAGATCTGCGACCCCTGTCACCGGGCATACGCGTGAACGCCACCGCCCCACGCGTGTCACGGCGGTCCCGGAAGGTGCCGGGACAGACCACAGGGGGCGCATCGCTCGGCGATGCACCCCCTGGGACGTGGAAACCGTGGCCTCAGCCCTCGCTGACGCCCAGCTTCTCCAGGATGAGCTCCTTGACCCGGGCCGCGTCGGCCTGGCCGCGGGTGGCCTTCATGACCGCGCCGACGAGCGCGCCGACGGCCTGGAGCTTGCCGCCGCGGATCTTGTCGGCGATGCCCGGGTTCCCGGCGATGGCCTCGTCGACGGCGGCGGTCAGCGCACCCTCGTCCGAGACGACCTTCAGGCCCCGCTTCTCGACGACCTCGTCCGGAGTGCCCTCGCCGGCGAGAACGCCCTCGATGACCTGGCGGGCCAACTTGTCGTTCAGGTCGCCGGACCTGACCAGCTCGGTCACCCGGGCGACCTGCGCCGGGGTGATCGGGAGGTCCTCCAGAGCCTTGCCCGACTCGTTGGCGCTGCGCGCCAGCTCGCCCATCCACCACTTGCGGGCGGAGGCGGAGTCGGCACCGGCCTCGATCGTCGCGACGATCGGGTCGATGGCGCCGGCGTTGAGCATCGACTGCATGTCGTGGGCGTTGACGTCCCACTCCTCGCGCAGCCGGTTGCGGCGGGCCAGCGGCTGCTCGGGCAGCCCGGCGCGCAGCTCCTCCACCCAGTCACGGGACGGGGCGACGGGAACGAGGTCGGGCTCCGGGAAGTACCGGTAGTCCTCGGCTTCCTCCTTCACACGGCCCGAGGTCGTGGACCCGGTGTCCTCGTGGAAGTGGCGGGTCTCCTGGATGATCGTGCCGCCGGAGTTCAGCACCGCGGCGTGGCGCTGGATCTCGAAGCGGGCGGCACGCTCGACGGAACGCAGGGAGTTGACGTTCTTCGTCTCGGAGCGCGTGCCGAACTTCTCGCGGCCGTGCGGGCGCAGCGACAGGTTCACGTCGCAGCGCATCTGGCCCTGCTCCATGCGGGCCTCGGAGACACCGAGCGCCTTGATGAGCTCGCGCAGTTCGGCGACGTACGCCTTGGCGACCTCGGGGGCCCGCTCGCCCGCGCCCTCGATCGGCTTGGTGACGATCTCGATGAGGGGGATGCCCGCGCGGTTGTAGTCGAGCAGGGAGTGCGAGGCGCCGTGGATACGGCCGGTGGCCCCGCCGACGTGCAGCGACTTGCCGGTGTCCTCCTCCATGTGCGCGCGCTCGATCTGCACGCGGAAGACCTCGCCGTCCTCCAGCTGGACGTCCAGATAGCCGTTGAAGGCGATCGGCTCGTCGTACTGGGAGGTCTGGAAGTTCTTCGGCATGTCCGGATAGAAGTAGTTCTTCCGGGCGAAGCGGCACCACTCGGCGATGTCGCAGTGCAGCGCGAGGCCGATCTTGATGGCGGACTCGACGCCGATCGCGTTGACGGCCGGGAGGGCGCCGGGCATACCGAGGCAGGTCGGGCAGGTCTGCGAATTGGGCTCGGCCCCGAGCTCGGTCGAGCAGCCGCAGAACATCTTCGTCTTGGTGCCGAGTTCGACATGGACTTCGAGGCCCATGACGGGGTCGTACGAGGCGAGTGCGTCCTCGTACGACACCAGGTCGGTCGTGGTGGTCACGGTGAAAACTTCCCTCTCAGCCCAGCAGGACGTCGTCGTCGCCCAGGCGCTTGAGCTCCCGGTAGAGGATGGCGAGGCCGGTGACGATGGCGGCGGCGGACACGGCCGCGTCGATGAGTCGCAGCGTGTCGTTCTCGGAGCGGGCCTTCCTGACCTGCTTCGCGACACCGAGCGCACCGAACGCCGTACCGGCCATGGACAGGTACGTGCCGGACTTGGACTTCTTGAATCCCTTGGCCTTGGACATTGCCTTGCTCACAACGACGGAGCCTCCTCAAGCAGCGGGTGGCCCCACTTTTCCACGAAGGCGGCCTCGACTGCGGCTCCGACCTTGTAAAGGCGGTCGTCCTTCAGCGCCGGGGCGATGATCTGCAGACCGACCGGCAGATTGTCCTCCGGGGCGAGGCCGCAGGGCAGCGACATCGCGGAGTTGCCGGCCAGGTTGGTCGGAATGGTGCACAGGTCCGCGAGGTACATCGCCATCGGGTCGTCGGCGCGCTCGCCGATCGGGAAGGCGGTGGTGGGCGTGGTCGGGGAGACGATCACGTCGACCTGCTCGAACGCCTTCTCGAAGTCGCGGGTGATGAGCGTACGGACCTTCTGGGCGCTGCCGTAGTACGCGTCGTAGTAGCCGGAGCTGAGCGCGTACGTGCCGAGCATGATGCGGCGCTTCACCTCGGGGCCGAAGCCGGCCTCACGGGTGAGGGCGGTGACCTCCTCGGCGGAGTGCGTGCCGTCGTCGCCGACGCGCGCGCCGTAGCGCAGACCGTCGAAGCGCGCGAGGTTGCTCGAACACTCGGACGGGGCGATCAGGTAGTACGCGGAGAGCGCCAGGTCGAAGGACGGGCAGTCCAGCTCGACGATCTCGGCGCCCAGCTCCTTGAGCATGGTGACGGCCTCGTCGAAGCGCTGCACCACGCCGGCCTGGTAGCCCTCGCCGCGGAACTGCTTGACGACGCCGACGCGCATGCCGGCGACGCTGCCGTTGCGGGCCGCCTCGACGACCGGCGGGACCGGGGCGTCGATGGACGTCGAGTCCAGCGGGTCGTGTCCGGCGATGACCTCGTGGAGCAGGGCCGCGTCCAGGACCGTACGGGCGCAGGGCCCGCCCTGGTCGAGGGAGCTGGAGAAGGCGACCATGCCGTACCGCGACACGGCGCCGTACGTCGGCTTGACGCCGACCGTGCCGGTGACGGCGGCGGGCTGGCGGATGGAACCGCCGGTGTCGGTGCCGATCGCGAGCGGCGCCTGGTAGGAGGCGAGGGCCGCGGACGAGCCGCCGCCGGAGCCGCCGGGGATGCGGGTGAGGTCCCACGGGTTGCCGGTCGGACCGTACGCGCTGTTCTCGGTGGAGGACCCCATGGCGAACTCGTCCATGTTGGTCTTGCCGAGGATGACGACGTCGGCGGCCTTCAGCCGCTTGGTGAGCGTCGCGTCGTACGGCGGGATCCAGCCTTCGAGGATCTTGGAACCGACCGTGGTCGGGATGCCCTCGGTGGTGAAGATGTCCTTCAGCGCGAGCGGCACACCGGCGAGCGGGCCGAGCTTCTCGCCGGCCGCGCGCTTGGCGTCCACGGCGCGGGCCTGCGCGAGGGCTCCCTCACGGTCGACGTGCAGGAAGGCGTGCACCTTCTCGTCGACGGCCCCGATCCGGGCGAGGTGGGCCTCGGTGACCTCGACGGCCGTCAGCTCGCCCGCCGCGATCTTCTCGGCGATCTCGGCGGCGGTGAGCTTGATGATGTTGACGTTGGTGTCCGTCATGGTGATTAGTCCTCCCCCAGGATCTGCGGCACCTTGAAACGCTGCTGCTCCTGGGCCGGGGCGCCGGAGAGCGCCTGCTCGGGGGTGAGCGACGGACGGACCTCGTCCGCGCGCATGACGTTCGTCAGCGGCAGCGGATGAGAGGTCGGCGGTACGTCTTGGTCGGCGACCTCGCTGACGCGGGCGACCGCGCCGATGATGTCGTCGAGCTGGCCGGCGAAGTGGTCGAGCTCTTCGCCCTTCAGCTCCAGACGCGCCAGCCGTGCGAGGTGGGCGACCTCCTCGCGCGTGATGCCAGGCATGCAGCGATCCTCTGGGGTGAGTGTGTGTGGTTTGGCCCAATCCTATGGGTCCCACGCCCATGCCCGCGCCCGGGTTTGCCACCGGCCGCTCTCCGGCCTCCGGCCGGGGGCCTCCCACCCCCGCACCACCCGTCACCGTCCCCCGACGAATACGTCTCTCCCACGGGGTCTCGCACCGTCGGCGTCCGTCACCACGGGGGCAACGGCGCGACGGCCACGGGCGGTACGCGGGGAGACATCCGGCGACGGGCCGACGCCGGCGGAGGGAAAGCACCGCGGCAGGGCCCAGCTTGTCGGGAGGCGGTCACGAGCGGTGCGTGGGTGGGAGGGATCCGGCCGGGGGCCGGGCACCGTCCGGACAGGGGGTTACTCCGCCGCGGGCAGCGCGGCGCGAGGCCGCTGCCAGCCGCGGGACCCGCGGGCCAGCAGCCACGCCGTGGCCTCCTCCGGAGGCATCGCCGCCGCCACCAGCCACCCCTGCACCGCGTCACACCCCAGATCCCGCAACCGCTCCCACGTCTCGTCGTCCTCGACGCCCTCCGCGACGACGAGCAGCCCGAGCGAATGCGCGAGATCGACGGTGCAGCGCACGATCTCGGCGTCCTCGGTGTCCACGGCGAGCCGTGCGACGAACGAGCGGTCGATCTTCAGTTCGCTGACCGGGAGCCGGCGCAGATGGACCAGGGAGGAGTAGCCGGTACCGAAGTCGTCCAGCGACATCTTCACGCCGTGCCCGGTGAGAGCCGCCAAGGTGTCGGCGGCGCGCTGCGGATCCTCCAGGAGCACGTGCTCGGTGATCTCCAGCTGGAGCGATCCCGCGGGGACGCCGTGCCGGGCGAGGCGCGCGGCGACGGAGCCGGCGAAGCCGGGCGTGTGGACGTCGCGGGGCGACACGTTCACCGCGACGGGCACGAACAGCCCCTGGGCGCGCCAGCGGGCGACCTGCGCGAGGGCGGTCTCCAGGACGTACTCGGTGAGGTGGGGCATCAGCCCGGAGGACTCGGCGATGGCGATGAACTCGTCCGGCGGCACCTTGCCCCGCTCGGGGTGCACCCAGCGGACCAGGGCCTCCAGGCCGGCCACCTGTCCGTCGAAGCGGACCTTGGGCTGGTAGTGCAGTTCGACGTCGCCGGCGTCCAGCGCGCGGCGCAGGTCGCCCAGCAGGCCGAGCCGGTCGGGGGTGTTGGAGTCCCGCTTGGACTCGTAGACCTCGACGCCCGTGCGGTCGCACTTGGCCTGGTACATCGCGACGTCCGCCCGGCGCAGCAGCCCTTCGGCGTCGAGCGCGTGGTCGGGGAAGACGGCGAGCCCGGCGCTGGCCTCCAGGACGAGGGTGAGTCCGTCGAGGTCGAGCGGCGAGCCGAGGGCGGCGACGAGGTTGCGGGCGACGCGGGTGGCCGACGTGGTGGAGTCCGCGACCGGCAGTAATACGGCGAACTCGTCCCCGCCGAGTCGCGCGGCCTCCGCCCCGCGCGGCAGGGCGAGCCGCAGCCGGTCGGCTATCTGGAGGAGGAGCCGGTCACCGGCGAGGTGCCCCAACGTGTCGTTCACCGACCGGAACCGGTCCAGGTCGATCAGCATGAGGGCGGACCGTGCGCCGATGCGCTCGGCGTCGTCCAGGGCCGTCCAGGTGCGCTCCAGCAGCCACTGGCGGTTGGGCAGTCCGGTGAGCGGGTCGCGGAGCTGTTCCTCGGCCCGCGCGCGGGCTATCCACAGGGTGGAGTCGAGGGCGATCAGCGGGATCGAGAAGAGGGGCAGCAGCATCGGCTGGGACATCGCGACGACGCACACGAGCGGCGCGATGCCGAGCAGTGCGACGGCGACGAGTCCCTGTCTCACCAGGGCTGTGCGGGCGACGGTGGGCAGCCCGCCGCCGCGGGGGGCCTGCAGGAACCAGAGGACGCCCCGGGTGACGGCGAGGTAGGTCCCGGCGACCAGCACCACCTGCGGGGCCGCGTACAACGTCCAGGTCGTGGCGTCCCAGGGCGTCTCGACGCTCGGGAACCGCCCGAACGAGGTGAGGACGAGGGCTCCGGCGCCGATGCCGAGGATGTCGACGGCGCCGTGCAGCACGCCCTGGCGCCAGCGGTTGCGGCGGGCCGTGCCGACCAGGACGACGACGGTCAGGCTGACCATCCCGGCGGGGACCCAGCCGTAGAGCAGCAGGACCGCGAGGGTGAGGGCGGCGCCGGAGCCGGTGCCGCCCCACCAGCGGGCGCGGCCGAGGGCGACGAGGTGGCCGACGATGATGCCGGTCAGCAGGGCGAGGGCCCAGCCGACGGTGCCGCACGGGAAGAGCGCGTGGTGGTCGGTGAACGCCCGGTAGAGACCGGCGCCCAGGACGAGGCCGGCCGCGGCGACGACCGCCGCGGGCAGCGCGGGCCAGGACGCCTGACGTTCGGGGTCGTGGCCGGGCAGACCGGTGCCCCGTCCGGCGGTGAGCGGGCCGGCGCCGGAATGGGCGGGAGCGCCGAGTGGTGCGGCGCCGAGGCCGCTGGGCGCGGGACGCTGCGCGGACCGTCCGGTCCGGAGTCCCGCCAGCCACGCGCCGGTCATCCGGCTCAGTCGCAGCCGGGAGTCCGGGGCGGTGCTCTCGGTCGGTTCCATTCCCGTCCCTCTCACAGCCGGCGGTGCCCACGCCACGCGGTCCGTCGCCGGCGACAACTGCCAACGGAGCCACGTCGGAAAACCCTTCCCCCGGCTCCCGTGGAGCAGGGGGTGCGCCGGCCGCAGCTGGGCACGGCAGGCGCACACGTCAACAGTAGGCCGCAGAAGGCTTCCACGGGCAGCGGTCGTCTACGGTTGCCCGAATGCGACCCGGCCACCCGTATGCATCTGATATGCGCCGAACGGGTGGCCTTCAACCGCTACTGCTCGATCGGAAGTGCGACGTCCGCCGCCGCTTCGGGTCCTTGTTCGAGCAGGACCGCGAAGCCGTCCTCGTTCAGAACCGGAACCTTCAGCTGCATTGCCTTGTCGTACTTCGAACCAGGATTGTCACCCACTACAACGAATGACGTCTTCTTCGAAACAGAACCGGTCACTTTCGCTCCACGGCTCTGGAGTTGCTCCTTGGCGCCGTCCCGCGTGTGGTGCTCCAGCGTGCCCGTGACGACGACGGTGAGGCCTTCGAGCGGTCGCGGTCCCCGGTCCTCGCCCGCACCCTCGTCCTCCATCCGGACCCCGGCGGCCCGCCACTTGCGGATGATCTCGCGGTGCCAGTCCTCGGCGAACCACTCCTTGAGCGAGGCGGCGATGATCGGCCCCACCCCCTCGGTGGTGGCGAGCTCCTCCTCGGTCGCCTGCTCGATCCGGTCGACGGAACGGAACTCGCGGGCCAGCGCCTCGGCCGCGACGGGTCCGACGTGACGGATCGACAGGCCCGTGAGGACGCGCGCGAGCGGGCGTTCCTTGGCGGCGGCGATGGTGTCGAGCATGGCAAGCGCGTTCTTCCGGGGCTCGCCCTGCTGGTTGGCGAAGATCGTGGCGATCTTCTCCTCGCCGGTCTTCGGATCGCGCTTGGGCAGTCCGCTGTCCTGGTCGAGGACGTACGCCTTGATGGGCAGCAGCCGATCGATGGTGAGGTCGAAGAGGTCGCCCTCGTCGGTGAGCGGAGGCTCGGCCGGCTCCAGGGGTTTGGTGAGGGCGGCCGCGGCGACGTACCCGAAGTGGTCGATGTCCAGCGCCTTGCGGCCCGCGAGGTAGAACAGCCGCTCACGCAACTGGGCCGGGCAGGTCCGCGCGTTCGGGCAGCGCAGGTCGACGTCGGCCTCCTTCATGGGGCGCAGCGGCGTCCCGCACTCGGGGCACTCGGCCGGCATCACGAACTCCCGCTCGCTGCCGTCCCGCAGGTCGGCGACCGGGCCGAGGATCTCCGGGATGACGTCACCGGCCTTGCGCAGCACCACCGTGTCCCCGATGAGGACGCCCTTGGCCTTCACCACGTCCTGGTTGTGCAGGGTGGCGAACTCGACCTCGGAGCCCGCGACCGTGACCGGCTCGACCTGCGCGTACGGAGTGACGCGGCCCGTGCGGCCCACGCCCACGCGGATGTTGACGAGCTTGGTGTTGACCTCCTCCGGCGCGTACTTCCAGGCGATCGCCCAGCGCGGTGCCCGCGAGGTGGAGCCGAGCCGCCCCTGGAGGGGGATCTCGTCGAGCTTGACGACCACCCCGTCGATCTCGTGCTCCACCGAGTGGCGGTTCTCCCCGTAGTACGCGATGAACTCCCGTACGCCGTCGAGGTCGTCGACCACCTTGGCGTACCGCGTGGTGGGCAGGCCCCACGAGTGCAGCAGGGCGTAGGCCTCGGAGAGGCGGCCGAGGCCGTCGAAGCCCTCCAGGGCGCCGATGCCGTGGACGACCATGTGCAGCGGGCGGGACGCGGTGACGCGCGGGTCCTTCTGGCGCAGTGAACCGGCCGCCGCGTTGCGCGGGTTGGCGAAGGGCTTGTCGCCGGCCTCCACCAGGCGGGCGTTGAGCTCCTCGAACTTCTCCATCGGGAAGTACACCTCGCCGCGGATCTCCACGAGGTCCGGGACGCGGTCGCCGTTCAGGCGGTCCGGGATCTCCGCGATCGTGCGGACGTTGGGCGTGATGTCCTCGCCCGTCCGGCCGTCGCCGCGGGTCGCCGCGCGCGTGAGACGGCCGCGCTCGTACGTCAGGTTGACCGCGAGGCCGTCGACCTTCAGCTCGCACAGGAAGTGGTGGTCGGAGGTGCCCACGTCCTTGGCGACGCGCTCCGCCCAGGCGGCCAGCTCCAGATCGGAGAAGGCGTTGTCCAGCGACAGCATGCGCTGTCGGTGCTGGACCGAGGTGAACTCCGTGGCGTACGCGCCCGCGACCTTCTGGGTCGGCGAGTCGGGGGTGCGCAGCTCGGGGTGTTCCTCCTCCAGTGCCTCCAGGGAGCGCAGCAGCTTGTCGAACTCGGCGTCGCTGACGACGGGCGCGTCGTTCACGTAGTACCGGAAGCGGTGCTCCTCGATCTGCTCAGCGAGCTGCGCGTGCTTCTCCCGTGCCTCGGCGGGTACCGATGTGGGCTCTGCGTGCTTTTCGCCGGCCACCGTTGTGTCCTCCCGTTACTCAGGGTTGTCCGCGAGGGATCTCGCCGCCCGGACGCAGTGGGCGAGCGCCTTGCGCGCGTAGTCGGGGGAAGCCCCCGCGAGCCCGCACGACGGAGTGAGCGTGACGGCCTCCGCGAGCAGCCCCGGCCGCAGCCCCAGCCTGCGCCACAGCGTCCTGACACCCATGACGCTACCGGCAGGGTCCGACAACGGGCCGTCCACGCCGGGGACGACACCGGCGAACAGGCGCGTGCCGCTCTCGGCGGCTTCACCGATCGCGTCGTCGTCACGCTCGGTGAGCAGCGAGAAGTCGAAGGAGATCGCCGTCGCACCCGCCCGGCGGAGCAGGGCGAAGGGGACGTCCGGGGCGCAGGAGTGGACCACGACGGGTCCGTCCGCGTGGGCGCCGAGGACGTCGCGGAGGGTTCCCTCGACGAGCTGGCGGTCCACGGCGCGGTGGGTGCGGTAGCCGCTGGCGGTGCGCACCTGCCCGCGCAGCACGGAGATGAGGGAGGGTTCGTCGAGCTGGAGGACGACCTGGGCGCCGGGGATCCGGGCGCGTACGTCGGCGAGGTGGACGCGCAGTCCTTCCGCGAGCGAGCCCGCCAGGTCGCGACAGGCGCCCGGATCGGAGAGCACCGACTCGCCGTTCCTCAGTTCCAGGCCGGCGGCCAGCGTCCAGGGTCCGACCGCCTGCACCTTCAGGGGGCCCTCGTAGTCCTGGGTGAACTCCTCCAGGGCGTCGAGGTCCTCCCCCAGCCAGGACCGGGCCCGCCTGGTGTCCCGGCCGGGCCGGTCGCCGATCCGCCAGCCGCTGGGCTCCACGCGCGCGTACAGCTCGACGAGCATCCCGGCGGTCCGGCCGATCATGTCCGCGCCCGGCCCGCGCGCGGGGAGTTCGGCGAGGTGGGGGAAGTCCTCCACGGAACCGGTGACGGTCTTCGCGGCCTCCCGGGCGTCGCCGCCCGGCATGGACCCGATCCCGGTGGCCGCACCGAAGCTGAACACACTGTTTTCGCTCACCCCGGAAGCGTACGGAATGCCGCGGGGAGGTCAGCGCCCCGGGCGTACCGTCAGGTCGTTGACCTCGGCGTCGCGCGGCAGGTCGAGCGCCATCACGATGGTGGTGGCGACCGACTCGGGGTCGATCCAGCGTGCGGCGTCGTAGTCCTTGCCCTCCTGCTGGTGGACCTTCGCCTGCATGGGACTGGCGGTGCGGCCGGGGTAGACGGAGGTCACCCGCACACCGGCGGCGTGCTCCTCGTGGCGCAGCGAGTCCGCGAGGGCCTTCAGGCCGTGCTTGGAGGCGGCGTAGGCGGCCCAGTCGGCGTGGGCGCTCAAGCCCGCGCCGGAGTTCACGAACAGCACGTGCCCCTGGGCGACGCGGAGCTGTGGCAGGAAGAGGCGGGTCAGCTCGGCGGGGGCGATCAGGTTGACGTTGAGCTGGTGGCGCCAGGACTTCGGGGTGAGGTCGCCGACCGGGCCGAGGTCGACGACGCCGGCGATGTGCAGCAGGGAGTCGACACTTTCGGGGAGTGTCTGGTGGGAGAACGCCCAGGAGAGCTTGTCGGGGTCCGCCAGGTCGCCGACCAGGGTCTTCGCCCCCGGGAACGCGGCGGCGAGTTCCTTGGCGCGGCCCGCGTCGCGCGCGTGGAGCACGAGGTCGTCCCCGCGCGCGTGCAGGCGGCGGGCGACGGCCGCGCCGATGCCGGAGCCTGCCCCGGTGATCACATGTGTAGCCATGGACGCCATGCTCGCATCACCGGCCGCCGGTCCCCCACCGGGTCCTGACGCGTGACAAGGGCCGGCACGTCAGCGTGTGCCGGCACCTCGGCCGCGGCACGCGCCTCACTGGGTGCCGAGGCTCTCCTCCAGGTAGGCCACGGCCCCCACGGGCTCCTCCGCGAAGAAGACCAGGTCGGTCAGCGGGCGGGGCAGGAAGCCCTCGGCGTCCATGCGGCGGAACTGCTCCTTGAGGCCGTCGTAGAACCCGGCCGTGTTCAGCAGGACCACCGGCTTCTCGGTCTTCCCGTGCTTCTTCAGCTCCAGGATCTCCGTGGCCTCGTCGAGGGTCCCGGTGCCGCCGACCATGACGACCACGGCGTCCGCCTTCGCCAGCAGCAGCGCCTTGCGCTCGGCCAGGTCGCCGGCGATGACCATCTCGTCGGCGCCGGGGCGGGCCTTGGCGGCCAGGAAGTCCACGGAGACGCCGACGAGCCGTCCGCCCGCCTCCTGGACGCCGTCGGCGACGACCTTCATCAGCCCGACGTCGGAGCCGCCCCACACCAGGGTGTGGCCGCCCTTGCCGAGGAGTTCGGCGAACTCCCGCGCGGGGCGTGTGTAGCGGTCGTCGAGGTCGGCCGCCGAGAGGAAGACGCAGATGTTCATGTCCTCACCGTACGCGGGAACGAATCGGGGCCCGCGAGCGCTTTCCCGGTATGGCTGAAGGACACACGATCACCATCGAGCAGGGCACCCAGCACGTCCGCGTCGTGCACGGCGACCAGGTCCTGGCGGAGAGCGACCGCCCCCTGGTGCTGCGCGAGACCGGCTGTCCGGTGCGCTATTACCTCCCGCCCGAGGACGTCCGTCTCGACCTGCTGACGCCCTCCGACACCCACACGTACTGCCCCTTCAAGGGCACCGCGTCGTACTGGTCGCGCCCGGACGGGGCGGACCTCGTGTGGGGCTACCCCGACCCCAAGCCCGACGTCGCCGGGATCAAGGACCACTTCTGCTTCTACGAGCAGGACGTGTCCTGACGTCCACGCCCGCGCGGGCGTGGCGACGCGATGAGTTCCGGGCCACCCGGCAGTCTTCCCAGGCATGGACAACAAGACCATCTCGCGCGACGGGACCCCGATCGCGTACGAACGTTTCGGTGAAGGCCCGGCGGTCGTCCTGGTCGGCGGGGCCATGTGCACGGGCGCCACACTGGCGCCCCTCGCCGCGGCCCTGTCGGACCGTTTCGGGGCCGTCACCTACGACCGGCGGGGTCGCGGCGGAAGCGGCGACACCGCGCCCTTCGCGGTCGCCCGTGAGGTCGAGGACATCGCGGCGCTGATCGAGGCATCCGGAGGCAGCGCGGCGCTCTACGGCATCTCGTCGGGCGGCGCGCTGGCCCTCAGGGCGGTGGCGAGCGGGCTGCCCGTGCGCGAAGTCGCGGTCTACGAGACGCCCTTCGCCGTCGGCGACCAGGGCGGCAAGGAGCGTGCCGAGTACACCGAGCGGTTGACTGAACTGCTCGGGCAGGACCGGCGTGGGGACGCCGTCGAGCTGTTCCTGTCCCGGGTCGGCACGCCGCCGGCGACGATCGCCGGAATCCGTCTGTCCCACGCGTGGGCCGGCATGGAGGCCATCGCCATGACCCTGGCGTACGACAACGCCGCGCTGGGCGACGGCGCGGTGCCGCGTGAACAACTGGCCGCCGTGCCCGTGCCGCTGCTGTCGGTCGCGGGCGACGCCAGCCCCGGGTGGATGCGCGAGGCGGCCCGTGTCGTCGCGGACGCGGCGCCCGACGGCTCGTACCGCACGCTGGAGGGACAGACCCACATGGTCGATCCTCTGGTGCTCGCCCCGGTGCTGGCGGAGTTCTTCGACGCGAACGGCTGACCGCCCCGGACGGCTGCCTCGCCCGGCCGGGTGTCGCGGCACACGGCCACGCGAGGCGGCCGTCGGGTCAGACGCCCGCCGTCGCGCGCGTGGTCGTCGCGATCGTCGCCGAGCCCACCACGCGCGTGCCGTCGTACAGGACGATCGCCTGGCCGGGGGCGACCCCGCGGACCGGCTCGGTGAAGGTGACGTGGAGGGAGCCGTCGACCAGCTCGGCGGCCACCTCCGTCTCACCGCCGTGGGCGCGCAGCTGGGCCGTGTAGGTGCCGGGGCCGGTGGGGGCGGCACCGCACCAGCGGGGCTTGAGGGCGGTCAGCGCGGACACGTCCAGGGACGCGGCCGGGCCCACCGTCACCGTGTTGTCCACCGGCGAGATGTCCAGGACGTAGCGCGGCTTGCCGTCCGGGGCGGGGGTGCCGATGCGCAGCCCCTTGCGCTGGCCGATCGTGAAGCCGAACGCACCCTCGTGGGATCCGACGACCGCTCCGGCCTCGTCCACGATGTCGCCCTCCGCCTTGCCCAGGCGGTTCGCCAGGAAGCCCTGGGTGTCGCCGTCGGCGATGAAGCAGATGTCGTGCGAGTCCGGCTTCTTGGCGACGGCGAGGCCCCGGCGCTCGGCCTCGGCGCGGATCTCGTCCTTGGTGGTGACGGTGTCGCCGAGCGGGAACACGGCGTGGGCGAGCTGGCGGTCGTCGAGGACACCGAGGACGTACGACTGGTCCTTGGCCATGTCGGAGGCGCGGTGCAGCTCGCGCGTGCCGTCCTCGCGGACGATCACCTGCGCGTAGTGGCCGGTGCAGACCGCGTCGAAGCCGAGTGCGAGCGCCTTGTCGAGCAGGGCGGCGAACTTGATCTTCTCGTTGCAGCGCAGGCAGGGGTTCGGGGTGCGGCCCGCCTCGTACTCGGCGACGAAGTCCTCGACCACGTCCTCGCGGAAACGCTCGGCGAGGTCCCAGACGTAGAAGGGGATGCCGATGACGTCGGCCGCGCGGCGGGCGTCGCGCGAGTCCTCGATGGTGCAGCAACCGCGCGCGCCGGTCCGGAACGATTGGGGGTTCGCCGACAGGGCGAGGTGCACGCCCGTCACGTCGTGCCCGGCCTCGGCGGCGCGGGCGGCGGCTACGGCGGAGTCCACGCCGCCCGACATGGCGGCGAGGACGCGGAGGGGGCGCTGCGAGGTGTCAGTCATAACCCCTCCAGAGTACGGGGCGGCGGGAACCGGATCCCGCGAGTATCCGTTGAAGATCGCATGGGGGAGAAAAAGGGGAAGCCGAAGGGCCGTGGTGCCAAGGCGACGGCCAAGGACGCGGACGCTGCGGTCGGGCGCCGTGTGCTGCTCGTCGGCGGTGTGGCGGCCGCCGTGGGCACGGCCGCGATCGCTCGGGACGTGCTGACGCACCTGTGGTGGCGGCTTCCCGGCGTGGAGAAGCAGAGGGTCGCGGGAGCGGTGGACTCCCGGGGAGCGCAGTGGGTGGCGGCGTCGACGGCGAACTGGCGGCGGGCGGACCGGCCCGACGACTACTCGATAGACCGGGTGGTCATCCATGTCACCCAGGGCAGTTTCGCGAGCGCGGTCCGGGTCTTCCAGGACCCGGGACACGGAGCGGCGGCGCACTACATCGTCCGCAAGGACGGTCACGTCACACAGATGATCCGCGAGCTGGACGTGGCGTTCCACGCGGGCAACCGCGCGTACAACGAGCGCAGTGTCGGCATCGAGCACGAGGGCTTCGTGGACCGCGCCTCGTCGTTCACGGACGCGATGTACGAGGCGTCGGCGCGCCTGACGGCCGGGATATGCGGACGGTACGACATTCCCGTGGACCGGAAGCACATCATCGGTCACGTGGAGGTGCCGGGCACCGACCACACCGACCCCGGGCGGTACTGGGACTGGGACCGGTATCTGCGCCTGGTGCGGCGGGCACGGACGGCGGCGGCGTGAGCGCGGCCTGAAGGCCGGTCACACCGGAGGCCGGTCACACCCGAGAGGCCGGTCCCACCCGAGGGCCCGGCCTCGACCGGGACGCGTGCCGCGTCGGTCAGGTGAGGCCCGCGCTCCGCGCTCGTTCCACGGCGGGGGCGATCGCCCGGGCCACCGCGTCGACGTCGGCCTCCGTGGAGGTGTGGCCGAGCGAGAAGCGGAGGGTGCCGCGCGCGAGGTCCGGATCGGTGCCGATGGCGAGGAGGACGTGGCTGGGCTGGGCCACGCCCGCCGTGCAGGCCGAGCCGGTGGAGCACTCGATGCCCTGAGCGTCGAGCAGCAGCAGGAGCGAGTCGCCCTCGCAGCCCGGGAAGGTGAAGTGGGCGTTGGCGGGCAGCCGGCCGCCGGGGGCCGGGTCGCCGCCGAGGATCGCGTCGGGCACGGCCTTGCGGACGGCGTCGACGAGGTCGTCGCGCAGGGCGCCGATCTCGCGGGCGAACCACTCGCGCTGCTCGGCGGCCAGCCGTCCGGCGACCGCGAAGGAGGCGATGGCGGGTACGTCGAGGGTGCCGGAGCGCACGTGCCGCTCCTGGCCGCCGCCGTGCAGCACCGGCACGGGGGTGTACTCGCGGCCCAGCAGCAGCGCGCCGATCCCGTACGGGCCGCCGATCTTGTGGCCGGAGACCGTCATGGCGGCGAGGCCGGAGGCGGCGAAGTCGACGGGGACCTGGCCGAAGGCCTGGACGGCGTCGGCGTGCAGCGGGATGCCGAACTCGGCGGCGACGTCGGCCAGTTCACGGACCGGCATGAGGGTGCCGATCTCATTGTTGGCCCACATGACCGTGGCGAGGGCGACGTCGTCGGGGTTGCGGGCGATCGCCTCGCGCAGGGCGTCGGGGTGGACCCGGCCGTAGGCGTCGACGGGGAGGTACTCGACCGTGGCGCCCTCGTGCTCGCCGAGCCAGTGGACCGCGTCGAGGACGGCGTGGTGCTCGACAGGGCTCGACAGGACGCGGGTGCGGGCGGGGTCGGCGTCGCGGCGGGACCAGTAGAGGCCCTTCACCGCGAGGTTGTCGGCCTCGGTGCCGCCGGAGGTGAGGACCACCTCGCTGGGACGGGCGCCGAGGGCGTCCGCCAGGGTCTCGCGGGACTCCTCGACCGTCCTCCGGGCGCGGCGGCCGGCGGCGTGGAGGGAGGAGGCGTTGCCCGTGACGCTCAGCTGGGCGGTCAGTGCCTCTACCGCCTCGGGGAGCATGGGGGTGGTCGCGGCGTGGTCGAGGTAAGCCATGGTGGGCCCGATTCTACGGGCCCGCCGTTCCCCCGCCGCTGCCCCCACCGGCATGACGGTCGTCGCGGGCCGCGCGCGGACCGGCGGAGGCGTCCTCCCCGCACCGGAACGGGCGCTGAACCGGACTCCGGCCACCGGGCGCCGTTCACCGGCCCGGCGTCAGAAGCTCCAGGACACCGTGCTGTCGAAGTGCATGAAGGCGACCAGGACGACCAGGTCGGCGATGCCCAGGCCGAGGCCGAGGAACGCGCGGCCGCGGCGGGCGGTCCCGCGCCACAGGGCGACGGAGGCGAGAACGATGGCGATGGGGCCGAGGAAGACGTTGAGGACCAGGAGACCGACCAGACCGAGGATGAACGCGGCCACGGCCATGCCGTCCGCGTCCCGGACGCGGCGCGCGAGGGCGGTGCGCGCGATCGCCTCGGAGCGGGTGGGCTCAGTGGAGCGGGCGGCGTCCTCGGTTCGCAGGGTCCGCCCGCCCGGGGCAGCGTCCGTGCCGCGGGCCGTCTCCGCGCCGCGAGCGGTGTCGGCGGTGCTGGTGGTATCGGCGGTGCTGGTGGTGCCGGCAGATCGGGTGGTGCCGGCGGTGTGAGTGGTGAGTGCCATGACGTACGTCAGCTCCCAACGGTCAGTTGGTGAAGGAAGGGGACCACGGGCCGGTCGGCGAGGGTGCGGTGGCCGGTTGTCAGCCGGCGGAGGTGTGCCGGCGGCGGGCGCCGCGCTCACGCAGCGCGAAGATGACCAGCCAGATGCCGATGACGGCCGCGGCGACCAGGGTGACGGGCAGCGGCGCGTGCGCCACGGTGCCCATGACGACGCCGAGCAGAAGGAGTGCGGCGACGAGGAACAGCATGGGATGCCTCTCGAAGAAGTCTCGTGGTCCGGTCCCGGACCACCCGTGCCTCGACGGTGAGGCCCGATTGTTTCCGGGACTTGACGACTCAGTGAACGGTTGTAGTAACACTTGTTCACTGACTCTTGAGTCTAGCGCGTCCGGCGGCTTTAAAAATCCAGAGAACAGTTGTTAACTGCATGGCATGAGTCACACTCTCGGCATCCGGCAGGCGCAGAAGCAGAAGACCCGACAGGCGCTCCTGGACGCCGCGTTGCTGCTTCTGGAGGACCAGAGCCTGAGCAGCCTGGGTCTGCGGGAGGTCACGCGGGCCGTGGGAGTCGCTCCGACCGCCTTCTACCGGCACTTCCGCTCGACGGCGGATCTCGGCGTGGCCCTCGTCGAGGAGGCGCTCGGCAGCCTGCACCCGATGATCGAGGACACGGTGTCCGCGGCCGGCGACAGCGACGAACGCATCGCCCGGGCCGTGGAACTGATCGCCCATCATGTCGAGGCGCACCCCGCGCACGTCCGCTTCATCGCGCGCGAGCGGCACGGCGGGGTGCAGTCGGTGCGGGACGCGATCCGCGAGCAACTGGCCCGGTTCGCCGAGGAGGTGCGGGACGCGCTCGCCGCACACCCCGAGTCGCGGGGGTGGAGCGACGACGATCTGCTCATGCTGGCGGGTCTCTATGTCGACCACATGCTGATGGCGGCCTCGGCGTTCCTGGAGGCGCTGGACGCCCCCGAGGCGGAGCGCGAGCGCGTGGCCCGGGTGACGAGCCGCCAGATGCGCCTGATCAGCATCGGCCGCCGCCACTGGCTCGGCTGATCCCCCCTGCCCGACGGACGGGACCGCAGGACCCGGGCCGGGCACGAGCCAAGCCCCGCCCCGAGCCCCGGGCACGGCCCGACTGACCAGCCGCCCACCGTCCGGCACCGACCGGGAGACCTGCGTCGACCCGACCGGCGCGACGACACGAACCCGGCCGACCGCACGATACGCCCGAAGCGGGCCAACTGAGCCCAGCCACATGCCTGGTGGCACCCGCGACCACGAACCCGCCCCGAACCCGAGCCCCCGACAGCGGGTACCGGCCGGGAAACCGGCACCCCCCGCGAGACCCGCGTCAGCCCGACCCACGGCCCTGCACGAACCCGACCGACCGCACGACCCCACCAGGCCCAGGCCAACTGAGCCCAGCCACATGCCTGGTGGCACCCGCGACCACGAACCCGCCCCGAACCCGAGCCCCCGACAGCGGGTACCGGCCGGGAAACCGG
>NZ_JBIWLU010000013.1:0-57987 GCF_044766365.1 Streptomyces sp. NPDC102279 | reverse complement strand
CGGCACCCCCCGCGAGACCCGCGTCAGCCCGACCGACGGCCCTGCACGAACCCGGCCGACCGCACGATCCCACCCGACGGGGGCCAACTGGGCGCATCCATTGGGCTGGTGGCTCCTGTCGACAGGGGGGCACGGCCCGGACGCGGGGCACTGGGTGCAGTCATCCATACAAACCGGACACCGAACACCGAACACCGGCCGAAGGCATGACCCGGCCGGATCAGGGCCAACTGCGCCCAGTCGACGGGCCGGTGGCACCCGCCGACCGTCCGACCCCGCTCGCACCGGCCCGGTGAGCTCAGCCGCCCGCCCGGCCGAAGGCAGCGAGCCGGCTCACCTGACCGTGCGGACGCGGCAGGCCTCGTAGCCCTGCCGGTTCGGCAACTCCCCTCACCGCGGCCACCCGGCGACCGGCCCGGCCTGCGCCGAAGTTCTCCCCCTCCCTCAGCGCACCCGGCATCGCACCGATCCTCCGTGCCCCCGCCCGCCGCGCCCGGGGACTCAGCCCTGATTCGCCTGCTGCCCCTCCCCCGCCTGTCCGGCCTGCCCTCTTCCAGGGCCGCCGCAACCGCCCTGGCCGCCGCCCATGCCGCCGCCGGGAGCCCCGCTCGGCATGCCCGAGGGGTTGCCGGACGGGGCCTTGCCGGTGGGCATGCCCGAGGGCGCGCCGGAGCGGGAGGGCATGCCGGACGGTGCTCCCGAAGGGCGGCCGGACGCGCCGCCGCTCGGCATGCCGGAGGGGCGGGTGCAGTTCCGGCCGTCGGAGGTGCCGCTGTCCGAGGACGTCGCGTCGCCCGAGCCGCAGGCCGCCAGCAGGGGCGCGAGGGCGAGGAGGGCGGCGGCGGGGACGAGCCGTGCGCGAGGATTCATGGGTAACTCCCTGTCGGATCGGGCGAGATGGTGGGTGGACGGCCCGCGGTGACCGCCGGTCGACGTGACAGGCCGGCGTCCCCCGGTGGGCGTCCACCGGTCGGGCCGCGCGCCCGTCGGCGGGGGCCGTTCGACGAAGCCGGGTGGCCGAGGCCGTCCGACGACAGGCCGGTCGGCCGGAGCGCCCGGCGCGCGGGCCGGTCGACGTCGGCCCGGCGTCGGCCGATGGACGAAGACGCGCGTGCGCACGTCCGTCGGCGAGGGCCGCCCCGGTCGGGCCGGCCGACGACAGCCGGTCGAGCGGTGGCCAGAGGACCAGATCCACGTAGGTCCGCGCTGTGCCGGAGCTGTGTCTTGCTGTGCGGACCCCCGTACGGCGGGGACGCGATCCCGCGCTCAACCCCCCGCGTACAGCGCGCCGATGGCCGTGGCCGTCGCGGCCAGCTCCGCACGGGCCGCGGCCGGGGCGAGGACCTCCACCGCGTCCCCGAAGGCCATCAGGGTCCGGGCCTCGCGCACGGAACCGTGGGAGAGCCGCGCCGTCACCCACTCACCGGTCCCGGTGTCCTCGGGCAGTTCGGTGAGGACGGCCGCGTTGAGGCGCACGAACATGTCCAGGTGGGAGCGGCGCACCCGGACCGTGATCTCGACGCCGCCGGGCCGCTCCTCGACCTGGCGGCGCAACACCTCCCAGACGTGGGCGAGTTCCACGCCGGGACGGCGGCGCACCGCGTCCGGCAGGAGGGCGGCCGCGCCGATCCTGTCGGCGCGGAACAGCCGCGGGGTGCCGCGCCGGTCGGCGACGAGGTACCAGACCCCGGCCTTGGAGACGAGCCCGTACGGGTCGACGGTGTACGTGCGGGGTTCGGGCTCCCCGCCGTGCCGGTAGCGCAGCCGTAGTCGTCGGTCGGTGAACACGGCGTCCTGCAACACGTCCAGGTCGACGGCGCGTTGAGGCCCGCCCTTCCAGCGGGTGGCGTCGACGAGGATGCGCCGGCCGGTGACCTCGGCGGCAGGCCGGAACGGCGCGGGCAGCGCGGCCATCACCTTGCGCAGGGCGGAGTCGAGCGCCACGTCCAGACCGAGCGCGGCGTGCGCGCCCTGCGCGGCCAGGATGAACAGCGCGCGGGACTCGTCGGCGGTCAGTCCGGTGACGTCCGTACGGAATCCGGCCAGCAGTTCGATGCCGCCGTGCCGGCCGCGCTCGGCGTAGACCGGGACCCCGGAGGTGGAGAGTGCCTCGACGTCCCGGTAGATGGTGCGCACCGACACCTCCAGGCGGTCGGCGAGTTCGTGGGCGGGGACCCGGCCCCGGGTCTGGAGCAGCAGGAGGATCGAGAGCAGGCGGTCGGACTTCACGGGCCCAGGATCGCGCTCACCCGATGACCCGGCAAATGCTGACGGGGGTTGTCAGGTTATGCGTCGACGGTAGGGGCACACCGAGACACGGAAGAGGTCGCTCATGAACGCCATGGACCCCCGCCCCCTGTACACCCGCGCCGCCGGCCGGATCGCCGAACTCATCGGGACCGTCCGGCCGGATCAGCTCTCCGGACCCACGCCGTGCGTCGGCTTCGACGTCCGTCTGCTGCTGTCGCACCTGGTCGGGGGGACCCGGCGGATCGCCGTGATCGGCGCGGGCGGCGACGGGCTCGCGGTGCGGCCGTACGTCGACGGCGTCCCGGACGACGGCTGGGTGGCCGCGTACGACGAGGCCAGGGCCGAGGTCCGGACGGCGTGGGCCGACGACGCGCGTCTGGAGGCGCTCGTGCGGGTGCCGTGGGGTGAGGCTCCCGGGCGCCAGGCCCTCGCCGGGTACGTCATGGAGGCGGTCGTCCACACCTGGGACCTGTCCGAGGCGCTCGGCAGGCCGCTCGAACTCGACCCGGAACTGGCCGAGTTCGCGCTCGCGACCGCCTGCCGGGTACTGCCCGAGGAGGGGCGCGAGGACCCCGAGCTGCCCTTCGACCCGGCGCTCACGGCGCCCGAGGGGGCCGACGCCTACGGCCGGCTGGCGGCCTGGACGGGCCGCCGGCCGTTCGTCACCGTGTGACCGGACGTCGGACCCGGCGGGGCCGCACTCCTTGACCGGAGATCGCACTCGGCCGAGCCGGACCCCGAGGTGGGCGCGTCGGCCGAGCCGCGCCGCGTCACGGAGTCCGCGGTCGGCCGGTCCCGCTCACGACCGGCGGTCCCGATCGGTCGAGCCGGGCCCCCCGACCGGAGCCCGGCTCGACCGGGTCGTACCCCCCGACGAAAGTCCTCGGTCAGCCGAGCCGTGCGCGCGCGAGCTGGCGGGACTGGGCGACCAGCCGGTCCGCGCTGTCCCACACCTCCGCGTCCTCCTCCAGGAAGCCGCCGGCGAGGTTGCGGGTGGTGATCGACACCCGCAGCGGGCCGGGGGCCGGACGGCAGCGCACGTGCACGGTCAGTTCGACGGTCGGCACCCAGCCGGACAGCCCGATCTCGAACGCCGTGGGCGGCAGCGCGTCGACGGCGAGGAGGAGCGAGAGCGGGTCGGCGTCACGGCCGTCGGCGAGCCCGAACCACGCCCGCATCTCGCCCTTCCCGGAGGGGGCGCCGAGGGCCCATCCCAGGGTCGCGGGGTCGAGCTTGAGGAAGAGCCGGTCGGTGATCGCCGAGCTGCCGGGGATCGGCGCGGGCGCGTCCTGCGGTCCGAAGCACTGGTCCATGGACGGGATCGCGGGCGGGCGCGCGGTCGTCCGGACGTCGTCGGGCAGCGCGTCGAGGTCGCCGTACGAGGCGAGGACACGGATCCGCTCGACCTCGCGGCCCTCGTCGTCGTACTGGAAGAGGGACGCCTGGCCCGTCGACAGCGTCCGGCCGGTACGGACGACGTCCGTGCGGACGACGGCGGGGCCCGGCTGGGACGCGGTGAGATAGTGCGCGGAGACCGTGAAGGGGTCGGAGTGCGGCAGGGCGTCGGCGAGCGCGCGGCCGAGGACGGCCAGCAGATAGCCGCCGTTGACGGCGGTGATGATCGTCCACCCGGCGGAGAGGTCCACGTCGTAGACGCCCGGGGCGCGCAGGGTGACCGCGGTGTCGCGGTCGAACTCGCTGTCGCCGATCGTGGCCCGTGTGGCCTGTACCGAAGCTGCTTCTGGCATGTCTGAACGGTACAACAGGAAATTACTAAGCGGTAGCTTTTACTGTTTCGGGAGGATGAACGCCCGTCGGCCCGCGCGGACCCCCTGCCGGGACACCGGCCGCCCCGAGGAGCCGGTCCGGTCCTCCGCACGACCGTCCAGGTGGGTGATCGTTCGCCATTTTCTCGGCAAGTGTCCGAAATCACCCGTGACCAATCGGTCCGGGTGTTCCTCTGACAGGACATGAGTCTCACCGGGACGCCCTTCCTCCTGACCACGATCGCGTTGTGTGCCGTCGCCCTCGTGCTGCCCCTGACCCTGTGGTCCCGGGTTCCCGGACCGGGGCCGGTGCGCGGCGCGGCGCGGCTGCTGATGCTGCTGTTGGCGCAGGCCACCGCGATCAGCGTGGTCTTCGTCCTGGTGAACAACGCGAACAGCCTCTACGACGACTGGGCCGACCTCCTCGGTACCGGCGACCACGTCGGCCGGGCCGCCGACCTCGGTGCGGACGGCACCGGCGGGATCGCGCCGGAGAGCCTGCCGCGGGTGCGGCAGACCTTCGAGCAGGCCGTCGGGCCGGGCATGCGGGAGGCGGGCGGGGTGCGCGTCACCGAGCTGAGGGGACGGGTCTCCGGCGTGAACGCCGAGGTCTACGTCTGGCTGCCGCCGCAGTACGGCGAACCCGCCTTCCGCCACCGCTCGTTCCCCGTCGTCGAGCTGCTTCCCGGCTACCCGGGCTCCGCGAGGGCCTGGTTCGGTTCGCTGAAGGTGCACCGCCAACTGGTGCCGCTGATGCGCGACGGGCGGGTGGCGCCCTTCATCCTGGTCGCGCCGCGCACCAACCTGCTGGCCCGGTCGGACACGGGCTGTGCGAACGTCCCCGGCACGGTCAACGCGGAGAGCTGGCTCAGCGTCGACGTGCCGAGGATGATCGGGGACAACTTCCGCGCCGAGGCCGCGCCCGACGGCTGGGCCACCGCCGGGTACTCGGCCGGGGCGCACTGCGCGACCAAGCTGGCCGTCGCCCACCCCGACCGCTACCGGGCCGCGGTCAGCATGTCCGGGTACAACGACCCGCGTGAGGAGCGCAGTTCGCTCGCCGGCCGGAACCCGGAGCTGCGCCTGCGGAACGATCCATCCGTCCGGCTCCGGGCCGACCGTGTCCCACCGCCGGTCGCGCTCTACTTCTCCGGCGAGTCCGGCGACGGATACGAGGCGGGCGCGGCGATCCAGCGGATCGCGAAGGCGCCGACGCAGGTGGATGTGGTGCTGCTGCCGCGCAGCGCGGGCGGCCACGACATGGGCCTGTGGCGGCCGCAGCTGCCGGAGGTGTTCCGCTGGCTGACGGACCGCTTCCGCACGCGGGCCGCCGCCGGCAGCGGGCCGGGCGCGCCCGGGGACGGCGTGAGCGGCCCCGGCGGCTCCGGCAACCTCGTGGAGACCGGCGACACCGAGCGCTCCCGGGACGTCGTCGGAGCCGGCCGGGTCAGGGGGTCTCTTCCTCGCTCACCGTCGAACGGCGGTTCCAGGCCCGCGGAGCACGCCAGTGGAACCGCATCGCGAGCAGCCGCAGCGCGAAGGCCGTGACCACGGCGAGGCCGCTGGTGAAGGGGGTGAGCGCGTCGTAGCGGATGCAGAGCGCCACCATGGTGGCGCCGACGATCGCGGGAACCGCGTAGAGGTCGCGGTCCCAGCGCAGCAGCGAGGGCACCTCGTTGGCGAGGACGTCCCTCAGCACACCGCCACCGACGGCGGTCGCGAGGCCGAGGGCGGCCGAGGCGGTGAGGCCGAGCCCGTAGTCGTACGCCTTCACGGTGCCCGTGACGCAGAACAGTCCCAGTCCGGCCGCGTCGAAGACGTTCACGCCGACCTGGATGCGCTCCACCTGGGGGTGCAGGAAGAACACGAGCAGGGCGGCGACGAACGGCGTGGTGAAGTACCCGAGGTCCGTGAAGGCGGCCGGGGGCACGGCGCCGATGATGATGTCGCGCAGCAGCCCTCCGCCCAGCGCGGTGATCTCCGCGAGAACGGCGATGCCGAAGACGTCGAAGTTCTTGCGGACGGCCAGCAGCGCGCCGGAGATCGCGAAGACGAAAATGCCGATCAGGTCGAGCGTGTGCTGGACGGAGGGGCTGAAGAGTTGCAGGAGCACCCCCACATTCTCACCTGTCGTGGGGCGTGCGCCTTACGAAGAAAGGTCTAGACGGCGGGCTTACCGGTGGTGAAGAGCCAGGTCTGGAAGAGGTCGTCGAGCTGCCGGCCCGAGATCCGCTCCGCGAGGGAGATGAAGTCGGCGGTGCTCGCGTTGCCGTAGCGGTGCAGTTTCGTCCAGGCGGGCAGCAGCTTGAAGAAGGCGGTGTCGCCGATGCGTTCGCGCAGCATCTGGAGGGTCATCGCGCCCCGCTGGTAGACGGCGGACGCGAACATCGTGTCTCGCTGCGGGTCGCCGACGGTGGTCTGCCAGAAGGAGGAGTCCGCGGGACGGGAGTCGTAGCCGGCGACGAACGAGTCGTGCGCGGAGCGGACGCCCTGGTGTTCCGACCACAGCCACTGCGCGTAGGTGGCGAAGCCCTCGTTCAGCCAGATGTCCTTCCAGTGGGCGACCGACACGGAGTCGCCGAACCACTGGTGGGCCAGCTCGTGCACGATGGTCGACTCCGAGCGCACCGCCGAGTACGCGGGCTTCGACTGGACTTCCAGCGAGAAGCCGGCCTGCGGCATGTCGTCGACGATCGCGCCGGTCTCCTCGAACGGGTACGGGCCGAAGACCTGGGACCAGTAGTCGGTGGCCGCGGCGGTGACGGCGTACACGTCGACGCTGTTGCTGTTCGCGAGCACCGGGTCGATGGCGACGTAGATGGGCGTCCCGGCGGGCGTCCGGCCCGTCTTCACGTCGAACTTCCCGATGGTCGCGGTCGCCAGGTAGGTGGCCATGGGCCGGCTCTCGCGCCAGTGCGTGACCGTGCTCGCGCCGTGGTCGCGGGTCGATATCAGGCGTCCGTTGGAGACACCCGTCAGGCCCTTGGGCGCGGTGATGCGTATGTCGTAGGTCGCCTTGTCGGACGGGTGGTCGCTGGAGGGGAACCAGGTGGAGGCGGCGTTGGGTTCGCAGGCGACGAAGACACCGTCGGTCGTCTTCATCCACCCGTAGTCGGAGCCGAACACGATCGGGCCGCTGAGCGCCTCGGGGACTCCGCCGTAGGTGACGGCGACCGTGAAGGTCCGGCCCTTGGCCAGCGGGCCCCGGGGGGTGACGCGGATCTCGTCGCCCGACCGCGTGAAGTGGGCGGGTCTGCCGTTCACCTCGACCTTGGTGACGTCCAGCTTCTGGAGGTCGAGGTCGAAGGAGGAGAGGCTCTGGGTGGCGCGGGCGGTGAGGGTGGTCCGGCCGTCGAGGCGGTCGGTGGCCGGGTCGTACGCCACGTCGAGGGCGTAGTGGCGGGCGTCGAAGCCGCCGTTGCCGAGCTGGGGGAAGTAGGTGTCACCGATGCCGTCGGCGCCCGGGGTGGGGGCGGAGGAGGCGGCGACAAGGAAGAAGGAGGCCGCCGCGGTGGCGAGGGCCCCTAAACGTGCCGAACGGGAGAGTGCCATTTCGCGTCCCTTTCGTACGTGTGCCGATCAGATTCGATCAGACGGACACGCAGGACTCTGCACTCTCCCGTTCGGGCATGTTCATGACTTTGCCAAGTCGTCACGGGCTGAAGGCCGGTGACTCCTGACAGCCGAGAACGCTACTTCTTGTCTTCCTCCGCCGCGTCGGCCGCCTCGGGGACCACAGCCGCCTCGGACGCCTCAGGCGCCTCGGCGACCGTGTCGTCCGCCGTGGGCTTCACGGGCTTCTCGGCGGGGACCGCCGAGAGCTCGGGCTCCGCCGCGGCGACGGGCGTCACCGCCGACTCCTTGAGCACCGCTTCGCCCACGAGCTCGACAGCCTCCCGCGCCGCCGACAGCAGCACGGTGTCCTGAGGAGCCTGGTCCGCGAAGTTCTCCGGGTGGTGGCAGGCGACCTGCTGACCGGGCTTCAGCTCGATGAGCGGCGGCTCGGTCGTCTTGCAGATCTCCGTGGCCTTCCAGCACCGGGTGTGGAACCGGCAGCCGCTCGGCGGCGAGATCGGCGAGGGAACGTCGCCCTTCAGCAGGATCCGTTCGCTCTTGGCGCCCCGGCGCTTGGGGTCCGGCACCGGCACGGCCGACATCAGGGCCTTGGTGTACGGGTGCATCGGCGCCTCGTACAGCGAGGAGCGGTCGGCGAGTTCGACGATCTTGCCGAGGTACATCACCGCGATGCGGTCCGAGACATGTCGGACGACGGAGAGGTCGTGCGCGATGATCACGTACGTGAGACCGAGCTCGGACTGCAGGTCGTCCATCAGGTTCACGACCTGCGCCTGGATCGACACGTCGAGGGCCGAGACCGGCTCGTCCGCCACGACCAGCTTCGGCTTCAGGGCGAGCGCGCGGGCGATGCCGATGCGCTGGCGCTGACCGCCGGAGAACTCGTGCGGGTAGCGGTTGAAGTGCTCGGGGCTCAGACCCACCAGCTCCAGGAGCCGCTGGACCTCCCGCTTCACCCCGCCCTCGGGCGTGACGCTCTGCAGCCGGAACGGCGCCGAGACGATCGAGCCGATGGTGTGGCGCGGGTTCAGCGACCCGTACGGGTCCTGGAAGATCATCTGGATGTCGCGGCGCAGCGGACGCATCCCCGAGGGCTTGAGCCGGGTGATGTCCTGGCCCTCGAACTCGATGCTGCCGCCGGTCGGGTCCTGGAGGCGGGTGATGACCCGGCCCATGGTCGACTTGCCGCAGCCGGACTCGCCGACGACGCCGAGCGTCTCGCCCTTGCGGACCTCGAAGTCGATGCCGTCGACCGCCTTGACCGCGGCGACCTGGCGCTGAAGAACACCCTTGCGGATGGGGAAGTGCTTCTTCAGTCCCTGGACCCGCAGCAGCACCTCGCGGTCGTCCCGCGACTTCGCGGAGGCCGCGCGGTCGTCGGACGCCGCTGCCTGCTGCGGGATCACCGCGTCGGCGGCGTCCGTCTTCTTCGTCTCACTCACAGCTTCGGCGCAATCTCTTCGGTCCAGATCCGCGTGCGGTCCTCCTGCGAGAGGTGGCAGGCGGTGTAGTGGCCGCTGCCGATCAGCTGCAGTTCGGGGCGCACGGTACGGGTGACATCGCCCTTGGGCAGGTCCGCGTACGGGCAGCGCGGGTGGAAGGCGCAGCCCGACGGGACGTTGATGAGGCTCGGCGGCTGACCCTTGACCGGGATGAGCCGGTCGGAGGTCTCACGGTCGATACGGGGCATCGAGCCGAGCAGACCCCAGGTGTAGGGGTGCTGCGGCTGCTCGAAGATCCGGTCGACGGTGCCGCGCTCCACACAGCGGCCGCCGTACATCACCAGCACCTCGTCGGCGATCTCGGCGACCACGCCGAGGTCGTGGGTGATGAGGACGACCGCGGAGCCGAACTCCTTCTGCAGGTCGCGGATGAGGTCGAGGATCTGCGCCTGGACGGTGACGTCGAGGGCGGTCGTCGGCTCGTCCGCTATGAGCAGCTCCGGGTTGTTGACGAGCGCCATGGCGATCATCGCGCGCTGCCGCATACCGCCGGAGAACTCGTGCGGGTAGCTGTCGGCGCGCTTGGCCGGCTCGGGGATGCCCACACGGTCGAGCATCTCGATCGCCCGCCGGCGGGCGGTCTTCTTGTCGACCTTGTGGTGGACGCGGTACGCCTCCACGATCTGGCTGCCGATCGTGTAGTACGGGTGCATCGCGGACAGCGGGTCCTGGAAGATCATCGCCATCTCGCGGCCGCGGAGCTTGCGCACCTCGTCCGGGTCGGCGTTGACCAGTTCCTTGCCGTCCAGCCAGATCTCGCCGGACATCTGGACGTTCTTGCCGCGTGCGCCGAGCCGGTGCAGGCCCATGATCGCCAGCGAGGTGACGGACTTCCCGGAGCCGGACTCGCCCACGATGGAGAGGGTCTTGCCCTTCTCCACCGAGAAGGTCAGGCCGTCGACGGACTTGACCAGACCGTCGTCGGTCGGGAAGTGCACCTTGAGGTCGCGCACTTCGAGGAAGGAGCGCGGGGCGTTCGAGGGGGAGGAGACGGGCTCGCCGACCGCGGCGCCGGTCTTGGACAGTTCGGTCACGAGAGCCTCACCCGCGGGTCGGCGGCTGCGTACAGCAGGTCCACCAGGAGATTTGCGATGACGACGAAGAAGGCGGCGAGGAGGGTCACGCCGAGGATCTTCGGGAGGTCGTTGTCGGTGATGCCCTGCACCGCGTACTGCCCGACACCGTGCAGCGAGAACACGGTCTCGGTGATCACGGCGCCGCCGAGCAGCAGACCGAGGTCCATGCCGAAGACGGTGATGATCGGGGTGAGAGCGGCGCGCAGTCCGTGCCGGACCACGACCTTGCCCTCGCGCAGACCCTTGGCGCGGGCCGTGCGGATGAAGTCCTCGTTCATCGTCTCCATCATGCCCGAACGGGTGAGCCGGGCGTAGATGGCGGAGTACAGCAGAGCGAGTGAACACCACGCCGGGAAGAGCGTGTTGGCCCACTGCGCCGGGTTCTCGGTCAATGGCACGTAGGTGGTGCCGAAGATCGGCCACTGGTAGGCGAAGAGCAGCAGGGCCAGGTTGCCCGTGAAGAACATGGGCAGCGAGACACCGGCGAGCGCGACGCCCATGAAGGCGCGGTCGAAGATCGAGCGGGGCTTGAGGGCGGAGATGACGCCGATGGTCACACCCGAGACCAGCCACAGGACGGCGGCGCCGCCGGCCAGCGAGAGAGTGATCGGAAGGCGGGAGGTGAGTTCCGGCCAGACCGCCTGGTGGGTCTTGAAGGAGTACCCGAAGCACGGCGCGCTGCAGTGTGCCGTGGTGGGGCCGAGGTCGTAGGTAGCGCCTGTGACGATCCCCTTGATGAAGTGCCAGTACTGGACGTAGACGGGCTGGTCCAGACCGAGGTTGTGCTTGACCGCGAAAATGTCGGCCTTCGACGGGCTCTTCCCGATGTACTGCTGAGCCAGCTGGTCGGGGGTCTGACCGGCCAGTCTGGGGAGCAGGAAGAAGATGGCGAAGGTGACCGCGGAGACGACCAGGAGCAGGATCGCTGCCGCTGCCGTCCGACGGAGGATGTACGAGATCACGGGGATCGGCGCTGGTGCCCGCGGGCCGTAAAGCCCGCGGGCACCAATGCCTTCACCTGCCTTCCGGGGCTACTACTTCTTCGTGGTGCCGATGTTGAGGTAGTCGTACTGACCGCTGAAGGCAGCCGTGGAGACCAGGTTCGTGGCGTACTTCGGACGGGCCAGGAGCACCTTGAAGTAGGTCAGCGGAACGAGGACGGCGTCGTCCATGGTCTTCTTGTCGATCTCGGTGTAGAGGCTGTTGCGCGCAGAGTCGTCCTGCGTGCCGATGGCCTTCTCGAGAAGCGAGTTGACGTCCTTGTTGTCGTACTGCGACAGGTTGGTGTTACCCGAGGCGCCGATGGCGCTGCCGTTCAGGATCTGCTGCAGGAAGCCGTAGCCGGAGGGCCAGTCGGCACCCCACTGCATCATGATCAGACCGATGTTGTTCTTCTCGGTGAACTTCGGGACACCCGCGTAGTCGGTGAAGTACTTGCCCGACGGGTACTGCTTCAGGCTGGCGTTGATGCCGACCGTCTTCAGCGAGTTGATGATCGCGGTGGCCGCGTCGATCTCCTGCGGGCGGTCGCTGCGCGCGGAGATGTTCGTGTTGATGGCCGTCTTGCCACAGGCCTTGAGCTGCTCCTTGGCCTTGGCCGCGTCACCCTTGTTGCCGGCGGACGCGTAGGCGTCGGCCTTGGCGTAGCCCGGGATGTCGGGCGGGAGAACGGTGGAGGCCACGTCGCCGCGGACCGGGCCGCCCTCGGCGGTCTGCACCGAGACCTTGTCGATCGCGAACTGCACGGCCTTGCGGCACTCGACCTTGTCGAACGGCTTCACCTTGGTGTTGATCGCCATGTAGACGAGACGGCCACCGTAGGTGTTGTCCGTGCCGGCCTTCTTGTCGGCCGAGCTGAGCAGCTGCGCCTGGGTCGCGGCCTGGACACCGCCGCCACCGAGGTCGATCGCGTCGCCCGCGAGGACGTCCTTGTCGATCGTCTCGGCGTTGACCTTCAGGTTGACGACGATCTTGGCCGGGTACTGCTTGCGCAGCGGGTCGGTCTTCGCGTCCCAGTCCTCGTTGCGCACGAGGACGGCCTGCTTGCCGTCCGAGTAGCTCTGGAACTTGTACGAGCCCGAGGACACGATGTTCTTGACGTAGTCGACGCCGTTGTCCTTCGCCTGCGGGACCGGAGCGGTCTGCGGCGAGGCGACCAGGTAGTCGAACTCCTGGAACGCGGTCTTCAGGTGGAAGACGACCGTGGTGTCGTCCGGGGTCTCGATGGACGAGAGGCCCTTGGCGCTCTTGTCCTTGTAGGGACCCTTGTACTTGTCGCCGCCCACGAGGAACTGCTGGAAGTAGTTCGGGCCGAGGGAGAGGACGTCACGCGCGAAGTTCGAACGCTCGACCGCGTACTTCACGTCCTTGGACGTGATCGCGGCGCCGTCCTGGTACTTCAGGCCCGAACGCAGCTTGTACGTCCAGGTCTTGCCGCCGTCGCTCGGGACACCCTTGCTCGCCGCGAGGTCGGGGACAAGGGTGTTGCCCTTCTCGCCGGCGCCGGGCTGGAACGTCATCAGCGGACGGGCGTACAGCCGGCTGAGGTTGTACATGTACGCGTAGTACGTGTTGCCCGGGTCGAAGGAGTCCGGGACATCGGAGTACTCGTACGTAACCGTGCCCCCCTTCTTCGTGGAGGCGTTGACGACGTCCGTGGTCGCTGCGTTGGCCCCAGCTGATTTGGTGGTGTCGTCGTTCTTGTTGTCATCGGCCTTGCTGCAGCCTGCAATAAGCAGACTCGCGGAGCCGATGGCCGCAACTGCGGCCAGCGCTGACCTTCGCATGATGGGTGGGTTCCCCTCCATTGTCGGAAACTCTTGGATCTCTCGGTGCGCGTCAGGCATCAGCGACTGCGCGGGTCGAGAGCGTCGCGGAGACCGTCACCCAGCAGGTTGAACGCCAGGACGGTCACGAAGATGGCGAGGCCGGGCACGATCATGAACTGCGGGTCGACCTCGTAGTAGGTGACCGCTTCACGGAGCATGCCGCCCCACGACGCCTGCGGGGGCTGGATGCCGACCCCGAGGAAGCTCAGGGACGCCTCGAAGAGGATGTTGGTCGGGATGAGCAGCGTCGAGTAGACGATGATCGGGCCGACCAGGTTGGGCAGCAGTTCCCGGAACAGGATGTACGGGCCCCTGGCCCCCATGCCCCGCGAGGCGTCCACGAACTCCCGCTCACGCAGGGCGAGCGTCTGGCCTCGGACGATACGGCCCAGGTAGGGCCAGTTGAAGAAGCCGATCACGAAGATCAGCACGCTCAGGTGGAGCGGGAGCCCTTCGAGGCCGAACGCGCCGCCCTGCAGGGTGGCGGAGATGGCGATCGCGAAGAGCAGGAGGGGGAAGGCGAGGAACGTGTCCATCAGGCGGCTGATGATCGCGTCGACGCGCCCGCCGTAGTAGCCCGCGACGACGCCGAGGATCGCGCCGATCACGTTCGACAGGATGGTGGCGCCGAAGGCGACCACCAGGGAGACCCAGGAACCCTCGAGGACACGGGTGGCGATGTCGCGCCCGAACTTCGGGTCGACGCCGAGCGGGTGGTCCCAGCTCATTCCGCCGAACCCGCCCTTGGGCAGCGAGGTGTTGGGGTCGATCAGGTCCTGGTGGAAGGCGTTCGGGTCCAGCCCGAGCATGGCCTGGACGGGCCGGGCGAGCACGGCCAGCAGGATGAGCAGCACGACGATGACACCGCCGGCGACCGCCACTCTGTCGCGCTTGAAGCGCGTCCAGGCGATCTGTCCCAGGGAACGACCCTCGATCTGCCCCTTGTCGACTCCGGCGAGCACAGCCTCTGGCTGAACTTCCGTCGCCGCCCCGGTGGTCTCGATCGGTGCGGTCACAGTGACCCGACCCTTCTCGCCGGTGGTGACCGGCCTACGCCTGCCGCTGTCTGCGGCTTGGTTCACTTGCTCGCCGGGAAGCCGGCCGCAGATGATGCGGCCCGATGACCCGGCTGATCGTTCGACTTGCACTCGCTCACGGAATCGATGACCCCGTGTCTGATGGGCGAGTCTTCAGTGCCGCCACGATCACGTGCCAGGTCTCATGGAGAAAGTATGCGCAACCGTGATGCTTGTAGGGGGATTCCGTTATCCGAACAGTGGGTAACGCGAGCCGGACGGGGGGCAGTTGGGCGCGAAGGGTCCACGCTGATCCTTTTGCCCTCAGACCGTCCCCAATCGGGACAACCACCCCATGCGCCTGCTCCCCCGCAGGTCAGCACCATCGTGCGTACGGCACTGGAAGGCCGCGCACGAGGTCATGATGCCAGCACCGCTCGCACGATCGTACGAGCGGTCCGGAATACGGGACGGCCTCAGTAGCCGCCGCGGGCCGGCGGATAGCCGTAGCCGCCCGCCACCGGGGCCTGCGCGGGGGCCGCGTGGGCCTCGCGGTCGTAGAACGGCCGGGCGTTGGCGCGCAGCCACATCGCGACCGGGTCGAACGCGTCCGACATCGCGACCGTCGAGACGGGCAGCCCCTCCGGGACGGCGCCGATCGACTGCTGCATCATGGCCCGCACCGAGTCGACGGCGGGCGGCGAGGTGTCGTACACGTCCAGGCCGATGGCGAGATACGGCGCCCCCAGCGCGGGCTGCACCCAGGCGCGGCGCAGCGAGCGCACGGCCGGGGTGAGATGGGCGTTCTGCGTGATCAGGGCGTAGAACTGCGGGATCTCGATGCCGGGTTCGGAGAGCCGGAGCGGGCCCGCCGGCTGGCGTTCCAGACCGGTGGCGATCCGGCGCAGATCGAGCCAGGGGATGCCGAGGCCGCCGCCGGGGGCGTGCGGATTCAGCCACAGACCGAAGTGGTCGGGGTAGAGGGTGCGGGCCACGTCCAGGCCGTCGACGACCTCGTACGAGCGGTTCCAGCCGCTGGCCGACAGTTCCTGGGCGGAGGTGACGCACGGCGCGTAACCGAAGCCGTCCACCTGCATGTTGCCGTACTGGGCGTCCGGGGAGCCGGCCTGGCCGTGCCAGAGGAGCATCCACACCTGGCCGGACGAGGGGGTCGTGAGCGCGCGAAGGAGCGCCTCGTAGGCGTCGTAACGCCCGGGCGTCACCTGGCGCAGCATGTGCTCGACCTGCCCGGCCGCGGCCGTGCCCGACGCGCTCACCCTTCAACCGCCCCTTCGCGAACAAATCACGACGAACTCATCCAATACGCCTGCGGTATCGGTGAGAACGTGCGTCAACACCTCGACCGGGCCATGAAACCAGCTTATGCGGCGAACGTCCTCCGCCGGGGGACGCCGTCGCGTGCTCCTTCCGTCACGGTGGGACGGCGCGTGCCTCCCGCGACCGGTCCCGAGGAGCGTCCGGCACGTGCGGAACGGGTGCCGCCCGACGGCCGGGCGGCGGGCGGCCGTTCAGTGACCTGCCTGGTAGAAGGGCCGGACCTGGGCGCGCATCCAGTCACCCACCGGGTCCTGCGTGACGTCGAGCAGCACCAGGTTCACCGGGATGTTCATCGGGACGCGGCCGAGGGCCCGGCCGAGGGCGTCGAGGGGGAGGGTGCGGGCCTCGCCCTCCCACAGCGAGAGTTCGACACCGATGAACATGACCGGGGCGTCGCCCTCGATGCTGGCCAGGCAGCGGCGGGCGCTCAGCACGACGCCGGTCCCGGCGAACTCCGCCGAGGCCGCGGCGAGGAAGTCCACCGGATCCTCCTGCCAGTCCGGCTCGAACAGCCGCACCCGGCCGCCGCTCGCCGGTCCGTCCAGCGGGGTGCGCCCGGCCCGGCACAGGTCGGCGACGGCGATCGGCGGCAGGGGCACACCGACCACGCCGTCCGGGTTGACCGCGATACCGACCTGCGGCGGGAGTCCGCGCGCGAACTCCGCGGCGGGCGCGATGGTGAACGACATGTGGCCGCCGGTGACCTGCCGGAACTGTTCCTCCGAGCTGAAGACGGGCACGTACACCTGGCCTTCGAGCTCCATCGTGGGCAGATCGAGCGGGCCGCTCTCGGGGCCGCCGCCGCTGGGCAGCGGCACCCAGACGAAGCTGCGGCCGAGCACCTCGACGATGCGGGCGCCCGCCGAGGCCGCACCGCCCATGCCGAGGGCCGCGGACAGCACCTCCTCCAGCTCGTTGCCGGGCCAGCCGCCGTGCGGATGGGGGTGTGCCTGTGCCGGGAAGTCCATCTGTCTCTACCGCCTGCTTCGAACCACTGTTCCGGCTGGAAAGGTTAATGGGACGAGACGGCCGGTCAGTGGCCGAAGTCGATCCTGCGCAGCACGTCCGCCGCGTCCCGGTCGAGAAGGACCGCTGAGCCGCACCCCTCGGGGAGGTCGCCCCGCTCCACGGAACGCAGCAGCCGGGCGACCGCGCCGCGGTGGCGCGCGAACGCGTAGCGCGAGACGCCCCGGCCGCGCTCGCGCTGACCGTCCAGCGCGGTGTCCGCCGCGACGTCGAGCAGCAGCAGGTGCAGGGCGCCGCCCCGGCGGCGGGCCTCACGGGCGAGCCAGCGGCGCACCCAGGCCTGGGTGCCGCAGTCGTGCACGACGACTCCGCCCGCGCCGCGCAGTGCCCGGCGCAGGCCGGCGTAGTGCGCGAGGCGGACGAGGGGGCGGTACACCGCGTACGGCAGCAGGCGGGCCATCCGGCCGTCCCAGCGGTCACGGGTGTCCTGCGAGTCGACGCGCTCGCCCTCGACGGCCCGGCGCATCAGCGTCGACTTGCCGCTGCCGGGCAGTCCGGTGACCACGACGAGGTCGCGGGTTCCGAAGCGCAAACCGTGCGGGCTGTGCCCCGCGCGGTCCCTGAGATCCCGGACGACGGCCGCCGGGAGCGGGCCGCACGCCTCCCGGGCCGGCGCTCCGGGCTGCTCGGGCAGCGCGAGACCCGAGGTCGTCGCGTACACCGTGGTCCTGTTCACCGTGGCCGTCCTCCCCTTGGCTGTGGAGCCCCATCCCCGTCGAGTGTAAAGAGAAGGTAATGCGCGGCGCTTCCCGTTTCGGTGAGCGGACTGCCACAGCACGGTTACAGATGCGGACTGCCCTGATCGGACGGGGCGTGCAATGATGGCCGCGCCAACTGCATACCGGCCGCTTGAATCCGCGCGGGAGAGTCCTGGGTACGTGTACCCGGGCGCCGAAGGAGCAAGTCCCTCCCTTGAATCTCTCAGGCCCCGTTACCGCGCGGGCGAGGCACATCTGAAAAGCGGGCCGCTCTCCAGTGGCTCCACCCAAGGTGCAAGTCAGGACCACCGTTTCGCGGGGTCGTGATGAACCTCTCAGGTTCCGATGACAGATGGGGAGGAACGACCTCGCCGTCATGCCTTGGGAGCCCCACCGATGAGCAGCAACACCCCCCGTCTCACCGCGCTCGACGCCCTGCACCGCTCGCTGGGCGCGACGATGACCGACTTCGCCGGCTGGGACATGCCGCTGCGCTACGGGTCGGAGCGCGACGAGCACCTCGCCGTCCGCACGAAGGCCGGCCTCTTCGACCTCTCGCACATGGGCGAGATCACCGTCACCGGCCCGCAGGCGGCCGAGCTGCTCGCCTTCGCGCTGGTCGGCAACATCGCCACCGTGGGCGTCGGCCGCGCCCGCTACACGATGATCTGCCAGGAGGACGGCGGCATCCTGGACGACCTGATCGTCTACCGGCTGGCCGAGCACGAGTTCATGGTCGTGGCGAACGCCTCCAACGCCCAGGTGGTGCTGGACGCGCTGACCGGGCGCGCCGCCGGTTTCGACGCGGTCGTGCGCGACGACCGTGACGCGTACGCGCTGATCGCCGTGCAGGGCCCCGAGTCCCCCGGCATCCTCAAGTCGCTGACCGACGCGGACCTGGACGGCCTGAAGTACTACGCGGGACTGCCGGGCACCGTCGCCGGCGTCCCGGCGCTGATCGCCCGTACCGGCTACACGGGCGAGGACGGTTTCGAGCTGTTCGTCGCGCCCGCCGACGCCGAGAAGGTGTGGCAGGCGCTGACCGACGCGGGTACCCCCGTCGGGCTGATCCCGTGCGGTCTGTCCTGCCGCGACACGCTGCGCCTGGAGGCGGGCATGCCGCTGTACGGGCACGAGCTGACTACCTCGCTGACCCCCTTCGACGCCGGTCTCGGGCGGGTCGTGAAGTTCGAGAAGGAGGGCGACTTCGTGGGGCGCGCCGCGCTCCAGGAGGCCGCCGAGCGTGCCGAGCAGAACCCGCCGCGGGTCCTGGTCGGCCTGATCGCCGAGGGGCGTCGTGTACCGCGCGCCGGGTACCCGGTCGTCGCCGGCGGCCAGGTCGTCGGCGAGATCACCTCCGGCGCCCCCTCGCCCACGCTGGGCAAGCCGATCGCGATGGCGTACGTCGACGCCGCGCACGCCGCGCCGGGCACCGCCGGTGTCGGTGTGGACATCCGGGGCACCCACGAGCCCTACGAGGTCGTGGCGCTGCCCTTCTACAAGCGCCGGAAGTGACACTGGTCCGCACCGGCAGGCCGTCACACCGGTCCGCCGCGCGGGCCGCACACGACACGGGTCCGCACGGACCACGGGTCACCCGGCCCGGCGGGCACCGACGGCACTCCCGGGCGGGCTCGTCCGGACGACCGACTCCCCCCTTTCATCAGCACTCCCCCGCGTACAGGAGAATTCAGGCCATGAGCAACCCCCAGCAGCTCCGCTACAGCAAGGAGCACGAGTGGCTGTCCGTCGCCGAGGACGGCGTCGCGACCGTGGGCATCACCGAGTTCGCGGCGAACGCGCTCGGCGACGTCGTCTACGCCCAGCTTCCCGAGGTCGGTGACACGGTGACCGCGGGCGAGTCCTGCGGTGAGCTGGAGTCGACCAAGTCGGTCAGCGACCTGTACTCCCCCGTGGGCGGCGAGGTCGTCGAGGCGAACCAGGACGTGGTGGACGACCCGTCGCTGGTGAACTCGGCCCCCTTCGAGGGCGGCTGGCTGTTCAAGGTCCGCGTCGCCGACGAGCCCGAGGACCTGATGTCCGCCGACGAGTACGCCGCCTTCACCGCCGGCTGAGGAGTCACCGCATGTCGCTTCTGAACACCCCCCTGCACGAGCTGGACCCGGACGTCGCGGCCGCCGTCGACGCCGAGCTGCACCGCCAGCAGTCCACCCTGGAGATGATCGCCTCGGAGAACTTCGCTCCGGTGGCGGTCATGGAGGCCCAGGGTTCGGTCCTGACGAACAAGTACGCCGAGGGCTACCCCGGCCGCCGCTACTACGGCGGCTGCGAGCACGTCGACGTCGTCGAGCAGATCGCCATCGACCGGGTGAAGGCGCTGTTCGGCGCCGAGCACGCCAACGTGCAGCCGCACTCGGGCGCCCAGGCCAACGCCGCCGCGATGTTCGCGCTGCTCAAGCCGGGCGACACGATCATGGGTCTGAACCTGGCGCACGGCGGGCACCTCACCCACGGCATGAAGATCAACTTCTCCGGCAAGCTCTACGACGTGGTCGCGTACCACGTGGACGACGAGACCGGTCAGGTCGACATGGCCGAGGTCGAGCGCCTCGCCAAGGAGTCGCGCCCGAAGCTGATCATCGCCGGCTGGTCCGCCTACCCGCGTCAGCTGGACTTCGCCGCGTTCCGCCGGATCGCCGACGAGGTCGGCGCGTACCTCATGGTCGACATGGCGCACTTCGCCGGTCTGGTGGCCGCGGGCCTGCACCCGAACCCGGTGCCGCACGCCCACGTCGTCACGACGACCACCCACAAGACGCTCGGCGGTCCCCGCGGCGGCGTGATCCTCTCGACGGCCGAGCTGGCCAAGAAGATCAACTCCGCGGTCTTCCCCGGTCAGCAGGGCGGTCCGCTGGAGCACGTGATCGCGGCCAAGGCCGTCTCCTTCAAGGTCGCCGCCACCGACGACTTCAAGGAGCGCCAGCAGCGCACGCTGGACGGCGCGCGCATCCTGGCCGAGCGCCTGGTCCAGGATGACGCGAAGGCCGTGGGCGTGGACGTGCTGTCCGGCGGCACGGACGTGCACCTGGTCCTCGTCGACCTGCGCAACTCCGCGCTGGACGGGCAGCAGGCCGAGGACCGCCTCCACGAGGTCGGCATCACGGTCAACCGCAACGCCGTCCCGAACGACCCGCGCCCGCCGATGGTCACCTCCGGCCTGCGCATCGGCACGCCGGCGCTCGCCACCCGCGGCTTCACGACCGAGGACTTCACCGAGGTCGCCGACATCATCGCCGAGGCGCTCAAGCCGTCCTACGACGCCGAGGGCCTCAAGGCCCGGGTGTCCGCTCTGGCCGACAAGCACCCGCTGTACCCCGGCCTGAAGTAGTTTCGTACGCTTCAGGCCGTACGTTTTTGTTCGTACGTTTTTCCCGCGTACGGTTTTTGTTCGTACGGTTCGTTCCGTACGGGCGTCCGGGGCACCGCGCACACTGGAAGCAGCGCGGTGCCCCGTCCCATGCAGTCCCGCACCACCCCCGCCGGACAACGGCGTCCGGCGAAACCACCAAGGAGTTCCCCGTGGCCCTCTCGGTCTTCGACCTGTTCTCGATCGGCATCGGCCCGTCCAGCTCCCACACGGTGGGCCCGATGCGCGCCGCGCGCATGTTCGCCCGGCGGCTGCGCAACGAGGAGCTGCTGGCCCCGGTGACCTCGATACGCGCCGAGCTGTACGGCTCGCTGGGCGCGACCGGCCACGGCCACGGCACCCCCAAGGCGGTGCTGCTGGGGCTGGAGGGCGCCTCGCCCCGCACGGTCGACGTGGAGGGCGCCGACGACCGCGTGGAGCAGATCAGGACGTCCGGGCGGATCAACCTGCTCGGCGAGCACGAGATCGACTTCTCCTTCGACGACGACCTGATCCTGCACCGCCGCAAGGCCCTGCCGTACCACGCGAACGGCATGACGATCTTCGCCTACGACGCCGAGGGCGGCCTCGTCCTGGAGAAGACGTACTACTCGGTGGGCGGCGGCTTCGTCGTCGACGAGGACGCCGTCGGCGAGGACCGGATCAAGCTCGACGACACCGTCCTGAAGTACCCGTTCCGCACGGGTGACGAGCTGCTGCGGCTGACGAAGGAGACCGGCCTGTCGATCTCCGCCCTGATGCTGGAGAACGAGCGGGCCTGGCGCACCGAGGAGGAGATCCGCGAGGGCCTTCTCGCCATCTGGCGTGTGATGCAGGCGTGCACCTCCCGCGGCATGTCCCGCGAGGGCATCCTGCCGGGCGGTCTCAAGGTCCGCCGGCGCGCCGCCGTCTCGGCCCGCCAGCTGCGCGCCGAGGGCGATCCGCTGGCCCACGCGATGGAGTGGATCACCCTCTACGCGATGGCGGTCAACGAGGAGAACGCCGCGGGCGGCCGGGTGGTGACCGCTCCGACCAACGGCGCGGCCGGCATCATCCCGGCGGTGCTGCACTACTACATCAACTTCGTGCCGGGCGCCGACGAGGACGGCGTCGTACGGTTCCTCCTCGCGGCCGGTGCCATCGGCATGCTCTTCAAGGAGAACGCGTCCATCTCCGGCGCCGAGGTCGGCTGCCAGGGCGAGGTCGGCTCGGCCTGCTCGATGGCGGCCGGCGCGTTCGCCGAGGTCCTCGGCGGCAGCCCCGAGCAGGTGGAGAACGCCGCCGAGATCGGCATGGAGCACAACCTCGGCCTGACCTGCGACCCGGTCGGCGGCCTGGTGCAGATCCCCTGCATCGAGCGCAACGGCATGGCCGCCGTGAAGGCCGTGACCGCCGCGAAGATGGCGATGCGCGGCGACGGCTCCCACAAGGTCTCCCTCGACAAGGTCATCAAGACCATGAAGGAGACCGGCGCCGACATGAGCGTCAAGTACAAGGAAACGGCCCGGGGCGGGCTCGCGGTGAACATCATCGAGTGCTGATCGCGCACGCCGGGTACGGGTCGCTCCTCCGTACGAGGGTGACAAGGGTGAAGTCGGGGAACTCGAAAGGCAGTTGTTCCCCACGAACCCCGGGCACCACTCTGTGTGGCCCGCCCCCTGCACGGAGGCTCCCCTCATGCTGCGAGGCATCGACGTCAGCGCCTATCAGTCGTCCGCGTACGGAACCGACGGTCTGTCGTTCGTCTTCATCAAGGCGACCGAAGGCCGCTCGTACGTCAATCCGAAGCTCGCCGCCCAGGTGAAGACGGCTCGCGACGCCGGCTGCGTCGTGGGCTTCTACCACTTCCTGTGGCCCGGCGACATCACCGCCCAGGCCGAGTACTTCGTCGGCAAGGCTCCCGAGAAGGCGGGCGACGTGCTCGCCGTCGACTGGGAGACCACCGGCGAGGGCACCCACGCGAGCAACGCGGAGAAGGACCGCTTCATCCGCAAGGTGAAGGAGCTTCGTCCGCACAACCGGGTGGTGCTCTATACGAACCGGAACTTCTGGCTGAACATCGACACCACGTCGTACGCAGGCGACGGTCTCTGGATCGCCGACTACGTCTCCGCGGGCAAGCCCCGCATCAAGGCGAAGTGGCGCTTCCACCAGTACACCTCCGACCCGGTGGACAAAAACGTGGCGGACTTCGCGAGCAAGGCCGCGCTGCGCACCTGGGCCGGCGGGGCGTAGGCCGAGCGGAAGGAAGAGAGCGGACACATGGGCGGAACGGTCGCTGCGGTCAGCAGCAACGGGACGTACTCCTTCACCAAGCCGAACCGGGCGGGCGTCACGCTCCTCGCCGGGCTCGGCGTGGAGGGGGACGTGCACGCCGGGACGACGGTGAAGCACCGTTTCCGGATGCTGAAGGACCCGTCGCAGGTGAACCTGCGGCAGGTGCACCTCATCCACGAGGAACTCTTCGACGAGGTCCGTGCGGCGGGGTTCGAGGTCACCGCGGGTCAGCTCGGGGAGAACGTCACCACCCGGGGCGTCGACCTGCTGGCGCTGCCCACGGGAACCCGGCTGCTCCTGGGGGCGCAGGCCGTCGTCGAGGTGACCGGACTGCGCAATCCCTGCGCCCAGATCGACACCTTCCAGAAGGGCCTCATGAAGCAGGTCGTCGGGCGGGGCGAGGACGGGGCGGTCCGCTTCAAGGCGGGGATCATGAGTGTCGTCCTCACCGGCGGGCCGGTGCGGCCCGGCGACTCCGTGACGGTGGAGCTGCCGGACGGGCCGCACCGGCCCCTGGAGATCGTCTGACCTCCGGGCCCCGTGCCGTACGGGTCAGCCGCGGAAGTCCGCCGGGCGCTCCCTGGGCGCCTCGGCCAGGGCCTTCGTGACCGCGTCCAGGCCTTCCTGAAGGCCGTAGACGGGGGTGCCGGGCTGCTGGCGCCAGGAGTCGTCCAGGCCGCCCGCGTCGACGGTGTCGAAGCCGATCTCGTCGATCAGGTCGCGCACCCGCTGCTTGGCCGCGGCGTCGTCACCGGCCACCGGGAGCGCCATGCGGTCGGGGGCACCCGCCGGGCGACCGCGGTCCAGGATGTCCTGGGCGTAGGTGCCGTTGAAGGCCTTCACGACCGTGTGGCCGATCTGCTGCGCGGTCCAGCGGCTCTCGGTGAGACCGTCGTCCTCGATCGCGTCGATCCGGCCGTCCCGCTGCTGGGGGTAGTAGTTGCCGGTGTCGATGACGGCGACGCCCTCGGCGGCTCCGTCCAGGATGCCGTCCGGCAGGTCCGGCACCGCCTTGAGGGGGACCGTGACGACAACGATCTCGGCGTCGCGCGCCGCCTCCTGGACCGTGACGGGGGTCGCCCCGGTCTCCTCGGCGAGCGCGGTGAGCGTCTGGGGACCGCGGGAGTTGGCGACGGAGACGTCGTGCCCGGCGGCGGTGAACCGCCGGGTGAGGTTGCCGCCGATGTTGCCCGCGCCGATGATGCCGATCTTCATGAGAGACAGACCCTTCCGGGGTTGATGCTCCTGATGGGGATCACCAACCCCGGGGACGGATGCCCTATTCCGGGCTGTGCGGCATCCGGGTGAAGAGGCCGAAAACACCATGTTCTCCGGCTGCTTCGGGCCGGGCCGAGGGCTGCCCGCCGGGTCCGGTGACGCCGAAGGGGCGCCCGCCGGGATGACCGGTGGGCGCCCCTTCGCGCTGCGTCACTTGTTCAGGTGGACCCAGAACTCGTCGAACGAGAGGAGCTTGTCGCCGTTGAGGTCGCGGGCGGAGATGATGACCTCCGCCACCGACTCGGTGACGTTCCAGTCACCGCCCTGGGCGAGCGCAGTCTTGAACTCGGCCGGGGTGATGAACCCGTCACCGTCCGTGTCGATCCGCTCGAACTGCTTACGTGCTTCCTCGATGTCGGCCACCGATCCGCCCCTTCGTCGTGCATCACTGCGTGCGTCACTGCGTTGTGTACGGAGGTCAGATTAACGGTCCGCGCGAGCCCGTAGTGCCGCGACCACCCAGGCGAACTCCGCGCGGTGCGCCGACAGCGGTTCCAGGCCGCGGACCCGCGCGCACAACTCCCGGAACCGGGCCATCTCGGCGTGTGCCGCGGACTCGACGCGGGCCAGCAGCACGGCGTTGTCCGCGTCGCCGAGCAGCCCGGCGAGCACCTCGTCCGCCTCCGGCGAGGCGGGGTCGACACCGCGCTCCAGCGCCTCACCCGCGAGCTGCACCAGCCGGCTCATGAACCACAGGGACGTGCCGGGCGCCACGTCCGGGCCCCGGTCGGCCGCGTTGAACTCGACCGTCTCGCGCATCCTGGCGCGAAACGCCGGGTCCTGGATCAGTTCCGCCAGCTCCACCCAGGCGTCCACCTGCTCGGGGGCGGGGTCGTCGGGCAGATCGCCGACGCTGAACCGCAGCCGGGTACGGATGTCGGGGTCGGCGGTGTCCAGGCCCCCGAAGGTCTCCTCCATGAAGTCGTCGACGATGCGTCCGCGTTCGGCGGCCGAGAGCCGGGCCAGTCTGTTCATGAGCGTCATCTCCTCCGCGGTCGAGCCGCGTCGCGCCACGGTCGACAGCACCGCCCGGGTCACCTTCAGGGACCTGATCTGCGCGTCCAGCGCGGCCACGTGCGCGGCCGCCACCTCCGCCACCGTGGTCCCGCCGGCCAGCACCGCCCGTACGTCGTCCAGCCCGAGCCCGAGCTCACGCAGCGTGCGCACCAGCTCCAGCCGGGCCACGGACCCGGCGTCGTAGAGCCGGTAGCCGCCGGACGAGCGGGCCACCGGGGGCAGCGCGCCCTCGTCCGACCAGTAGCGGATGGTCCGGACGGACAGGCCCGTGCTCCGGGACAGTGCGCCGATGGTGAGAAAGCCGGTGCCGTCGTCGGTCATGTCTGGAAGTCTGGGCCTTCCAGTGGGTGGAGACTCAAGCGCCGAGGGGGGCGGTCGTGACCGGCACCGCACACAGGCTGGAGGCCGTCGTGGACGCCGCGGCACGGGGGGTCTTCCCACCGCCCGACGGCTCCGTCACGGTCGTACGGCAGCAATGCGCGCGCGATGCCGGGGTGCTCGCCTTCACCGCGCACTCCGTGGTCTTCACCGACGAGGACGAGGGCTGGGTGCGCGCGAGGCTGGCCGGCGTCGGCTGCGATCCGCTCGCCGCGGCGATGAACCCCCGGTTCCTCGCCGCGCTCATGGAGCGGACGGGACGCGCGCACGACACCGTCGACGTGATGTCCGTCGCCGCCCCGCTGCCCGGCCCGCCGCCGCTGACCCTCACGGAACTCTCCGGTCCCGGGCATCCGCGGATCGCCGGTGCGCTCAGGCGGCGGGACGGCGTGCGGGCCTGGGCGGCGGACGGCGGGGTGGTGGTCCTCGGACACGGGATCGGGGGGCGCCTGGAGGCCTCTGTGGAGGTGGACGAGGACGTACGGCACCGGGGGCTGGGGCGGGCGCTCGCGACCGCGGCGCGGCACCTCGCCGGCGGGCCGGTCTGGGCTCAGGTGGCGGCGGGGAACGCCCGCAGTCTGCGGGCGTTCCAGGCGGCCGGTTTCCGTCCCGTCGGGGCGGAGGCGCTGCTCACGGCGGTCTGAACGGGCGCCCGGAGCGGGCCGCCGGTTCCGGTGGTGCCGGGGGGCGCGCGTCAGTGCCAGGGCTCGTAGTACGGGTTGCTCTGGCAGTCGCTCATGATCTCGGTCCTGGTCCTCTTGTCGACGGGGCAGACGCCGACGACGTACTGGCGTGCGACGCCGCCGGGGAAGGCCACCTCGTCCTGGCCGGCCCGGCGGTGGGTGTCGCCGATGGTCTTGTTGACGTCGACGCCGCCGGGAGCGTCGATGTAGTAGTTGAAGCCCGCCGTGTTCCCGGCCTTGTAGAGATCGTGGTCGTACGTCGCCGCCACGTACGGCGAGGGCTGGTCGGCACGGGCGTACTGCTCGATGTCGTACTGTCCGCCGATGACGTCCTTCGGGTAGAAGCCCTGCTCGAAGACGGTCGCCGGGCCACGGGTGTCGCTGCGGTACAGGGTGTCGCAGGTCCTGCGCCAGACGGGTTCCGGCGTGATGCGCCCGATGTCCACCCGCCGGTCGGCGGCGGCCTTGACCGGGTCGGTGAACTGGGGGCAGCTCGGTGCCGCGGCCCTGGTGGCGGGGATGGCCGGGGCGGCGGGCGTCGCGGCGGTCGTCGCGAGGACGGCCCCGAGGGACAGGACGACGGCGGCGGCCCGCCGCCGCGGGCGATGGATGATCATGGGGAGCACGATCTCCGTTCCGCGGTGGCGGGCCGTGCATCGTCACCCGTACGACGGCGTGTCAGCTCAAGCGGGTCAACAGGCGCCGCTCTAGCGGAAGATGCCGGTGTGGCCGAGCGAGTAGCGGCCGGGCTGCGGGTACACGGCGAGGCCGTGCGGGCCGCTGCCGACCGGGATGCGGGCGAGCTGCACACCGGTGCGCGTGTCGATGGCGTACACCTCGGCGTTGTAGCGGCCGGAGAGCCACAGGACCTTGCCGTCCGCCGAGACGCCGCCCATGTCGGGGCTGCCGCCGTCGGGCAGGCGCCACTTCTTGGTGAGCCTGTTCTGGGTGAAGTCGAAGATGGAGATGGTGCCTTCACCGCGGTTGGAGATGTACATCTCGCGGGAGTCGCGGCTGACGTAGAGGCCGTGTGTGCCCTTGCCGGTGTGCAGCAGGGTCGGCTTGGTGAACTTGTCGCCGTCCAGGACCCACACGCCGTCGGCCATCATGTCGGCGATGTAGAACCTCTTGCCGTCCGGGGAGATCTTCACGTCCTGAGGCATCGCCCCCTGGAACGGGAGTTTCTGCTGGGCGACCACCTTCATCTTCTCGGTGTCGACCTTCAGCAGTTCGCCGCTGAACTCGCAGGACACGATGAAGTACCTGCCGTCCGGGGAGAAGTCGGCGTGGTTGACGCCGTAGCAGCTGACCGGCACCGTCTTGACGCGCTTCATCGTGTGCGCGTCGCGGAACACCAGCTCACGGTCGAGGGAGGCCATCACGATGGCGTACTTGCCGTTGGGCGTGAAGTACAGGTTGTACGGGTCGTGCACGTCGACCGGCTTGCCCGCCTTCCCCGTCTTCGGGTCGATGGGCGTGAGGCTGTTGCCCTTGTCGTTGTTGACCCACAGCGTCTTCATGTCCCAGGAGGGGACGACGTGTTGGGGCTGCACGCCGACCTTGATCGTCTCGATGACCTCGTACGTCTTCGGGTCGATGACCGTGACCGTGTTGGACTCGGTGTTCGGCACGTACACCCGGGACGGGAAGTCCTTGACCACCGGGGAGAGCCGGCCCGGCCGGTCGGCGGCGTAGACGTCCGTCGGGTCCAGCAGCGGAGGCATGCCGGGCAGACCCTCGGGTGTCTTCTTCTTCACGGGGGCGGGCTGGACGGCGGCCTTCGTGCCGAGGGCCTCGTCGGCGTGCTTCCCGCCGGGGCCGCCGCAGCCCGCGAGGGCGGCCAGCGTGGTGAGGGCGGCGCCGACGGCCAGCACGCCACGCAGGGAGGTGTGCAGGGAGGAGCGCGGGGAGGAGGGGGGCGTCAGCATCAGCTCAGCAACTCCGTTGTGGTGACCGGGCGCAGGCCGCGCCGGTCGAGCTCGTGCAGGAGGTCGGGGAGGGCGGCGACCGTGTCGGCGTAGCCGAAGTGCAGGCTCACCACGGAGCCGGGGCGGACCGTCGCCAGGACGTTCCGGGTGACCGCGGCGGCCCCCGGCGACGTGAAGTCGAGGGAGTCGACGTCGTAGGAGAGGGTGTGCGGGTAGCCGGCGTCCTGTGCCAGGCGCTGGACCAGGGCGGAGGCCCGCGGGCTGCGGGAGGGCCGGAACCAGGTGCCGATCGAGCCGGTCAGCCGCTTCAGCCGGTCCGCGCAGCCCCGGATCTCGGCGGCGGCCTCCGTCTGCGACATCGCGTTGATGTCGAGGTGGTGGAGCGTGTGGTTGCCGAGATCGTGGCCGCCGTCGAGGATGCGGCGTGCGATGCCGGGGTGCTCGTCGAGCCAGGTGCCCACGGCGAGGACGGTGACACGGACGCCGGCCTTCTCGGCCTCGCCGAGAAGCGACGTGGCGATGGCGGGATCGCCCTGTCCGTGGAAGGTGAGGGCGACTTTCGGGGGGGTCGTGCGGGGGCCGTGGGTGATCTCGGGGGGCTGGGCGGGGAAGCGGCGGGGGGCGGGGGCGGGGGGTACGACGGGCGCGCTCGGCGCGGCGGGGGGTGTCGGGGGCGTTGTCGAGGGCTGGGCCCGTGCGGCATCGGGGGTCGCCCGGGCGGAGCAGCCTGCGGTGAGGGTTCCTGCGGTGAGGGCGAGTCCCGTGAGCAGGGCCGCGCGCCGGGGTGGGGCGGCTGCGGGGTCTTCGGCGGGCGTGGTCACCGGACCATTTAAGGGGTGATCGTCCTGGAAACCGACGATTGGTCCGTCTGCGGGCGGCTGCGCGCCGGGCGGCCCGGGGGCGTTCCGGTCGGGCCGGGCGTTCCGGGTGTCCTCCGGTGGGTGGATCGGGGCCGTGCCGGTAGCTCCGCCCGTCGCCGCCGGATCAGACGCGGGGGAGGAAGCGGGAGCTGCTCGACCCGGAGGTAGGCGACGGGCATCCGCTGTGACGGCACGCCCCCTCCCGACGGATGCCGGGTGCGCGCGGCAGGGGGCCCGTGCACCTTCCCTCCGTCGACTGCCGGGCGCGGGCACGCGCCCGTACCCCCGGCGATCGAGGAGCGGGGGGTGGGGCGGCGCCCCAGGTGGGGACGGGCAGGGGCGGAGGGAGCGGGAGGAGGTTGCGCCGGGGGCGAGAGGTGGGACCGGGTGGAGGTTTCGGGGAGGGCGTCCGGGCCAACATCCCCTGGTTTTGGATCAATCCGGCGGGTCTGCGATAGTCAGCGATGCGACCTCCACCCATTGACCCGGGCCATGGTTGTCGTCGGCACCGCGGATCACACCCCATTCGTTCCGCGGAGCCCCGAAGCCCCGGCTGCCCTGCGGCCGGGGTTTCCGCGTACGACGGACGGTTCAGCGGTCGGCGACGCGCATCTCGAACCAGGTGGTCTTGCCACGGGGCAGCAGATCGACGCCCCAGCGGTCGGAGAGCTTGTCGACGAGGAAGAGACCGCGCCCGCTCAAGTCCAGTTCCTGGACCGGCAGGAGGCAGGGGAGGCCGCGGGAGGGATCACGCACCTCGACGCGGATCCAGCCACGGCGACGGCGCATCCGGAGTCCGAAATGGCGGGCGCCGGTGTGCCGCACGGCGTTGCCCACGAGTTCGGAGACGAGTAAGACCGCGTCCTCGGTCATCTTCGGCGAGAGACCCCAGTGACGCAGCACCACCACCTGGGCGAGCCGCCGCGCGGACGCCGCGGACTCCGGGCGGGACGGCAACCGCACCTCGGTCTCGGTGGGATTGCCGAACAACTCCAGTGCTTTGAGTGCCCGTTCGTCCTCGACCGCAGGCGTCCAGCGTGCCGCGGTCGCACTCCCGTGCCGCCGCGGCTGTTCGATACCCTCCAGCCCCGCCATGCCCCCATCATGGCCGCCCCGGCCTCACTTGGGGGCCGTTCCGGAGGAATACGCCCCCCGGAATGGGACATTCCGACGCCACTGATCGGCATATGCCCCGGGCATTTCGGAAGCCCGGACAACCCATCCGACCTGCGGACGAAGGGCAGTTGGGGGCAATACCCGGCGACCGCCGACAAGATGCGCTTAAGGTTGCCTTAAGGCTGGCATAAATCGCTCCATCGGGGGACGCCGGGTAAGACACCGCGTCAACTGCAAGTGGATCAGGGGAATTACGGGGGTGGCGTTCGCCCTCCGGTCAGAGGAACTTCGCCTTGCCCGGGCCCTCCTCGACGAAGCTCCGCATCCCCCGCTCCCGGTCCTCCGTCGCGAACAGGCCCGCGAACCAGTTCCGCTCGATGGCGAGTCCGGTCTCCAGGTCCGTCTCCAGACCCGCGTCGATGGATTCCTTGGCGGCGCGCAGCGCGATCGCCGGGCCCTGCGCGAGCCGGGCGGCCCACGCGTGAGCCGCCGTGTACACCTCGGCGGCGGGGACGACCCGGTCGACGAGGCCGAGGGCGAGCGCCTCGTCGGCCTTGACCATGCGGCCGGTGAAGATGAGGTCCTTGGCCCGGGAGGGGCCGATCAGCCGGGACAGGCGCTGGGTGCCGCCGGCGCCGGGGATGACGCCCAGCAGGATCTCCGGCTGGCCCAGCTTCGCGTTCTCCCCGGCGATGCGGTAGTCGGCGCAGAGGGCGAGCTCGCAGCCGCCGCCGAGCGCGTAGCCGGTGACGGCGGCGACGACCGGCTTGGGGATGCGGGCGACGGCGGTGAAGGAGTCCTGCAGGGCCCGGGACCGTACGACCATCGCCGCGTGGTCCATGGCCTGCATCTCCTTGATGTCCGCGCCGGCCGCGAACACCCTCTCCCCGCCGTACAGCACGACGGCACGGACGTCCGTGCGGGTCGCGGCCTCCTCGGCGAGCTCCTTGAGACGGTCCTGCGTCGCGACGTCCAGGGCGTTCATGGGCGGGCGGTCCAGGCGGATGGTGCCCACGCCTTCGGCCACTTCGAGATGCACAGTCATGGAAGCAGGTTAGTGGCCGTTAACGACAACGGGCCGGGTGTGCTGAGTCACAGCACACCCGGCCCGCCGAAGTCCGGTTACTTGGTCCAGTCCGACCAGGACATGTTCCAGCCGTTGTAGCCGTTGGCCGGGTCGACCGTCTTGTCGTGGGAGTTCTTCACGACGACCACGTCACCGGTCATCGAGTTGTCGAAGAACCAGGCAGCCGCCACCTTGCCGTCGTAGCCGCCGCGCACGTCGCGCAGACCTATGCAGCCGTGGCTGGCGTTGTAGTTGCCGAAGGCGTCGCCGCCCCAGTAGTTGCCGTGGATGAAGGTGCCCGAGTTGGTCAGGCGCTGGGCGTGCGGCACGTCCTTGATGTCGTACTCGCCGCCGTAGCCGACCGTCTCGCCGTTCATGCGGGTCACCTTGAGGCGCTCGCTGATGACCATCCGGCCGTTCCAGGTGTCGTAGCCCGGCTTGCCCGTGGTGACGGGGATGGTCTTGAGGACCTTGCCGTCCCGCTTGACGGTCATCTTGTGGGTCTTGACGTCGACGGTGCTGACCTGGCTGCGGCCGATGGTGAACTTCACCGTCTTGGCCTGCTTGCCGTAGACACCGGGGCGGCCCTCGACACCGTCGAGGTCGAAGGTGACGGTGACCTTCGTGCCGGCCGCCCAGTACTCCTCGGGACGGAAGTCGAGCCGGTCGTTGCCGAACCAGTGGCCCTCCACGTCGACCGCCGGCTCCGTCTTGATCTTGATCGCCTTCTCGACGTCGTCCGGGTGCGTGATACCCCGGGTGAAGCGGACCGAGAAGGGCATTCCGACGCCCACCTTGGAGCCGTCCTCGGGCGTGTAGATGCCGACGAACGTGTTCTTCGGGGTCAGCGTGGTGAACGCCGACTCCTCGGCGGCCTCACGTCCCCCGGAGTCCTTGGCCACCGCGTGGACCGTGTACTTGGTGGCCGCGGCCAGGTGTGACGACGGCGTCCAGGTGGCGCCCCCGTCGGTGATGCTTCCCTTGACAGCGTTTCCCTTGGTGTCCTCGACGCGGACCTCGGTCAGCTTGCCCTTGGCCGCGGTGACCTTGAGCGCACCGCTCGTCTCCACGTCGCCGGCGCCGTCCTTGGGGGCGATCTTCACCACGGCCTGCGAGACCTTGGTGTCCGCCGTACCACTCGACCCCTTGCCCTTGCCGTCGCCCGAACCGGCTTCCCGGTCCGAGCCTCCTCCCCCGCCGCACGCGGTCACCGCGAGCAGCAGGACTCCCAGCAGCAGTGCCAGGATTCCCTTGCTCCGGTGGGTCCGTGCGCCAACCGACGCCCCCGATATCGGTCGCCCGTTCAAGTCGTTCTCCCCTCGCACGGCCTGATCAGGCCCGCACTCCAGCGCGTCCCACGCGCGTATCGCGCTAATTAATCACACGGCCTGCGGCGATGGCTCCCCGGGAAGGTCACCGTTCAGTCCCAACTTCGGCCGTGCGGGGCGCCGCTGGAGTTCATCGTGCGCATACCCGCATATCGGGTCACTTCATCGCCGGACGCCCGCCTTCCACTCTTTCCAGTTCATGTTCCAGCCGCCGAGCCCGTTGTCGGCCGCGACCTGCTTGTCGTTGCTGTGCACGACCTCGACGACGTCCCCGATGAGGCTGCGGTCGAAGAACCAGCCCGCGGGGGTGTCCGAGCCGCCGCCCTTCACGTCCTGCAGGCCCACGCAGCCGTGGCTGACGTTGGTGTGCCCGAAGGCGTCCGGCGCCCAGTAGTTGCCGTGCAGGAAGGTCCCGGAGTCGGTGAGGCGCATCGCGTGCGGGACGTCCGGGATGTTGTACTCGCCGCCGAAACCGACCGTGCGGCTGTTCATCCGGGTCACCTCGAGCATCTCGGTGACGACCATCTTCCCGTTGTACGTCGTCGTCCTGGGCGCGCCCGCGGTGATCGGCACCGTGGCGAGCAGAGCGCCGTCGCGGCGGACCTGCATGGTGTGCGCGCGGGCGTCGACGAGGGAGACCTGGCTGCGGCCCACGGTGAAGGTGAAGGTCTTCGACTGGAGTCCGTAGACGCCGGGCGCCGCTTCGACGTCGCGCAGGCGCAGCGCGACGGTGACCTTCGTACCGGGCTTCCAGTACGTCTCGGGGCGGAAGTCGACGCGGTCCTTGCCGAACCAGTGCGGGCGGATCTCGACGGCCGGGCTCGCCTCCACCCGGATGGCCCGCTCGACGGCGGCCCGGTTCTCGATCTCCCGGTTGAACTCCAGGGAGACGATCATCCCGGTGCCGACGGTGGACCGGTTCTCCGGGGTGACGTAGCCGATGAAGCGTTCGTCGGGGACCTCCGTGGTGAAGGTGGTGTGCCGGGCCGAGCGGCGTCCCTGCCCGTCCAGGGCCACCGCGTCGACCGTGTACTTGGCGGCGAGGGCGAGCCGCGGGTCGTCCGGTTTCCAGGACAGGCCGTCGTCGGAGAGGCGCCCGGCCACCAGGGACTCCTGGGCGTCCTGGGACTTGACGACCGTCACGGACTCCAGGCGTCCGCTGGGCACCCGCACCGTCAGCGTCTCCTGCGGGCGGACCCCCTTGGCGGTGTCGTCGGGCGTGACGTGGATGACGTCCTCGGGCGAGCGTGGTTTGCCGAACGCCTCACCGATCCCTTTCGAGATCCCGTCGGAGGAGCAGCCGGCGGCTCCGGCCAGCAGACCGGCCCAGGTCAGTGCGGCGGCCAGCGCGGCCCCTGCGCGCCGCGCGCGCGTCGGTACGTGGTTCACAAGGGACCCAACGACGGCGCCCCGCCGGGGAAACGTGAGTGCGAGCCACGCGGTGGGCAGAACAGTGGGGAGGACGACGCGACAAGGAGCTGCGGCCGGGACGCCGTACGCCCCTTTTCGTTGCGTTCCACGAGCCGCGGGAGGCTGATCGGTGTCGAGCGCACCCGAGCAGGAGGCAGTCCACCAGGGACATGCCGCTGAACTGCCCACGCAGACCGCCACGGAACCGGCGGGGCGGTCCACAGCCGTGCCCGCGACCACGGAGCCGGAACCGGCCGCTCCCGCACTGAACGGCGCCCGGCGCCCGAAGGCGCCTCCCGTCTCCGTGTGGCCGGGTGCCCCGACTCCGCTCGGAGCACGCTTCCGGGTGGGCCCGGACGGCACCACGGGCACCAACTTCGCGCTGTGGGCGGGCGGGGCCGAGGCCGTCGACCTGTGCCTCTTCGACGAGGCGGGTGCCGAGACGCGCGTCCCGCTCACCGAACTCACCCACGAGATCTGGCACGGCTTCGTCCCCGGCGTGATCCCCGGCCGCCGCTACGGCTTCAGGGTGCACGGCCGCTGGGACCCGTGGACCGGCGCCCGCTGGAACCCGGCGAAGCTGCTGCTCGACCCGTACGCGCGCGCGGTGGACGGCGACTTCACCCTGCCGCCCGAGGTGTACGGGCACGTCCGGGACTGGCCGCAGCAGCACGTCGCCGACACCGTGCGCGACGACCGTGACTCGGCGCCGTTCGTCCCCAAGGGCGTCGTCGTGCAGGACGACGACGACTGGGCCGACGACCACCGCCCGAAGACCCCCTGGGCCGACTCGGTGATCTACGAGCTGCACGTCCGCGGGTTCACCCGTCTGCACCCCGGGATCCCGGAGGAACTGCGCGGCACCTACGCGGGACTCGCGCACCCGGCCGCGATCGAGCACCTGGTGAGGCTCGGGGTCACGGCGGTCGAGCTGCTGCCGGTGCACCAGTTCGCCCACGAGGACCATCTGCTGCGCCGGGGCCTGAAGAACTACTGGGGCTACAACTCGATCGGCTACTTCGCCCCGCACGCGGGCTACGCGGCCTCCGGGACGACGGGCCAGCAGGTCGGCGAGTTCAAGCGGATGGTGCGCGCGCTGCACGCCGCCGGCATCGAGGTCATCCTCGACGTGGTCTACAACCACACCGCGGAGGCGGGCGAACTGGGCCCGATGCTGTCGCTGCGCGGCATCGACAACCGCGGCTACTACCGGCTCCAGTCCGACGCCCGCCGTTACGCGGACTACACGGGCTGCGGCAACACCCTGCACGTCGTGCAGCCGCAGGTGCTGCGGCTGATCACGGACTCGCTGCGGTACTGGGTGACCGAGATGGGCGTCGACGGCTTCCGCTTCGATCTGGCGGCCGCGCTCGCCCGGTCCATGCACGACGTCGACATGCTGTCGCCGTTCCTCGCCGTCATCGCGCAGGATCCGGTGCTGCGCCGGGTCAAACTGATCGCCGAGCCGTGGGACGTGGGCTCCGGCGGCTACCAGGTCGGCGCCTTCCCGCCCCTGTGGACGGAGTGGAACGACCGCTATCGCGACGCCGTCCGGGACTTCTGGCGTGGTGCCCTGCCCGACGTGCGGGACCTGGGGTACCGGCTGTCCGGATCGAGCGACCTGTACGCCTGGGGCGGCCGGCGCCCGTACGCGTCGGTGAACTTCGTGACCGCGCACGACGGATTCACCCTGCGGGACATGGTGTCCTACGAGCGCAAGCACAACGAGGCGAACGGCGAGAACAACCGGGACGGCACGGACGACAACCGCGCGTGGAACGGCGGGGTGGAGGGCGAGAGCGGGGACGAGCGCGTCCAGGCGCTGCGGCGGCGGCAGTTGAGGAACCTGCTGACCACCCTGCTGCTGTCGACCGGGGTGCCGATGCTGGTCGCCGGTGACGAGTTCGGGCGGACCCAGCGGGGCAACAACAACGCGTACTGCCAGGACAACGAGATCAGCTGGGTCGACTGGGCGCAGTTGGAGGACCCCGGCTGGCGGGCGCTGTTCGAGCTGACGGCCCGGCTGATCGCGCTGCGGCACGAGCATCCGGTGCTGCGCCGCCGGGCGTTCTTCTCCGGGCGGGCCCATCCGGCCGACGGGCTGCGGGACCTGGCCTGGTTCACCGCGCGGGGCACGGAGATGACGGAACGCGACTGGTACGCGCCCGCCGCGACGCTCGGGATGTACCTGTCCGGGCGGGACATTCCGGGCCGGGACGCGGTGGGCGTCCCCGTCACCGACGACAGTTTCCTCGCCGTGCTGCACGCCGGGGACCGGCCGGCCTCCTTCGAGCTGCCGGGGCTGCCGTGGGCCGCGCGGTACGAGGTGGTCGTGGACACCTCGCGGGAGGAGCAGGGCGAGGAGCCCGGTGTCGTGCATCGGGCGGGGACGGCGATCACGGTGCCGGCGCGGTCGGTGCTGCTGCTGAAGGTGTGCTGAGGGCCGCCCAGGGCTCTGACAAGCGCACGCCGTTGCGGCGGGTCCGGGGCTCCGGCCGGCCCGGCCCGTCAGCCGAGGATGCCGCGGTCGTAGCCCCTGGCGACCGCGGCCGCGCGGTCCTTGACGCCGAGCTTGTTGTACAGGTGGGTGAGGTGGGTCTTGACCGTGGCCTCGCTGATGAACAGCACACGGGCGATCTCGCGGTTGGAGGTGCCCTTGGCGACCAGCGCCAGCACCTCGCGTTCGCGGGCGGAGAGGGACTCGGCGGCGGCGGGGGCGCGCACCGCGGACACCAGGCGGGAGGCGACCGCCGGGGACAGGACGGTGCGGCCCTCCGCCGCCGCGCGGACCGCCGTGAACAGCTCGTCGCGGGGCGCGTCCTTGAGGAGGTAGCCGGTCGCGCCCGCCTCGATGGCGGGGAGGGTGTCGGAGTCGGTGTCGTACGTCGTCAGGACGAGGACCTTGGCGCGGGCGCCGCGGCGGGTGAGTTCGGCGATGGCCTCGACGCCGTTGCCACCGGGCATCCGCAGGTCCATCAGGACGACGTCCGGGTCGAGGGACGCGGTGAGCGCCACCGCCTCCACCCCGTCGGAGGCCTCGCCGAGGACCGTGAAACCGGGGGCGGACTCGAACATGCCGCGCAGTCCGTCACGTACGACGGGGTGGTCGTCGACGAGGAGAAGGGTGATCACGGCGTCGGAGCGGCGGGCCGCGGGGTCATCGGTCATGGCGCACCAACGGTACGCGAGCGGAGACCGCCGTACCGTGTCCCGGCTCCGACTCGACGGTGAGGGAGCCGGCGATGCGTTCGGCGCGGGCGCGCATGCCGTCGAGGCCGAATCCGCCGGTGCCGGTGCGGGCGGGGAGGGCGAGCGGGTCGAAGCCGTGTCCGTCGTCGCGGACATCGAGGGTGACCTCGTCGACCATGAAGCTCAAGGTCACCCCGACCCGGGCGGCGCGGGCGTGCCGGGAGGCGTTCGAGAGGGCTTCCTGGGCGATGCGGAGGAGGGTGGCCGAGACCTCGTCGTGGAGCTGCTCGGCGGTGCCGGTGACGGTGAACTCGGCCCGGACCTCGTTGCGTTCACCCCATTCGGCGACGGTCTTCTTCAGCGCCTCGGGCAGACCGTCGTCGGCCAGGGCCACGGGCGCGAGGTTCTGCACGGAGCGGCGGGCCTCGCCGAGGCTGTGCCGGGCGAGGTCGGCGGCGCGGGTCAGGTGGTCGCGGGCGGCGGCCGGGTCCGGGGTGTTGGAGACGACCTGGAGCTGGGCGATGATGCCGGTCAGGCCCTGGGCGATGGTGTCGTGGATCTCGGCGGCGAGCCGGCGGCGCTCGTCGGCGACCCCGGCCTCCCGTGCCTGCACGAGGAGTTGGGCGTGCAGGGCGGCGTTCTCGTCGAGGGCCTGCTGCAACGCGGTGTTCGTGCGCTCCAGTTCGGCGATGGTGGCGGCCTGGACCAGGGCCCGCTCGTTCTCCTTGGCGTTGAGGTGGCCCATGATCGCGGCGAGGGTGACGTTGACGGCGAGCAGTCCGCCGAACACGGCCCAGCCGACCGCGCCGTGGGGCGGCAGCCCGCCGGACTGCGATCCGGCCACGACGACGACCGCGGCGATCACCCCCACCCGCACCATGCGGCGGGGCAGCAGCCGCTCGACGTCGAAGTAACTGGCGGCGGCGTAGAAGGCGTAGAACGGGTTGGTCAGGGCGAGGACGAAGGCGATGGCCCAGCGGGTCCAGAAGTAGCCGATGCTGGCGGGGGTCGGACCCGGTCTGCTGCGGATCGCCCGGGTCCACCACAGCTGGAGGGCGAGCGCGGCGAGCACCAGCGGCACGCCGACGTACCAGTCCGTGCGGTTCATGCCGACGACGCCGGCCGTCGCCACGGAGAGGACGACGGCGACGCCGAGCAGGCCGAAGGGGCCGTAGCGGTGGAAGCTGGCCCAGCGTTCCTCCACGGTCCGTGCCGCGGCGGCCGCGCTGTCCTGTCGCGGTGCGGTCGTCATGCGTTCAGTCTGCACGGAGTGGAGGTCGGTCATCGCTCACTCCCAGCGGAACCAGCGCGCGGCCCCGACCGACAGCAGCACCGTCCAGGCGATGAGCACGCCCAGGTGGGACCAGCCCGGCCAGTGGCCCGCGGCGGCCTGGTCCAGGGCCTGGGCGGCGGCGCCGAAGGGTGTGTAGCCGACGATCCGGGCGAGGGTGTCCGGCATGGCCTGCACGGGGAGCCAGACGCCGGCGCAGAACATCATCGGGAAGAACACGGCGGACCCGATAGCGCCGGCGATCTTCGTCGTGCGGGACACGGCGGAGACCACCGCGCCGAGCGCGAGCGCGGCCAGGACGGCGAGGACCAGCGCGAGGAGGTAGCCGCCGGGCTGCCGCGGCAGGGTGACGTCGAAGGCCAGCCGCCCGACGGTGAGCGCGAACAGGGCCGAGAGCAGGGCCGCACCGCCGAACACGAGCATCTGCGCGGACAGCAGTGCCGCGGGCCGTACGGGGGTGGCGGACATGCGGCGCAGGATGCCGCGCTCGCGGTAGCCGGTCAGGGACTGCGGCATCGACTGGAGACAGCCCACGATCAGGCCGAGCAGGACCGCGACGGGGACGTAGGCGTCGACCGGGCGCAGACCTCCGAAGGACGGGTCGGGCCGCCGGAAGGAGGGGATCGAGCCGAGGATCACCAGGAGGACGGTGGGGAAGAGCAGGATCCAGAAGATCGCGCCGGGTTCACGGCGGAAGAGCCGGATCTCGGTCCGGATGACGGCGGTGTTCAGGCCGCCGCGGATACCGGAGCGGAGGTCCGCGCGGGTGCCGGGGCGGGCGAGTGCGGTGCTCATGCTGCTGCCTCCGTCAGGTCCAGGAACGCGTCGTCCAGGGTGGCGTCGGTGACGCGGAGTTGGTGGGCGGTGATGCGGTGGCGGGCGAGGAGGGTGATCACGGCGTTGACCGTCTCGTCGGTGCCGGACAGGGTGACCCGGCCGTCCTTGTGCTCCGCGGAGGCGAGCGCGGGCAGCGCGGCGAGGTCCCGCTCGTCCAGCGGCGCCGACGGCGTGAAGCTGATGACGGTCGAGCCGTTCGAGCGGCGGATCAGCCCGGCCGGGGTGTCCAGCGCGGCGACCCGGCCCTTGTCGATGACGGCGATCCGGTCGCAGAGCCGCTGTGCCTCCTCCATGAAGTGGGTGACGAGGAGGACGGTGACGCCCTGCGCGCGGATGTCCTCGATGAGTTCCCAGGTGTCGCGGCGGGCCCGCGGGTCGAGCCCGGTGGTCAGCTCGTCGAGGACGACGACGCGCGGGTTGCCGATGAGCGCGAGCGCGATGAACAGGCGCTGTTTCTGGCCACCGGAGAGTTTGCCGAACCCGGTGGTGAGCCGGTCGGTGAGGCCGAGGCGTTCGGCGAGCGGGCGCCAGTCGGCGGGGTGCGGGTAGAAGGCCGCGTACAGCTCCAGGGCCTCGCGCACGGTGAGCCTGGCCTGGAGTTCGCTCTGCTGGAGCTGGGCGCCGAGGACGCGGCTGGTGGCCTCGCGGTCGGCGAAGGGGTCGAGCCCGGTGACCCGGACACGGCCCGCGTCCGGGACCCGCAGGCCCTCGACGCACTCGACGGTGGTGGTCTTGCCGGCGCCGTTCGGGCCGAGGATCCCGAAGATCTCACCCTCCTCGACGGTGAAGGAGACACCGTCGACGACGGCCCGGCCGCCGTAGGACTTGCGCAGTCCGCTCACTTCGATGACTGACATGCTCCGAGCGTCCCGCCCGGACCCCGGCCACCACATCGGCCATCGCGCTCGAACCGGCATCAGCCGATCGGTTGATGCGGCACTACGACCCGGCCCGCGGGAACCGGGCGCCGGCTCGGGAGGTCCCGGACGCGGCGTGTCCGAAGGGCGCGGACGTCGGGGGCCCGGAGGGCGCGGACGCCGGAGGTCCGGAGGGCGCGGACGCCGGAGGTCCGGATCTTTCCGCTGCGGCCAAAACTCGGTGGGCACTGTCAGTGCCACTCCGTAGGCTCGCCGGTGATGGGAACCACAGATGCAGTCACCACGGACCTGCCCGACCGATCGACCGTTCGCAGCCTGCTGCGCCTGTGGCCGTATGTGCGGCCGGTGCGGACGCGGCTGTTCGTCGCGGCGTTCGTCGCGGTGGTGGCGTCCTGTCTCGCGCTGCTGTTCCCGCTCGTCCTGAAGTGGATGGTGGACGGGCCGATCTCGGGCCACGACCCGGCGGGCGTCTGGCTCGGAGCGTTGTGGCTGCTGCTCCTCGGCATCGCCGAGGCGATCCTCTTCGGGCTGCGCCGATGGCTGGTTGCCCGGCCGCTGGCGGGCGTCGAGGCGTCGATGCGGGCCGATCTCTTCCGGCATCTGCAGCGGCTTCCGGTCGCCTTCCACGACCGCTGGGCGTCGGGCCAGCTGCTGTCCCGGGGGACCACCGACCTGATGCTGGTGCGCATGTTCCTGGCGTTCCCGCTGACGTTCCTGCTGGTGAACTCGGTGACGATCCTCGCGGGCGTCGCGATCATGCTGGTCCAGCAATGGACCCTGGGACTCGTGCTGCTGGCCCCCGCGATCCCGGTGATGATCGTCTGCTGGCTCTTCGAGCGGCGCTACTCGGAGGTGGCACGGCAGGCGCAGGACCAGGTCGGCGACCTCACGACGGTGGTCGAGGAGAGTGTGCTCGGCATCCGGATCATCAAGGGGTTCGGGCGGCACCGGAGCCAGGCCCGCGCGTTCCGCGAGCTCTCCGGGACGCTGCGGGGTACGGAACTGGCCAAGGCGCGGCTGCTCGCGTCGATCTGGGCCGTGATCGTCACCCTGCCGGAACTGGCCATCGGCGCCGCCCTGGTGCTCGGCACCGTCCAGGTCGCCGACGGCGACCTGTCCGCCGGAACGCTGGTCGCCTTCCTGTCCACCGCGCTCGCTCTGCGCTGGCCCGTCGACTCCATCGGCTTCCTCCTCGCGATGAGCCAGGAGGCGGCGACGGCCACGGAGCGGTACTTCGAGGTGATGGACGCGGAACCGGAGTCGTCGCTCGCGCCCACGCCGGGCGCGACGACAGCCGTCACGGAACGGGCAGGACCCCCCTCGGCCTCCGCAGAACCGGAACTGGAACCGGAATCGGAACCCGGCGTTCCCGGACCGGCGCACGCGCCGGTCACCACGTCGGGGCCGGAACGGGGTTCGGCGGGCGAGCGGGGTTCCGGGGCCTCGCGCCGGGAGGGCGGCCTACGGTTCCACGGGGTCCGGTTCCGGTACCCGGACGCCGCCGCCGACGCCCCGCCGGTCCTCGCCGGGGTCGACCTGCACATCAGACCCGGCGAGAGCATGGCTCTGGTCGGAGCGACCGGGACCGGTAAGACCACGCTCACCGCGCTCGTCCCCCGGCTGCACGAGATCACCTCGGGACGGATCACCCTGGACGGCCGGGACATCACCGCCATGCCCCGCGAGGAGCTGCGCGAACTCGTCGCCGTCGCCTTCGAGGAGCCCACCCTCTTCTCGGCCACCGTCGGCGAGAACGTGCTCATGGGCGCCGCGGACACCGCCGGCCGGGACGAGCTGGACCGCGCCCTGGCCGTCGCGCAGGCCGACTTCGCGCACACGCTGCCCCAGGGCACCGCGACGCAGGTCGGCGAGCAGGGCCTCAGCCTCTCCGGCGGCCAGCGCCAGCGCCTCGCACTGGCGCGGGCGGTGGTCGGACAGCCTCGCTTCCTGGTCCTCGACGACCCGCTGTCGGCCCTGGACGTGCACACGGAGGCGGCCGTCGAGGCCGCCCTGCGCCGGGTGCTGGCGGAGACGACCGCGCTGATCGTGGCGCACCGCCCGTCCACGGTCCTGCTGGCCGACCGCGTCGCCCTGCTCTCCGGCGGCCGGATCACCGCGGTCGGCACCCATCACGAACTGCTGCGCACGAACGCCGAGTACGCCCACCTGATGTCGGGCGCAGAGGAGGACGACCGATGACCGCGGCGCCCACGACCACCGCTCCGGACCGGGAACCGGACGGAGCGCCGGGCGAGGACCCGGCCGAAGGACGGCTCGCGGTCCGCGCGGACCGGCGGACCGAACCGCACCAGGACCCGTTCGACCGCGACACCCTGCCCACTCCCCCGGGTGCGACGGCGGCCCTGCTGCGGTCACTGCTCGTGCCGCTGCGGGCCCGGGTGGTGGTGACGACCGTTCTGCTGCTGCTCCAGCAGGCGGCGGTGCAGGCCGGGCCCCTGCTCGTCGCGTACGCGATCGACCGTGTCGTCCCGGCGCTGCGGCACGACGACCACGGGCCGCTGATCGTCGTCGGCGCCGCCTACCTGCTGTGTTCGGCGCTCTCCGGCGGACTGCAGTGGGCCTTCATCATCGCCTCGGCCCGGGTCAACCAGGACGTGCTGCTCGATCTGCGCGGCCGGATCTTCCGGCACGCCCAGGCCCTCAGCGTCGACTTCCACGAGCGCTACACGTCGGGCCGGCTGATCTCGCGCTCCACCACCGACGTCGAGTCGCTGCGCGAACTGCTCAGCGAGGGGCTCCAGGAACTCGTCACGGTCATCCTGTCGTTCGTCTACATCTCGGCGATGCTGCTCTGGCTGGACGCGGGCCTCGGCGCGGTCGCGGTGGGCTCGTTCGTCCCTCTGTACCTGCTCATCCGCCGCTACCGCCGTCGGGCGGGCAGGATCTTCGCCATCCGGTCGACGACGATCGCGTCGGTGATCGTGAAGTTCGCGGAGACGATGAACGGCATCCGGCCGGTCCGCGCGTTCCGCCGCGAGGAGGCCAACGACGACGCCTTCCGGGTGCTCAACCAACGGCACGAGAAGACGAACGGCGACGCCCTGCTGGAGATGGCGCGCTATGTCGTCGGCTCCCGTCTCGTCGCCAACACGGCGGTCGCGGGCATCGTGCTGTGGGGCGCGTACCGGGTGGCGTCGGGTTCGCTGGCCCTCGGCGTGCTCGCCGCGGCGGTCCTCTATCTGCGCCGGCTGTACGACCCCATCGACCGCCTGGGCATGTTCCTGAACTCCTACCAGTCGGCCGCCGCCTCGATGGAGAAGATCGCCGGTATGCTGGCCCAGACGCCGTCGGTCCCGGAGCCGTCCGCCCCGCGCCCGCTGCCCGCGCTCGCCTCCGAACACCCGGGCCGCGAGGTCGTCTTCGACGAGGTCCGCTTCGCGTACCGCACCGGCGGGGAGGTCCTGCCCACGTTCTCGCTGGCACTGCCCGCGGGACAGACCGTGGCCGTGGTCGGCTCGACCGGCGCGGGCAAGTCGACGCTGGCGAAGCTGCTGGCCCGGTTCTACGACCCGTCCGAGGGGCGGGTCCTGCTCGACGGCGTCGACCTGCGCGAGCTGTCGATGCCCGAGCTGCGGCGCGGGGTGGTGATGGTGACCCAGGAGGCCTTCCTCTTCTCGGGCACGGTCGCCGAGAACATCGCGATCGGGCGCCCCGAGGCGTCCCGCGAGGAGATCGAGCAGGCCGCGAAGGCCATCGGGGCGCACGAGTTCATCAGCGAGCTGCCCGACGGATACGACACGGACGTCCGCAAGCGCGGTGGCCGGATCTCCGCCGGCCAACGCCAACTGGTGGCTTTCGCGCGGGCGTTGCTCGCCGACCCGGCGGTCCTGATTCTCGACGAGGCGACCAGTTCGCTGGACGTGCCGGGTGAACGGGCGGTGCAGCGCGCCATGTCGACGGTGCTGCGGGGCCGTACGGCCGTGGTCGTCGCGCACCGGCTGTCGACGGTGGAGATCGCCGACCGGGTGCTGGTGATGGAGCACGGGCGGATCGTCGAGGACGGATCACCCGCCGAACTCGTCGCGGGCACCGGCCGGTTCGCCGACCTGCACCGCGCGTGGCGCGACAGCCTCGTATGACGGCGGACCGGCGTGGCGGAGGGGGACGGATGATCGACGCGTACGCGGATCCGGGAACGCCGGACCGGCGGGGCGGCTGGCGCTACCTGTGGTGGCTGGTCGGCCGGCAGGCGGGCCGCTCGGCCACCGGCGCGGTGGTCGCCACCGTGTGGATGGGGCTCCTGGCCCTCACTCCGTATCTGCTGTCCCGGGCGATCGACGACGGTCTGGAGCCGGGTGACGGGACGGCGCTGGCCGGCTGGACGGCGGCCGTGCTGGGCGCCGGGGTGTTCAACGCGTGGCTGGGTGTCCTACGGCACCGCACGATGACCAAGCTCCGGATGGACGGCAACTTCCGCACGGTCAAGGTGGTCGTGGAGCACGCGGTCCGGCTGGGGGCGGCACTGCCGCGGCAGGTCGGGGCCGGTGAGGTGGTGACGATCGGTGTGGGTGACGTACAGACGATCAGCATGTCGCTGACCGTCGTCGGGCCCGGTGTCGCCTCGGTCGTGACCTACGGGGTGGTGGCCGCGCTGCTGTTGTCGGTGTCGGTGGCGCTGTCGGTGGCGATCCTGCTGGGGGTGCCGCTGATCGCGCTGCTCGTCGGGCCGCTGATGGGCCGGCTCCAGGGGACCGAGACGGACTACCGGGAGCGGCAGGCCGTGCTGACGGCGCGGATCGCCGATCTGGCGGGCGGCCTGCGCGTCCTCAACGGGCTGGGCGGGAAGGGGCTGTTCGCGGACGCGTTCCGGCGCGAATCCCGGCACCTGCGCGACCAGGGCTACCGCGTCGGCGCGGTGACGAGCTGGATCCAGGCACTGGGTCTCGGGCTGCCGTCCCTCTTCCTGGCCGTGGTGACCTGGCTCGCGGCCCGGCTCGCCGCGCAGGGCGCCATCAGCATCGGCGAGCTGGTGTCCGTGTACGGCTATGTCGCGGTGCTGGTCCTGCCGGTGTACTTCTTCATCGAGGCCGGCTACCAGCTCTCCCGGGGCGTGGTCGCCGCGCGGCGCGTCGTACGGTTCCTGTCGCTGGAGCCCGACCGCGCTCCCGCGGACGCGCTGGACGCCCCGGTGTCCCCGGCCGTGCTGCACGATCCCGCGTCCGGGGTCCGGATCGTGCCGGGGCGGCTGACGGTGCTGGTCGGGGCGCGGCCCGCGGAGTCGGAGGCCGTGATGGACCGGCTCGGCCGGTACGCGCCGTCGGACGTGACCTGGGGCGGCGTCCGGCTGGACGAGGTCGCTCTGGAACAGGTGCGGGAGCGGATCCTGGTCGCGGACAACGAGGCGGACCTGTTCGCGGGCACCCTGCGCGAACTGGTCGGCGGGCGGCGGGACCACGCCGAGGACGTGATCGCGCGGGCGGTGCGCGCGGCCGCCGCCGACGACATCGTCCTCGGACTGGCGGACGGTCTCGGCTCGTCCGTCGACGCGGGGGGCAGCAGCCTGTCCGGCGGCCAGCGGCAGCGGGTCCGGCTGGTGCGGGCCCTGCTCGCCGACCCGGAGGTGCTGCTCGCGGTGGAACCGACCTCGGCGCTCGACGCGCACACCGAGGCGGCCGTCGCGCATCGGCTGCGGGCCGGGCGCTCCGACCGTACGACGGTCGTCACCAGTACCTCACCGCTCGTGCTGGACCGCGCGGACACCGTCTGTTTCCTGGTCGACGGCAAGGTCGCGGCCACCGGGTCCCATCGCGAACTCCTCGGCACGGAGCCGGGATACCGGGCGTTGGTGGCCCGCGACCTGGCGGCGGACGAGGCCGGGGAGGCCGTTCGATGAGCACCCACCTGCCCGTCGCGGGACAGGCCGACGTGCGGCGGGCCACGGTCCGGCTGATCCGCGCGGAGGGCCGGGTCTTCGCGGCCGTGATCGCACTGAACGCGCTGGCCGCCGCGGCCGGTCTGGTCGGGCCCTGGCTGCTCGGCCGGATCATCGACGACGTGCGGCGCGGTGGCGGGGTGGAGGTGGTGGACGGCCCGGCGCTCGTCATCCTCGTGGCGTCGCTCGCCCAACTGATGCTGGCGCGCTGGGCCCGCCTCGCGGGATACCGGTTCGGGGAGCGGACCCTCGCGCGGGTGCGGGAGGAGTTCGTGGAGCGGACGCTGACCCTGCCCGCCTCGGTCGTGGAGCGGGCGGGCACCGGCGATCTGACGGCGCGCGGCACCGCCGACGTGACCCTGGTGGGCAACACACTGCGCGACGCGATCCCCCAGCTGCTGATCTCCGGCGCGCAGGCGCTGTTCATCCTGGCCGCCGTGTTCGCCATCGACCCGCTGCTCGGCGGCTGCGCGGCGCTGGGTCTCGCCGGCATCTGGGCCGCGCTGCGCTGGTATCTGCGCCGGGCGCGCACCGCCTACCTCGCCGAGGGCGCGGCCACCTCGCAGGTCGCGGAGATCCTCGCGGCCACCGCGTCAGGGGCCCGCACGGTGGAGGCGTTCGGGCTCGGTGAGCGCCGGATCCGGGCGGGCCGGGACGCGCTGGAGGAGTCGCGCCGCAGCCGGATGCGGACACTGTTCCTGCGCAGCGTGTTCTTCCCGGCGGTGGAGATCTCGTACGTCCTGCCGGTGGTCGCCGTGCTGCTGGTGGGCGGCGCGCTGCATGCCCAGGGTGTCCTGAGCCTCGGGACGGTGGTCGCCGCGACGTTGTATCTGCGCCAACTCGTCGAGCCGCTCGACACGATGCTCAACCAGGTCGAACAACTGCAGAGCAGCAGCGCCTCGTTCGCCCGGGTGGAGGGGCTCGCGGGTGCTCCGCGGGCGGTGCGGGCGGGGTCGCCGGTTCCCGCGGACGACCGGATCGACGTCGCCGGTGTGCGGTACGCGTACGACCGCGGGGGCGAGGTGCTGCGCGGGGTCGACCTGACGGTGCGGCCCGGGGAGCGGCTGGCCGTGGTGGGCCCCTCGGGTGCGGGGAAGTCCACGCTGAGCCGGCTGCTGGCGGGCGTGGACGCGCCGGGCAGCGGGTCGGTGACGGTCGGCGGGGTGCCGGTCGTCGCCCTCGGCCCCGAGCAGTTGCGCCGGCAGGTCGTCCTCGTCACCCAGGAGCACCACGTGTTCCTGGGCACGGTCCGGGACAACCTACTGATCGCGGAACCGGGCGCCGGGGACGCCGAGTTGTGGGCGGCGCTCGCGGCGGTCGGCGCCGACGACTGGGCCGGAGAGCTGCCGGAGGGACTGGACACGGAGCTGGGGCCCGAGGCGGTCCCGGTGGATGGTTCGCGCGCGCAGCAGCTGGCGCTGGCCCGCGTGGTCCTCGCCGATCCGCACACCCTGATCCTCGACGAGGCCACGGCGCTGCTCGACCCGGCGACCGCGCGGCACACGGAGCGGGCGCTGGCCGCCGTGCTGGAGGGCAGGACCGTGATCGCCATCGCGCACCGGCTGCACACCGCGCACGACGCCGACCGGGTGGCGGTGATGGAGGACGGTCGCCTGACCGAACTGGGCACGCACGACGAACTGGTGGCGGCCGAGGGGGCGTACGCGGCGCTGTGGCACTCGTGGCACGGGGACGGACAGCCCGCCGCCGGTCACTGACCGGGGGCGCGTGCGGCGTACGGGCGCGTGAACTCCTCGTCACACGGGGCGGAAGACTGTCGCACGCCCGTCGGACAGTCCGTATACCGAACATGACGAACCGGACAACGAACCGTTTCCGGCCAAAGTGCTGACGCGGTCCTGACAGAAAGCGTCATCTCCTGCCACTCTTCCCACGGCTGCTTCACAGCAACCCCACAGCTCCATCAGCTGTGACGCACCCGCACGACCCCATTGCACCTGGTTCCGCGTAAAGCCCAGTTCTGCCCGGACGGGTCTTCCTTCGTCCGGTCTCCCCTGGCCGCGCGACCCGCGGCCACGCAGAAGGAGTCAGTGTTGAGTAGCAGCTCCTCCCACAGACGCACCTCCCACACCACCAAGCGCCGCGTCGCCGGTGTCGCCCTCGTCGGCGTCACCGCCCTGCTGGCCGCGGCCGTCCAGTCGGGCGCCGCGAACGCCGCCCCCGAGCAGGCACCGAGGGCCGGCAGGATCAACCCCGGTGCCGTCGCCATGAAGCTCACCGCCTCGCAGCGGGCCGAGCTGATACGCGACGCCAACACGGCCAAGGCGGCCACCGCCAAGGACCTGGGCCTCGGCGCCGACGAGAGCCTCGTCGCCCGCGACGTCATCAAGGACCACGACGGCACCGTCCACACCCGTTACGAGCGGACGTACGAGGGGCTGCCGGTCCTCGGCGGCGACCTGGTCGTCGACACGGCGAAGTCCGGGAAGACCGGGCACGTCTACAAGGCGACGAAGGCCTCCCTCAAGGTCGCCACGCTCAAGCCCGCCATCGCCGCCGCGACGGCGGAGAAGCAGGCGCTGTCCGTCGCCAGGGCCGCCGGCTCGAAGAGCACGGACGCCGACCGCGCGCCCCGCAAGGTGATCTGGGCCGCCACCGGCAAGCCGACCCTCGCCTACGAGACCGTCGTCGGCGGCCTCCAGGACGACGGCACCCCGAACGAGCTGCACGTCATCACCGACGCCGCCACCGGCAAGAAGCTCTACGAGTGGCAGGGCATCAAGACCGGCATCGGCAACACCCAGTACAGCGGCCAGGTGTCCCTGACCACCACGCAGTCGGGCTCCAACTACACGCTGACCGACGGCGCGCGCGGCGGCCACAAGACGTACAACCTGAACCACGGGACGTCGGGCACCGGCACGCTGTTCTCGCAGACGAGCGACACCTGGGGCAACGGCACCACGTCGAACGCCGCGACGGCCGGCGCCGACGCGCACTACGGCGCCGCCGAGACGTGGGACTTCTACAAGAACACGTTCGGCCGCAGCGGCATCAAGAACAACGGCGTGGGCGCCTACTCCCGCGCGCACTACGGCAACTCGTACGTGAACGCGTTCTGGGACGACAGCTGCTTCTGCATGACCTACGGCGACGGCTCCGGGAACGCCGACCCGCTGACCGCGCTGGACGTCGCGGGCCACGAGATGAGCCACGGTGTCACCTCCAACACCGCGGGTCTCAACTACTCGGGCGAGTCCGGCGGCCTGAACGAGGCCACCTCCGACATCTTCGGAACCGGCGTCGAGTTCTACGCGGCCAACTCGACCGACGTGGGCGACTACCTCATCGGCGAGAAGATCGACATCAACGGTGACGGCACGCCGCTGCGCTACATGGACAAGCCGAGCAAGGACGGCGGCTCCAAGGACTCCTGGTACTCGGGTGTCGGCAACCTCGACGTGCACTACTCGTCGGGCATCGCCAACCACTTCTTCTACCTGCTGAGCGAGGGCAGCGGCGCCAAGGTCATCAACGGCGTCAGCTACAACTCGCCCACGTCCGACGGGCTTCCGGTCACCGGCATCGGCCGCGACAAGGCGCTGCAGATCTGGTACCGCGCCCTCACCACCAAGTTCACCTCGACCACCAACTACGCGGCGGCCCGTACCGGCACGCTCGCGGCGGCGGGTGAGCTGTACGGCACGACCAGCGCCGAGTACACGGCCGTGGCGAACGCCTGGGCGGCCGTGGCCGTCGGCTCGCGTCCCGGCGGGGGCGGCGGTGGCGGCACGTCGTTCGAGAACACGGCCGACGTATCGATTCCGGACAACGGCGCGGCGGTCACGTCGTCGATCACGGTCAGCGGCCGGACCGGCAACGCCCCGTCGAACCTCGCGGTCGCCGTGGACATCGTGCACACCTGGCGCGGTGACCTGGTGATCGATCTGGTCGCCCCGGACGGATCCACGTACCGCCTGAAGAGCTTCAGCTCGTCCGACTCGGCGGACAACGTGAACGCGACCTACACCGTCAACGCGTCCTCCGAAGTCGCCAACGGGACCTGGAAGTTGAAGGTCCAGGACCAGGCGGCCCAGGACACCGGCTACATCAACAGCTGGAAGGTCACCTTCCCGTAGACCGACCCTGAGGTCCGCGCCTGGGCGCGCGGAACCCCACGAGACAGGACGCCGTCCCGGAGGTTCGACTCCCCGGGGCGGCGCCCTCTTTTACCCGTGCGGGAGTTTGCTTTGACCGCCCCTTGGGGGGAGTTGAGGTGGGCCGGTACCCCCTCACTGTTCACCTGATCGACGATTTTCGGCCAAGGTCTTTAGGCCCTCCTGACATGTACGCGCCCCGAGTGGCACGCTTCCACCGCACGGCTCACCCGCACCGCAACTTCACAATCGCCCGTCCGGCATCCCCAAGCCGTTCGGACGCCCCCACGAGAAGGAGCTTGCGTGACCCCCCTCTACGCGCGTCACAAGCGCACCACTCTGGCCATCGCCACCGCTGTCGCCGCCGGAGCCCTGCTCGCCACCGGTATGACCACCGGTGCCGCCGCCCAGACCGCGGCGCTTCCCACCGGCAAGACCACCCCCCTCGCCGGCTCGCCCGTCCAGCTCTCCTCCTCCGCACGCACCGCGCTCATCCAGAAGGCCGACGCCGCCACGGCGGAGACGGCCCAGGAGATAGGTCTCGGCGCCAAGGAGAAGCTGGTCGTCAGAGACGTCGTCAAGGACACCGACGGCACGGTCCACACGCGGTACGAACGCACGTACAACGGACTTCCGGTCCTCGGCGGCGACCTCGTCGTGCACGAGACCAAGGCGGGGAAGACCGAAGGCGTCTCCAAGGCGACGAAGGCGACCATCAAGGTCTCCTCGCTCAAGGCGGCGGTCACCACCGCAAAGGCCGAGAAGCAGGCGCTCACCGCCGCCAAGGACGCGGGCTCGGCCAAGACCTCGGCCGACCAGGCGCCCCGCAAGGTGATCTGGGCCGCCACCGGCAAGCCGACCCTCGCCTACGAGACCGTCGTCGGCGGCCTCCAGGACGACGGCACCCCGAACGAACTGCACGTCATCACCGACGCCGCCACCGGCAAGAAGCTCTACGAGTACCAGGGCATCGAGACCGGTACCGGCAAGAGCCTCTACTCGGGCACGGTCACGCTCAGCACCACCCTGTCGGGTTCGACGTACAGCCTGACGGACGGCACGCGCGGCGGTCACAAGACCTACAACCTCAAGCACGGCACGTCGGGCACCGGCACGCTGTTCACCGACGCCGACGACGTGTGGGGCACCGGCGCCGCGTCCAGCTCCACCACGGACCAGACCGCCGCCGCGGACGCCGCCTACGGCGCCCAGGAGACGTGGGACTTCTACAAGAACACGTTCGGCCGCAGCGGCATCAAGAACAACGGTGTCGGCGCCTACTCCCGCGTGCACTACGGCAGTTCGTACGTGAACGCGTTCTGGGACGACAGCTGCTTCTGCATGACCTACGGCGACGGCTCGGGCAACACGCACCCGCTCACCTCGCTGGACGTCGCGGGCCACGAGATGAGCCACGGTGTCACCTCCAACACCGCGGGCCTGAACTACTCGGGCGAGTCCGGCGGCCTGAACGAGGCCACCTCCGACATCTTCGGAACCGGCGTCGAGTTCTACGCGGCCAACTCGACCGACGTGGGCGACTACCTCATCGGCGAGAAGATCAACATCAACGGTGACGGCACGCCGCTGCGCTACATGGACAAGCCGAGCAAGGACGGCGGCTCGAAGGACTCCTGGTCCTCCACCGTCGGCAACCTCGACGTGCACTACTCGTCGGGTGTCGCGAACCACTTCTTCTACCTCCTCTCGGAGGGCAGCGGCGCCAAGACGATCAACGGGGTCAGCTACAACTCCCCGACGTCCAACGGCTCCACGATCACCGGCATCGGCCGGGCCAAGGCGCTGCAGATCTGGTACAAGGCGCTGACGACGTACATGACGTCGACGACCAAGTACGCGGGCGCCCGCACGGCCACGCTCTCCGCGGCGTCGGCCCTGTACGGCTCCACCAGCACCGAGTACAAGACGGTCGCGGCCGCCTGGTCCGCCGTGAACGTCAGCTAGCGGACCGGCAGATCGAACGAGGCGGCACCCGGGGCGAGGACTCCCCCGGGTGCCGCCCTACTCTTGCCCCCATGCCCTACACGTACGAGGACGTGGGCGCGACCCGCGAGGACCGCTGCCCTCCGGGCTTCCACCGACTGCACGTCCGCTCCCGGATCGGCGAGGGCGAGGCCGTCTTCCGACGCGCCTCCGATGCCCTGATGACCTGGGAGATGCACCGCGCCATGGGTTTCGGCATGGTCTCCGAGGCCGACAAGGCGGCGCCGGGTGTGGACGTCACGGTCGGCATCGGCCCGATCAAGGCCCCCTGCCGCGTGGTCTGGACGGCCGAGGAACCCCGGCGCACCGCCTGGGCCTACGGCACGCTCACCGGCCATCCCGAATGCGGGGAGGAGGCCTTCGTGGTCTCCCGCACCGGCGACGGCACCGTGTGGCTGACGGTCACGGCGTTCAGCCGCGCGGTCAAGTGGTACGCCCGAGCGGGCGGAGCCGCGACCCGGGGCCTGCAGCACGCCTACGCGCAGCGCTGCGGAGCGGTGCTGCGCCGCCTGTGCGCGGGGCTCGACAGCTGAACCCGGCCCCCGCCCCCCGACCGGACGCGGTCCGCCGGGGCCGGACCGCGGTGTGCGGTCCGGCCCCGGCGGCCGTGATCCGGAGGGTTACGTGATCTCTTCGGGTCAGCGCATCAGCAGCCCCGCACCCTCGCCCGGCTCCTCCGACGGCACCGCCACCAGGCCCAGTTCCGCACCGGAGGCCAGCAGTCGGTGGGCCGGCAGGATGCGAACCGTGTAGCCGAACGGGCCGGTGCGGTCGAGGGACAGCGGGCCCTCGTACACCCAGCGCCCCTCCAGGTCGGAGCCGCCGGCCGGCTTCAGCGGGACGCACACCGCGTCCGCGATCCGGTCGTCCGTACCGACGCGGCCCGCGACGGCCTGGACCTCCACGTCGTCCGGGGCGAGATCGCCGAGACCGACGCGGACGCGCAGCGACAGGGTGGCGCCCAGTTCCGCGGTCGTGGTGGCCGAGGTCGCCTCCAGGTGGTCGACCGTCACCTGCGGCCAGGCGGCGCGGACCCGGGCCTTCCAGCCGGCGAGCTCGCGTGCGGTGTCGGCGGTGAGCGAGCGGTGGGCGTGCGCCGCGGGGGCGTACAGGCGCTCCACGTACTCGCGGACCATCCGGCCGGCCAGCACCTTCGGGCCGAGGTGGGTCAGCGTCTGGCGGACCATCTCGATCCACCGGCCGGGCAGGCCGTGCTGACCGCGGTCGTAGAACCGTGGGGCGACCCGCTGTTCGAGCAGGTCGTACAGCGCCCCGGCCTCCAGCTCGTCCCGGCGGTCGTCGTCGGTCGCGGTGCCGTCCGCGGTGGGGATCGCCCAGCCGAAGTCGGGCCGGAACCACTCGTCCCACCAGCCGTCCAGGACGGAGAGGTTGAGACAGCCGTTGAGCGCCGCCTTCATCCCGCTCGTGCCGCACGCCTCCAGCGGGCGCAGCGGGTTGTTGAGCCAGATGTCGCAGCCCGGGTACAGCTTCTGCGCCATCGCCATGCCGTAGTCGGGCAGGAACACGATCCGGTGGCGCACCCGGGGGTCGTCGGCGAACCGGACCAGCTCCTGGATCAGCCGCTTCCCTCCGTCGTCGGCGGGGTGCGCCTTGCCCGCGACGACGATCTGGACGGGCCGCTCGGGGTGCAGCAGCAGGTTCATGAGCCGGTCCCGGTCGCGCAGCATGAGCGTCAGACGTTTGTACGAGGGGACGCGGCGCGCGAAGCCGATGGTGAGGACGTCGGGGTCCAGCACCCCGTCGATCCAGCCCAGTTCCGCGGTACCGGCGCCGCGCTGACGCCAGGACGCCTGGAGCCGCTCGCGCACCTCCAGCACCAGTTGTTCCCGCAGCACCCGGCGCAGGTCCCAGATCTCCTGGTCGGCGATCTCGGCGACCGCGTCCCACCGGTCCGAGCCGCCGACGGTCAGCGCGTCCTCGGTGCGCAGCGCGCCGATCTGCCGGGCGCCGAGCCGGAAGACCTCGGGGGCCACCCAGGTCGGCGCGTGCACGCCGTTGGTGACGGAGGTGATCGGCACCTCCTCGGGGTCGAAGCCGGGCCAGAGCCCGGAGAACATCTCCCGGCTGACCTGGCCGTGCAGCAGGGAGACCCCGTTGGCGCGCTGGCCGAGGCGCAGGCCCATCACGGCCATGTTGAACAAGTTCGGCTCACCGCCGGGGTAGGTCTCCATGCCGAGGGCGAGGATCCGCTCCACGTCGATGCGCGGGAGTTCCGCGTCGGCGCCGAAGTGGCGGGCGACCAGTTCGCGGTCGAAGCGGTCGATGCCCGCGGGGACCGGGGTGTGGGTGGTGAAGACGGTGCCGGCCCGGACCGCCTCCAGGGCGGAGGCGAAGTCCAGCCCGGCGTCGCCGAGTTCGGCGATCCGTTCCAGACCGAGGAAACCCGCGTGGCCCTCGTTCGTGTGGAACACCTCGGGTGGCGCGTGCCCGGTCAGCCGGCAGTACGTCCGGACCGCACGCACCCCTCCTATACCGAGGAGCATCTCCTGGAGGAGCCGGTGCTCGCTGCCGCCGCCGTACAGCCGGTCGGTGACGCCGCGTTCGCCGAGGTCGTTCTCCTCGACGTCGGAGTCGAGCATGAGCAGCGGGACGCGCCCGACCTGGGCGAGCCAGATCCTGGCGTGCAGCGCGCGGCCGCCGGGCAGGGCGAGGGAGACCTGGGCGGCGGTGCCGTCCTCCTCACGCAGGGGGACGACGGGCAGTTCGTTGGGGTCCAGGACCGGATACTGCTCCTGCTGCCAGCCCTCGCGGGACAGGGACTGGCGGAAGTAGCCGTGCCGGTAGAGCAGGCCCACTCCGATGAGCGGGACGCCCAGGTCGCTGGCCGCCTTGAGATGGTCGCCCGCGAGGATGCCGAGGCCGCCCGAGTACTGCGGGAGCGCTGCGGTGATGCCGAACTCGGGCGAGAAGTAGCCGACGGCGGCGGGCAGGTCGGAGGTCTGCGTCTGGTACCAGCGGTCGCCGGTCATGTAGTCCCGCAGGTCGTCGGAGACCTCGGCGAGGCGGCGCAGGAAGCGACTGTCCTCGGTGAGCTCCGTGAGCCGGGCGGCCGACACGCTGCCCAGCAGTCGTACGGGGTCGCCGTCGGAGGCGGCCCAACGCTCCGGGTCGACGGACTGGAAGAGGTCACGGGTCTCGGCATGCCAGGACCAGCGGAGGTTGCGTGCCAGGTCACTGAGGGGGTGAAGGGCTTCGGGGAGTACTGGTCGGACGGTGAATCTGCGGATCGCCTTCACGGATTCCACCTTCACGGAGGACGTACGCGGCAGAGGACCGCACGGCGTTGTGCGGCCTTCGTCACCCACGACGGTAGCGGCGGGGGTGCCTTCGCGACACGGCGCATCGCGGCACACCCCCGGATCCGTCCGACCGTGTGACACCGGCGGAAACTCGCCGCGACCTTCACGGGGCCGCCACGTTCGGTATGGCCGATTCCGCCCTGCTGGGCGGCCTTGTGGTGCTTCGCCCCGTCGGGAGAGGCTCGCCAGGTGACGTACGGCCGGGTCCCGTCCGCGAGGACGGTCCCGGGCCGCGTACGTCGACGTGAGGAGGGGAACAGCAGTCATGGCACGGACGAGGAAGTGGCGTCGGCGCTGGGGGGCGGGTCTCGCCGCGGTCACGACGACCGCGGTGCTTTCGGCCATCGCCCCACCGGCTCAGGCGTCCGCCGAGGGGCGGATCCTCGGAGCGGGGGATCCCGGCTCCGTCAGCGGGAGCTACATCGTCACGCTCAAGGGGAGTACACGCGCTCCGTCGGCGGCCGGCACGGACGTCGCCGAGACGTACGGGGCGAGAATCAGCCACACCTACGTCACGGCTCTCAACGGCTTCGCCGTACGCGTCGACGAGAGACGGGCCCGGCGGCTCGCCGCCGATCCCCGGGTGGCCTCGGTCGTCCAGGACACCCGGGTGGCCCTCGAAGGCGCCCGGAAGGACCCGCTCCCGTGGGGCCTGGACCGGATCGACCAGCGGAACCGGGCGCTCGACGGGCGGTACACGGTCCCCGGACCGGCGGGCGCGGGCGTGACGGCGTACATCATCGACACCGGCATCCGGGTCACCCACCAGGACTTCGGCGGCCGGGCGAGCTACGGGTGGGACTTCGTGGACAACGACCGGACGGCCCGCGACGGAAACGGCCACGGCACCCATGTGGCCGCGACCGTCGTCGGCAGCCGGAACGGCGTCGCCAGGAAGGCGAAGGTCGTCGCCGTCCGCGTCCTGGACGACCGGGGGGCCGGTACCACCGCTCAGGTCATCGCCGGGATCGACTGGGTCACCCTGCACGCCAGGAAGCCGGCCGTGGCCAACCTCAGCCTGGGCGGGTACGGCAACGCCCAGCTGGACGCGGCCGTCCGCAACTCCATCGCGTCCGGCGTGACGTACACGGTCGCGGCGGGCAACGACGGCCGGCCGGCCGCGCGCTACTCCCCCGCCCGGGTCGCCCAGGCCCTCACGGTCGGCGCGAGCGACCGGTCCGACGCGCGGGCGAGGTTCTCCAACACCGGCCCCGCGGTCGACCTGTTCGCGCCCGGGGTGGCAATCACGTCAGCTTCGTACACGAGCGACACGGGGAAAGTGGCCTATTCCGGCACCTCGATGGCGAGCCCGCATGTCGCGGGCGCTGCCGCCCTGTATCTGTCCCGCCATCCGCGGGCCGCTCCGGCACAGGTCGCGAAGGCACTGGTGAAACAGGCCGTTCCGGGGAAGTTGTCAGGTGTCGGCCCCGGTTCACCGAACAAACTGCTGAACGTCGGGTGACGGCGGCGGGATGCTGGTACAACCAGGGTGATTCGGCCACACCGCACCGGCCTCGCCTGCCCGGGACGAGGCCGGTCTTGTGTGTAGACATACGCGTGAGTAGTTAACAAAGTGCCGGAATGCTCACCCGCATAGGGTGGGAAGACTCCTCCGGTACACCTCGCAGGTCCACCTCCCCACACCCCCATCCGCCCACCCACGTTGACGCGGACAGGAGCGGTCATGCCCGCCACGCACCACACGTCGCCACCCCCGACGACCACTTCCGAGAAGCCCCGAAAGCGCAAGACCGACCCCCGTCCCCGCACTCCGGAGAAACCGGCCGCCGCCTCCGAGGGCAGTGGTCCCGCCGACGCCGCGGCCACACCCGCCGTCCAGGACACCGCCGACGCCGTGCCCGCGGCGCCCGCCCCGCGGACCACCGCCCCCCGCAAGGCCGCCCCGCGCAAGGCGGCCGCCTCCGCGTCGGGCGCACCGGCCCGCAGGAAGGGCAGGTCCGCCGTCCCGGCCACCCGTGCCGCCGACTCGCCCGTGACCGCCGCCGTCGCTCCGGTGACGGCCGTCGGGCGCATTCCCGTCCTCGACGTCCACCCGGTGGTGCTGGGCGGACGCCGGCCCGCGAAGGCCGTGACCGGCGAGGAGTTCGAGGTCTCGGCCACGGTGTTCCGCGAGGGCCACGACGCGGTCGCCGCGAACGTCGTCCTGTACGACCCGCAGGGCCGCCCGGGGCCCTGGTCGCCGATGCGCGAGCTGGCTCCCGGCACTGACCGCTGGGGCGCCCGCGTGAGCGCCGACCGGGAGGGCCGCTGGACGTACACGGTGGAGGCGTGGGGCGACCCCGTCACCACCTGGCGGCACCACGCGGGGATCAAGATCCCGGCCGGTCAGGACACGGAACTGGTGCTGGAGGAGGGCGCACGGCTGTACGAGCGGGCCGCCGCCGGTATCCCGAAGGGACCCACGGGCAAGCGTCACCGGGACACGGTCCTCGCCGCCGTCGACGCGCTGCGCGATCCCGACCGTCCCGTCGCCACCCGGCTCGCCGCCGCCCTCACCCCGGAGGTGGACGAGGTACTGGCCCGTCACCCGCTGCGCGACCTGCTGACGTCGTCCGAGCCGTTGCCGTTGCTGGTGGAGCGGGAGCGGGCGTTGTACGGCTCCTGGTACGAGTTCTTCCCGCGCTCGGAGAGCGGGCAGCTCGACCCGCCGGC